>NZ_CP013106.1:3171657-3488823 GCF_001431725.1 Halomonas huangheensis | reverse complement strand
TGGCGACAAAAAAAACCATATTTGATCGGCCTGGGTTCAAAAAGTCCTGAGGACGCACCTCCCTTACCATGGGGGCATCGAATGGCCACGGGCCATGGATGCCACATTTTTTGCTGTTGGGGCTTGTTGTATTGCCACGACAGCCGCTCAGGGGGAGGTAGCGTCATGAAACTAGGTGATCCGCGACTGTTTCGTCAGTATGCCTACATCGGCGGTAAGTGGACCAGCGGTGACGAAGGCCGTGAAGAGGCGGTGGTCAATCCAGCCAATGGCGAGGTCATTGGCCATATTCCGTTGCTCGAGTCGCGTCAGATCAGTGCTTGTGTCGATGCCGCTGAGGATGCCTTTGCCAACTGGCGTGCGCTGCGTGCCGATGAGCGTGCCGAGCGTCTGCTCGCCTGGTATGACCTGATCCAGCAGCATCGTGAGGACCTCGCCACCATCATGACTCTCGAGCAGGGCAAGCCGCTGCCGGATTCCCGTGGCGAGGTCGAGTATGGTGCCAGCTTCGTGCGCTGGTTTGCCGAGGAAGGCAAGCGTACCTATGGCGAGACGATTCCCAGCCATATCCCTAATGCGGCTCTGGGCACCATCAAGGAGCCGGTCGGCATCGCGCTGCTGGTGACGCCCTGGAACTTCCCGCTGGCGATGATCACCCGCAAGGCGGCGGCTGCGCTGGCAGCCGGTTGCCCGGTGATCGTCAAGCCTGCTCACGAAACGCCGTTTTCGGCGCTTGCGCTGGCGGAGCTGGCCGAGCGTGCTGGAATTCCTGCGGGCATCTTCAATGTGGTGTTGGGCGAGTCGGCGCCGCTGTCGCGTCAGCTTTGTGATGATGATCGTATCAAGGCGGTGTCCTTCACTGGTTCCACCAGGGTGGGTCGCATTCTGATCGAGCAGTGCGCGCATACCGTCAAGCGCATGTCGATGGAATTGGGCGGCAACGCTCCCTTCATCGTCGGGCCGGATATGGATCCGCGCGAGGCCGCTCTGGCAGCCGTGGCGGCCAAGTTCCAGACGGCAGGTCAGGACTGTCTTGCGGCTAACCGCATATTGGTACACGAATCGATTCACGACGAGTTTGTCGCGCACTTTGCTGAGCGCATGGCGGCGCTGACAGTGGGTGATGGCATGGAGAGTGAGGTTGATCTCGGGCCATTGATTCATCGTCGTGCTGTCGAAGGCGCGCTGTCCATTGTTGATGACGCAGTGTCTCGTGGCGCAACTCTGGTGGCTGGTGATCAGTCTGATGCTCCGGGTGAGAACTTCTTCATGCCGGTGCTACTGACCGGTGTAACGTCGCAGATGAAAGTGTGGCGTGAAGAAAACTTTGCGCCGGTAGCCGGAATAACGGCATATCGTGATGACGATGAAGTCATCGCCATGGCAAATGATACCGAGTATGGCCTGGCCGCTTATATCTATACCCATGATATCCGTCGCATCTGGAAACTGATGCGTGCGCTGGATTTCGGCATGGTATCGGTCAATTCGGTGAAGATGACTGGTCCCCCTGTGCCCTTCGGGGGGGTCAAACAGTCCGGGCTGGGCCGTGAGGGCGGTGCGATGGGAATCGATGAATACCTGTCGACCAAGTACTACTGCCTTGGTGCCATGGGCTCTGTGTCCGGTAGTTGATAGAACCAATTCACAGTATTGCACGGCGGCGTCTGAATGCCGTATTGATCCAATGATTTCCCCGGCAGGTAGCCGGGGAGCTAGGAAAAAAGGAATCAAGTATGACTACCCATCAGGAACTGATTGATCGTGACCGCAAGGTTACCTTCCATGCCTCCACTCACCTGCGTGACTTTGCTCATGGCGATGCGGCGGGCCGCGTAATCACCGGTGGCAAGGGCATCAACATCGTCGACAAGGATGGTCGCGAGTTCATTGATGGTTTCGCCGGTCTGTACTGTGTGAATATCGGCTATGGCCGTACCGAGGTGGCCGAGGCCATCTATCAGCAGGCGCTGGAAATGGCTTACTACCATACCTATGTTGGCCATTCCAACGAGCCGCAGATTGCACTGTCCGAGAAGATTCTTGAACTCGCGGGCCCGGGCATGTCGAAGGTCTACTACGGGCTCGGCGGTAGCGATGCCAACGAGACACAGCTCAAGCTGGTGCGTTACTACAACAACGTGCTGGGCCGTCCGCAGAAGAAGAAGGTCATCTCACGCCAGCGTGGCTACCATGGTTCTGGCCTGGCGACAGGTTCACTGACCGGCCTCAAGGCGTTCCACGACCAGTTTGATCTGCCGATGGCTGGTGTGCTGCACACCGAAGCGCCTCATTACTACCAACGCGCTGCTGAGCAGCAGGGGATGAGTGAGCGTGAGTTCTCTGCCTGGTGTGCCGAGAAGCTCGAGGAAATGATCCTCGCTGAAGGTCCGGATACCGTAGCAGCGTTTATCGGTGAGCCGGTGCTGGGTACTGGTGGTATCGTCGCGCCGCCGGAAGGCTATTGGGCTGCTATCCAGGCGGTGCTCAACAAGTACGACATACTGTTGATTGCCGATGAGGTGGTGTGTGGCTTCGGGCGTATCGGTTCCAACTTCGGTAGCCACAAGTACGACATCAAGCCGGACCTGATCACCGTCGCCAAGGGCCTGACCAGCGCCTATCAGCCGCTGTCTGGCGTTATCGTTGGTGATCGTGTGTGGAAGGTGCTGGAGCAGGGTACTGGTGAACTGGGTCCGATCGGTCACGGCTGGACCTATTCCGGCCATGCGCTGGGTTGTGCCGCTGGTCTCGCGAACCTGGCGATCATCGAGCGCGAGAACCTGACCCAGAATGCTGCCGATACTGGTGCTTACCTGCAGCAGCGTATGCAGCAGGCCTTCGGTGACCATCCGATCGTGGGTGACGCACGTGGTGTAGGTATGCTGGCGGCGCTGGAATTTTCGGCAGACCCATCCGCTCGCAGCAGCTTCGATCCGAGCCTCAAGGTTGGCCCGCGTATCGCCGCTGCCGCGCTGGAGGAAAACCTGATCGCACGTGCCATGCCGCAGGGCGACATTCTCGGCTTCGCGCCGCCGCTGATTGCGACGCGTGATGATATCGACGAGATTGTGGCTCGCACCGAGCGCGCGGTGAACAAGGTAACCGACGAGCTGGTTCGCGAAGGCGTTCTGCAGACTGCTTGAGCATGACGTGCCAGGCCGCCCGCAATAGAGGGCGGCCTTTTTGCGTGCTGATTTGTGTGTCGAGCCAACGAAGGACGCGTGAATGACTGCACAAGACACAACACCGGGTCATGGCGTCAGCCTGGCTCAGATCTACCGTGCGAGACGCCGCATCGAAGGCCAGGTGTGTCGTACACCGTTGATTCGCTCGCAGGTGCTCAGTGAGCGTTTCGACGCGGATATCCATCTCAAGCTCGAAACCCTCCAGCCAACCGGGGCTTTCAAACTGCGCGGCGCCACCAACATGATTGCGGCGCTGATCGAGCAGCGTGGCCAGCAAGCTCTGGCGGCAGGGGTCACTACGGCGTCCACCGGCAACCATGGGCGAGCTGTGGCTTATGCAGCCTCACGTCTGGGAGTTCCGGCGGTGATCTGTGTTTCGCGACTGGTGCCGGACAACAAGGTAGCCGCCATCGAAGCACTGGGAGCCACGGTGAAACGTGTCGGCGTGAGCCAGGATGAAGCCTTCGAGGAAGCTGCAAGATTGGTGAACGAAGAAGGCATGACATTGATACCGCCGTTCGACGATGCCTTGATAGCAGCAGGACAAGGCACCATCGGTATCGAATTGCTTGAGGATCAGCCCGAACTCGATCGCGTCTTCATCGGTCTTTCCGGTGGAGGGTTGCTGGGCGGGGTAGGTGCGGCACTCAAGAGCATTCGTCCGCAGTTGCAGGTCACAGGCGTTAGCCTGTCGGCCGGTGCCGCCATGTTCGAGAGTCTCGAAGCCGGCAAACCGGTGGCGGTGGACGAGGTCGAGAGTCTTGGCGACTCTCTGGGTGGTGGCATTGGCCTGGATAATCACTGCACCTTCGCTCTGGTACGCGAGGTCATGGATGATCACTACCAGGTTTCGGAAAAGGCGATTGCCGAGGCCATGGTCAATATGTTGCAACATGAAAAGATTCTGGTGGAAGGAGCCGCGGTCGTTGGGCTTGCGGCGATTACCGAGCATGCCATCGATATTCGCGGCCAGCGTATCGCGTTGGTGATCTCCGGTAATGGGGTGGCACTGGAAACCTTTGACCGGGCCCGTCAGCTGGCCACTGATTTATGAGTTGGTGGCGCGTTGGAAGTCACTTGAGTTGAGTTCATTGCCATGCAGCGTGGCGCTGGGTGGCCGCTTCGACAATGGGAGAGGTTCAGGGATGCAGCTTTTTCAACGTGATCGAATCACCGAGGTAGTCAAGATCGACGTCGCCGCTCTGGAGGCCGTTGAGGAGGGCTTCGCAGCGTTGGGGCGTGGCACGGTAGTGCAGCCACCTATTCTATCGATGACCATCGAGGAGTCCAATGGCGAGGTCGACGTCAAGACGGCGCATATTCGCGGCAATAGCCGTTTTGCGATCAAGGTCAGCCCAGGGTTCTTCGACAACCCGAAGATCGGCTTGCCTAGCCTCAATGGTCTGATGATGGTGTTCTCGGCGAAGACCGGGCTGGTCGACGCTGTGCTCTTCGATGAGGGTTATCTGACCATGGTGCGTACCGCGCTGGCTGGCGCTATTGCTGCCAAACATCTGTCGCGCGAGGATAGCCACCGGGTCACGGTGCTGGGTGCTGGCGAGCAGGCGACGAAGCAGATTGAGGCGCTGCAGTTGGTTCGTGATATCAGGGTGGTGGATGTCTGGGCCCGGCGACGCGATGCGGCCGAGACCTGGGCTATTCCGGTGCGCGCCAAAGGTCTTGAGGTCAATGTTCACGATAGTGCCAGCCTCGCCTGTCGGCAGGCCGATATCATCATTACCACCACGCCTTCACAGACCCCGATTCTGAACGGTGATGACCTGCCTGATGGTGTTCACGTCACTGCTATGGGCTCGGATAGCCCCGAGAAGCGTGAGCTGGATGAAAGCGTGATGACCGGTGCCGACGTGTTTGTCTGCGATACCCGCGCCCAGAGCGAGAGTAACGGTGAGCTCAAGGCCTTCGCCGGACGCAACGTACCGTTTGAGGTCATCGAGCTGGGACAGGTCATTGCCGAAGGCAAGCAAGTGCGTAAGGACCGGAGCGACATTACCGTCTGCGACCTTACTGGAACGGGGGTACAGGACACCGCCATTGCCGGATTTGCGTTAGCCAGGCTGGAACAGGAGCAGAATTGAGCTACGAGCTACGAGCTACGAGCTACGAGCTACGAGCTACGAGCTACGAGCTACGATGTCCGTAGTCGCTTATTGACGGCTTCTCACTACCAATGCCACCCCGGCTATGGCGATCGCCATGCCCAGCAACGATAGGCTGGGAAGTTGTTCGTCGAACAACCACCAGGCTTCCAGTGCGGTCACTGGCGGTACAAGGTAGAACAGGCTGGCCACGCGGGATGCTGCGCCATTCTTGATCAGCGTCATCAACAGCAGAATGGCGGCGATCGACAGCACCAGTACCAGCCACGCCAGGGTCAGAATAAAGGTCGTGTTCCATTCGATCTGGCGTTGCTCCAACGCCAGACTACCCACTCCGGTTACCGCCAGAGCTCCCAGGTACTGCACAACGGTGCCACCGAGTAGCGGCATGCCCGTGCAGTAGCGCTTCTGATACAGAGTACCGCAGGATATACCCAGCAGGGCGGCGCCAATACAGACCAGGGCCGGCCAGCCAAAACCATCGAACTGCAAGGATGTGGGATCGAGCTTGCCACCAAGCACCAGACTGATGCCCACGAGACCCAACACCAGCCCGGCCCATTGTGCCTTGTTGAGCTGCTCACCCAGCAGAGGTCCAGCCAGTATCGCCGTCACCAGCGGCTGCAATCCCACCAGTAGTGCCCCCAATCCCGCCGGCATGCCGAGATCGATGGCATAGAACACGCCGCTCAGATAGATGCCATGCACAAGACAGCCGGATATCGCGGCATGTCCCCAGAGCTTGCGTCCGGCGGGCCAGGCGTCGCGCATCAACCCTACCAGCGGTATCAGCAACAGTAGTGTCAGTACGAAACGGATCACCAGAAAGGTGAAGGGTTCCGCGTAGGGCAGACCAAAACGAGCACCGATGAAACCGGTACTCCACAGCAGCACAAAGAGTATCGGCATAAGCAAGGCTGGCCACTGACGTTCCACTGTCATCCAGATCTCCGAATCATGGTGTGTATGTGGTGCTCTCCAGCAGCAAGAGCGCACTGGAGGATAGCCTGTTGATGACGATTATCGGTAATCCTGGTGTCGTGCTTTGGTCGTAGTAGGCGTGGTTAATTAAAATTGGTCATACCGTAACGAGCGCAGCAATGGTGAGGTCGGGTGATCATTTATCTGTTGGTCTGACCAATGCTCGATATAGCGAACGTTGAATTATGGCGTTGAAGGTAGGGGGCTATTCGCTAGCTTTCAAAGGGCAACACCGCATGGTGGTCAGCGCTGGTTTTCCGCACCAACAGATATGTGGTGTTCCGTTCAGGGACGACTGGCAGCCTGAGTATGGCGTTGGGTGGATGTGTGCTGACGTGACTCAGGGCAGGGACGGACAACAACAAGAAACCCGGAAGCGGGAAGACTCCCGTTCCATGTTTGTGCAGAAGCTGTGCAGAAGTTGTGCGAAAGGCCAATCAGGGCAGGCGGCTTTCGTACCTACTTGATCCCATCAGGAGTTCCGTCATGACAACAACAGACAACAATACCAGTGAGGCACCCCGCAAGAACGAGACAGGACGCCGGCGCTTTCTCAAGGCAGCCGCTATTGGCTCCGCGGCCGCTGTGGCTGCTCCCTGGGTGGTCAATGCCCAGGCCCAGCAAGGTATTCGCATCCGCATGCAGTCATCGTGGCAACCGGGAACTACGGGGTATCGTATTTTCGAGGAATGGGCCAATGGCATTGTCGAAGCGACCAGCGGTGAGGTCAGCATCGAGCCCTTCCCGGCTGGAGCCGTAGCAGGGGATTTTGAAGTCGCCGATGCGGTGCGCAATGGTGTACTCGATGGGCAGAACTGGTTCACCGTGTATTGGCCCGGCAAGATGCCCGCGGGAGTATTTCTCACTGCCTATCCCATGGGACTGTCGGTGCCGCATCAATGGGACATGATGTTCGGTGCCTACGGAGGGTTCGGCATCGCCAAGGATCTCTATCGCAAGCAGGGGCAAGAGCTACTTGGCTATGTGCACCATGATCTCAACCTGATCCACTCCAAGGTGCCTCTGCGCAGCTTCGATGATTTCGAAGGCGTCAAGATTCGCATGCCTGGCGGCATTGTCGCCGAGACTTTTGCCAAGATCGGTGCTCGCACTACTCTGCTGCCCGGTTCCGAGGTTTATCCGGCGCTTGAGAAGGGCACCATCGATGCTGCAGATTACACCGGTGCGGCAGTCAACTTTGAGCTGGGATTCTGGCAGGTGACTGACTACATCATCATGGGCCCACCTTCGACACCCTGTTTACACCAGGCCGTCGATCTCATGGATATCTCGGTTAACCGTCGTGCTTTCGAGCGAATGTCGACCCAGGTCCAGGATCTGATGCACGACCTGGTGGCAGCTTATTCCCGTACCCACTACGCGGCGATCCAGAAGGCCAACGCTGAGGCCTGGCCCAAGTATCGAGAGAAGGGCGTTGAAATCATCCATCTCTCGGAGAATGATGCGGAGCGATTCCGTGAAGCGGCGATACCTCTGTGGTTTGAGTGGGCCAACAAGGACGAGGATGCTTCAAAGCTGTTCCGGGCTCACCTCAACACCATGCTGGATCCGGCAGTGGCGCTAGTGACCGAGGAAGATATCCAGGGCTACGAACTCAATGCCTGATGAATCGGTATCTACTGAACCCGGGAACTGATAGCCAACGGGCCGGTCGGTAGCGCCGACCGGCTTGCCTTGTTTCATGGATGTTCGTTGCACGATGTCAACGGCCTGAGAGCTGCTGGGCCACGACGCGTGTAGCGGAGGTGAGCCAATGAACCTGCAGATCAATTTCATTCTGCCGCACTGGATGTACTGGTTGGTGCTGGCACTCCTGCCGCTTTTGGTCATGCTACTGGTGGACCGAAGTTTCCGTCGCGGCGCTACGGTCAGTGGGGGGGATACCACTGAGGTCCCGGGGGGCTCAAGTGAGGCTGACTACCGGCCGCCCGGTAATGTGCTGACCTCCGTTATTGATCGGATATCGGGTTTTTTCGGACGTTATGTGGCCTATTGGTCGCTGATCGCTCCCTTCATATTCACCTACGAAGTGGTGCTGCGTTACGCCTTCAATTCGCCTACCAATTGGGCGCATGAGTCGATGACGCTGATGTTCGGTATGCAGTACCTGCTGGCAGGTGCCTATGCGCTGCGCGAGGGCGGGCATGTGCGGGTCGATATCCTCTATCAGCGTGCCAGGCCAGTGAATCGCGCAGCTCTGGATCTTGCCACCTCGATCTTCTTCCTGTTGTTTACCCTGGCGTTGTTGGCCAGTGGTTGGTTGTTCTTCTCTCAGTCGGTCAGCGATAAATGGTTGTTTGGCGCCAGTTACGCCAACGAAGTCTCCTTCACTGAGTGGGCGATACAGTACTACCCAGTGAAGTTCATGCTGTTCCTGGGTGCATTGTTGTTGTTATTGCAGGGGCTGGCGCAACTGATCCGCGACTTTCAGAGTTATCTGCACTTTCGTCGTCAGCATGACGGCAGTCGTGGTTTTTCTTCGCTGATGGTGGGGATGGCGGTACTACTTGCCGTCTGGATGGCGTTCGAGATCGTCAATATCGTGACCACCGACTACGACAGTCTTGCACTGAGCATCGAGTACAGTCTGGAGCGCGTCGGGATCGGTTCTCTAACCCTGCTGATGTTCGGCACTTTGATGGTTGTATTGGTCGCTGGGTTGCCGTTGGCCTTTGTCACTGGTGGGCTGGGTGTACTGTTCCTGTATCTGGTCGGTGGCCAGAATATGCTCAACCTGATGCCGTCGCGCATCTTCCCGATGATGACCAACTACCAACTGTCGGCTATTCCGCTGTTCATCTTCATGGCATCGGTACTCGAGAAGGCGGGAATCATCGAGGAGCTGTTTGATGCCGTCTACAAGTGGATGGGGGGACTCAAGGCTGGCCTGGCCATCGCCACTATTATCGCCTCGACACTATTGGCGGCCATGGTGGGGGTGATTGGAGCTGCGGTAGTGACCATGGGGTTGATTGCATTGCCGGCAATGCTCCGGCGCAACTATAACCCCGAGATTGCCATCGGCTCGATCATGGCTGGTGGGACGCTCGGCATTCTGATTCCACCCTCGATTCTGGCCATTATCTACGGTGTTATTGCCCAGCAATCGGTGGGGGAACTGTATCTCGGCTCCCTGCTTCCAGGGTTGATGCTGGCGGGGATGTACGCACTTTATTGCTGGTTGAGAGGTACTTTCAATCCTCGCATGGCACCACCAATGCCTGTCGAGGATCGAGTGTCAACGACCGAGAAATTACGTCTGCTACGTAATATGCTGGCGCCCATCGTGTTGGTGATCCTGGTGCTGGGAATCATCTTTACCGGTGTGGCGACACCCGTGGAAGCCGCGGGCATCGGGACCTTCGGTGCGTTGATTGTGGCGGCACTGCATCGTCGACTGACATGGCCCAACCTGCACGCCGCCTGCATGACCACCCTGGTGGCCACGGCAATGGTCATGTGGATTATCTTCGGCGCCAGTATTTTCGTCGGTTTCTACATCCTGCAGGGCGGACAGACCTTCGTGCAGGAGCTGATCTCCGGTGCAGGGCTTGGCCCATATGCGGTACTGGCGTTGATGATGCTGTTGCTGATCGCACTGGGGATGTTCCTCGATTGGGTGGGAATTCTGCTGTTGGCCGTACCGATTTTCGTTCCCTTGATCCAGGGGCTGGAGTTCAGCGGAGTATGGGGCCTGCCAGGGGTGGCGCCGGAGGATGTGTCTCTGTGGTTCGGGGTCATTTATCTGGTCAACATGCAGATGTCCTTTCTGAGTCCACCGTTCGGCTATGCGCTGTTCTATATCAAGGGCGTTTGTCCGCCATCCATTACAATGGCACAGATTTTTCGCTCTTCGATCCCGTTCCTCGCGTTGCAGGCGCTGGGGTTGGTGCTGGTGATCCTGTTTCCGGTACTGGTCACCTGGCTACCCAATCTGGCCTATGGTTGAAGGCATTGAAGCGTCTCCAAATGGAGACGTTTTTCTTACAATCCGTAACACGATTCCATTGAACGGATCAGAATTCATGCCGTCACAAGTGGCGAGTGATCGATAAACCAGGAACTGATCCCAAGGAGGATTCATGCAACGATTCACCGCTCTGCTTTCTGCCGCACTTCTGTCCGCTGGCCTGATGAGCGCTACCGCTCATGCCCAGGACGCAGCCACCGCTCCGGCTACCGGCGCTGGTGCGGGTGCTGGTGCAGAGGCGCCTGTACAGGCACAGAACTTCTCTGACGGTGATCTGCAGAAGTTCGCCGATGCATCCAAGGAGATCGCTACGATTTCTCAGGATTACACGACTCGTCTGCAGGAAGCAGATGGTCAGGAAGCTCAGCAGGAAGTACGCGTCGAGGCCAACGAAAAGATGGTTGATGCTGTACGCAACAGCGGCCTTGAAGTGGAAACCTTCAATGCTATTGGTCAGGCAGTCCAACAGGACCCTGAGATGATGAAACGTGTTCAGGAGATGGCGCAGTCCTGATCACCCAGGAGTAGGGCAGCTGAGCCGTGACTCCTCGGCGGCTCGGTGGCTTTGCAGCGACCCCCCACTGTCCTCAGGGCAGTGGGGGTTTTTGTATGCAAGAGCGGCGAGCCGCTTGAGCCGTCAGCTTCAAGCTGTAAGTACCCCCGTTGGAGCAGCGGAACCCGCAACGACGAGCGTTGGGCTATGAACACGCAGTGTTCGAACCTTGCCCCCGTCCTCTGATGACGCAGCCAGGTAAACAGCACGGTGCTCCCGGTTTCGCATTGAACAGCTCGTAGCTCGGCGCTTACCGCACTTTACACCAGACAGTGGTGCCCCCAGACTGCTGTATCAGGGCTTGTGGATGCCCATCGGGATGATCTGCCGCGTGGAGGATGACCATGGAAGCGGAGCTGCTGGAAATTGGCCAGCACCTGGGGCGCTTTGCCCCATTTGATACCCTGTCCGAGGAGTTGCTCGACGAGGTCGCCAGCCATGTAGAGGTCAGCTACTTCAAGGCTGACTCGATGATTCTCGAACTCGATGCGATGCAGACGGATCTCTGTTACATCCGCAGCGGTGCCGTAGAGGTAACACGCCGCAATGGCGAACTCTACAACCTGCTGGGCGAAGGAGACATCTTCGGTCACTTCAGCTTGATGCGTCACAACAAGGTTCGCTTTCCTGCTCGTGCCATGGAAGACACGCTGATCTATTTCATTTCCGAGCCGATGTTCCAGAAGCTCTGTGATGAAAGCGACTCCTTCTCTGACTTCGTTGAGGTGGAGCGTCCGCGTCTCGAGTCCACTTTCGAGGGGCAGCGACGCGACAACGATATGATGGCGACGCGGGTGCGCAAGCTGGTCAACCGTTATCCGGTGATGATCGAGGCCAATGCCACGGTGCAGCAGGCGGCCCAGCAGCTTACTGAATTTCAGGCATCGGCGGTGCTGGTACTTGATGAGCCGGGCGACCAGCCGCGCTACAGCATCAAGGACAGTGAGGGCAAGGTCTGGCAGATCATCGGTATCCTCACTGATACGGACTTTCGCAAGCGTGTGGTAGGGGAAGGTTTGTCTCCGAGTACCCTGGTCAAGGAGGTAGTACGCCGCCGGCTCATCGCGGTACAGTCGGATGAGTCTGTGCAGGAAGCCATGCTCTGCATGTTACGCAACAACATTCATCATCTACCCGTGATGCACCGTCGTGCTCCAGTAGGTATCGTGCACCTCTCCGACATCATTCGTCACGAAACCCAGAGTAGTCTTTATCTGGTCAACAGCATCTTCGACCAACCTTCCGCCGAGTGTCTGGCACGCATGGCGCCGGATGTGCAGGCTGCCTTCGTACGCATGGTCCAGGATGGTGCCGATTCGCAAATGATCGGCAAGGCACTGTCGACCATTGGGCGCAGCTTTACTCGACGCCTGCTCGAACTGGCCGAGGAAGAGTTGGGGCCACCGCCCGTGCCGTACTGCTTCATGGCGCTGGGGTCGATGGCGCGCAACGAGCAGAGTATTGTCACCGACCAGGATAATGCGCTGGTGCTGTCGGATCGTTTTGATCCTGCCGCGCACGACGAATACTTCCTCGAACTGGCCAGGCGGGTCAGTGATGGACTGGCAACCTGCGGGTACAGCTACTGCAAGGGCGATATCATGGCCACCAATCCGCTCTGGCGTCAGCCGCTGGCGGTGTGGAAGAAGTATTTCCATGACTGGATTGAACAGCCATCGCCCGAGGGGCTGCTGCGCAGTTCGATCTTCTTCGACCTGGACGCCGTCTATGGCGATAATTCTCTGGTCGAGGAGTTGCAGGATCTGGTGGCGGAGGTGGCTCCCCAGCACAAGCGCTTCTTGTCTGCGATGGCTCGTAATGCTCTTGGTCGCACCCCTCCTCTAGGGTTCTTCCGTACCTTCGTGATGGAGAAGGACGGCAAGCACAACAATTCGATCAACCTCAAGCGCCGAGGTACTGCGCCGATGGTTGACCTGATTCGTATCCATGCCATGGCTTGCGGTTCACGTGCCCAGAACACTTTCGAGCGACTCGACGATATCGATCGTACGCAATTATTGGCACCGGGTGTCAGTGACAAACTGCGCTATGCCATGGAATTTCTGTCGATGTCGCGCATCCGCCATCAGGTCATCGACCTCGAGCATGAGCAGGTGCCGGACAACAACATCGAACCGGAGAATGTCTCGAGGAGCGAGCGACACCACCTCAAGGATGCTTTCCAGGCATTGAGCAACGCCCAGAAATTTCTCAAATTTCGCTATCCGCTCAGCCAGAGGTAGCATGCCATGCCGTTGATTCGCCCGAAGACGCGTTCGGCTACCGATTGGCACGACTATCTCGTTCAACGGCGTCAGCAGACTCAGGTCGGTGCGCTGGAGGATTTCTTTGCCGGTGCCGATCTCTCACCGATTCTACCGGTTGCCGAGGCGCCACTGATGGCGCTGGATCTGGAAACTACAGGCCTTGACCCCCGACGCGACGAGATAGTATCGATCGGTATTGTTCCCTTCTCGTTATCGCGTATACGGGTTTCAGAACGTCGCTATTGGGTGGTGCGTCCACGTCGCTCCCTGAGTGCAAAATCGGTGACTTTCCACCGCATTACTCATGCGGATATCGAGGGAGCTCCTCGTATCGAAGAGGTGCTGGACGAAGTGTTCAAGGCGCTGTCGGGGCACTTGTTGGTGGTGCATTACCGACATATCGAGCGTGCCTTTCTGGATACCGCCTCGCGTAAGGCCTGGCAGGAAACACTCAGCTTTCCAGTGATTGACACCATGTCTCTGGAGGCTCGCATCCATCGCCAATCCTGGCTGGCGCGGCTGAGGCGCTGGTCGGGCCGTCCACCCGCCTCGATTCGCCTGCATGACAGCCGCATCCGTTATGGCCTGCCGCATTATCACGGCCACCACGCACTTACCGATGCGCTGGCAACCGCGGAACTGTTGCAGGCACAGGTGGCCAGTAACTATGCCCCGGAGACACCCATCGGGATGCTGTGGAGTTGATGGCCCCCAGCCACGGGCATCGAGCTGCCCAGTGCCATCTTGTGGCTCGCAGGAAAAGCTCAGAGATTCCGTTTGGGGATAGTGTGCTCGCGGCTATGGGGTTGCTTACAGCTGTTAGCCTATATCTTCCCTCTTCCCTCTTCCCTCTTCCCTCTTCCCTCTTCCCTCTTCCCTCTTCCCTCTTCCCTCTTCCCTCTTCCCTCTTCCCTCTTCCCTCTGTTTGCCGACATAAAAAAACCCACAGGCCGATGCCTGTGGGTTTTTCGTACCGAGTTGGCCTTTATACCGCCTTCGGTTCACTCATCAGCGCCTTGACGATGGCATAGCAAGCCACCAGCAGGACGATGGTGAACGGCAGGCCGGTCGAGACCGAGGCCGCCTGAAGCGCTGTCAGACCGCCACCCAGCAGCAGGGCAATAGCGATGGCGCCTTCGATGATCGCCCAGAAGATGCGCTGTGGCTTGGGTGCATCAACCTTGCCGCCGGCGGTGATGGAGTCGATAACCAACGAGCCGGAGTCCGAGGAGGTCACGAAGAACACGATCACCAGCACGATACCGATGAACGAGGTGATACTGGCCAGCGGTAGTTCACCCAGCATCGCGAACAATTTAAGTTCGAGCGCAGCATCCTGGACACCGGTAAAGCTGTTGGAGATGAACTGGTCGATCGCGGTGCCGCCGAAGGCGGTCATCCACAGCACGGATACCAGCGTCGGAACCAGCAGTACAGCAATCAGGAACTCGCGTACGGTGCGGCCACGGCTGACACGCGCAATGAACATGCCGACGAACGGTGACCAGGAGATCCACCAGGCCCAGTAGAAGGCTGTCCAGCCCTGGCTGAAGTTGGCATCTTCACGACCGAAGGGGTTGGAAAGTGCCGGCAGTTCCTTGGCGTAACTGAACAGGTTCTGGAAGAACCCGGTGGCGATCGCCAGAGTCGGGCCGACGAAGATCACGAATATCAGCAGCAGGAATGCCAATACCATGTTGACCTGCGATAGACGTTGCACACCCTTCTCGACACCCGCGACGACTGAGCACAGTGCAATGGCGGTGATACCGCAGATCAGCAATACCATGGTCATGTTGTCGTTGGGGACATCGAACAGGTAGTTGAGACCTGCTGCGGCCTGAGATGCACCCAGCCCCAGTGAGGTGGACAGACCGAAAAGAGTAGCGAACACCGCAAGGATGTCGATGACATGGCCCGGCCAGCCCCAGATACGTTCACCCAGAACCGGGTAGAACACCGAGCGCATGGTCAGCGGCAGCCCCTTGTTGTAGGCAAAGATTGCCAGTGACAGGCCAACAATGGCGTACGCTGCCCAGGGATGTAGGCCCCAATGGAAGATGGTTGCTGCCATACCCAGAGACATGGCTGCCTGCTCATCCCCAGCGGCACCTCCCAGTGGCGCCCAGTCGGTACGAATGCCATCTTCGCCCATGGTCGTGCCGCCGAGCGCCGTGGAGAAGTGAGTCATCGGCTCGGACACACCGTAGAACATCAAGCCGATACCCATGCCTGCTGCGAACAACATCGCGAACCAGCCGGCATAGCTGAAATCGGGGTTGGCCTCAGCGCCGCCGATACGCACTTTGCCCAGCGGTGAAAGAACGATACCCAGGCATACCAGTACGAAGATATTCCCACCCAGCAGGAATACCCAGGAAAGGTTACCGGTCAACCAACTGAAGATGCTGTTGAAGAAGGGTTCAGCCTGGTCCTGCAGGGCCAGTGTCAGAATCACGAAGACCAGAATGGTTAGAGAGGAAACCGCAAAAACCTTGCCATGCAGGTCAACGTCAAGGCCGAACGGCTTGGCGGAAATATTGTCCTGGCCGATGACGTAGTCGGTATCGATTAGATTGGCCGGCCCATCTGGAGCCGGTACACCCTCCGAAGCGGAGGGACTATCCTGGGGCGCATTCTTATCCATGAAGATCTCCCTTGCGTTTCGATTAGGTCGTGATTGAGTGTCCGTCCGGGAAGATCTGATTGATGACAGGTGTTCCCTGTTATTGATGGCCGCCATCAAGCAGCACTTCCACAGATTCTTGCGTGGTCGACTCGGTGTAAGTGGCTCCTTTATTGTGGTAGTTGGATGCTGACTTTCCAGTGGTGGCATCAACGACGATTGTGTGTGCCAGCCTCACGAGAGATGCTGATTGTTGTTGTTCCAGGCAATTATTGTACATGGTGATGGGGTCTGTTCCGAGTTGGGGGCTTGGCCGAAGCGCGCAGGTTCCTTCTCAAGGGTATGAAATTTCAAAAGTTCTGCGGACTCAGCCTGCCGGTCAATCACATCACCTGTGGATCTCGAGACGTTGCTATACCTTAATGAGTGAACGTTGAACCTTCAAACTCAATTGGAAATCAACGATATCGCAATGGCGTGGCAAGACAGCCAAAGGTCGCGACGAGGACAGGCATCGCGCATCATATATCGGAGGGGAATAGGCGGAGCAGCTTGCCAGGATCCTCGTCGGTGAGTAGATAAATAGCACCATCCGGCCCCTGACGAACATCGCGAATGCGCCCGACCTGTCCATCAATCAACACTTCCTGGCCTTTGACTCGTTGAGCGTCAATATCGAGGCGGACCAGCTGTTCGCTGGATAAGCCTCCAGCCAATAGATCGCCCTGCCATGCGGGGAATAGGGGGCTGGCAACCACGGCCAGACCTGAGGGGGCGAAGCGTCCCTCGAAGACATGTGCTGGGTCCTGCATGCCGGGAGCACTGGAGTCACCCACCGGCAGAAAGCTTACGTATTCTCTCCCCAGGCTCACCTCCGGCCAGCCATAATTGGCTCCGGCAGTTATCAGGTTGAGCTCATCGCCAGTGCGCGGGCCATGTTCCGTGGACCACAGCGTGCCATCGGCAGCCATCGCCAAACCCTGTGGGTTGCGATGTCCCATGGAATGGATACCGTCAGCGGCACCAGTAACAGCTGCGGGCAGAAGGTTGCCGTCTTCGTCCAGGCGTACCAGGCTGCCGGCATGATCCTGGGTATGCTGGGCGCGATCACGCTCACCGCGCTCGCCAATCGACATCAGCAGTGTGCTGTCACTGAGCCATAGCAGACGCCCGCCATAATGGCGGCTGGAGTCTGCTGGTCGATTGTGGATGAACAGATGTTCGATGCGGCCCAGTTGTTGGCCGTCAAACCAGATGCGCGAGAGGGCGGTAGCATCGCGGTTCGAGTCGCTGCCCGGACGTGCCCAACTGAAATACAACCAGTCGTGCTCGCCGTCACCGAAGTTCGGGTGGAGGGCGATATCGAAGAGCCCGCCCTGGCCTCTGGCTGACACCTGGGGCATACCCGCCAGTGGGCGCAGTTGGACAGAATCGGGCTGGAGTGAATCGGACTGTGCTGAGTCGGGTTGTCCGGAATCCAGCAACAACAACCTGCCTCCTCGCTCGCTGATCAGCATTCGCTCATCTGGCAGAAATGCCAGCGACCAGGGATGGGACAATCCATCTTCGATGGTTTCTATGGATAGACGATAGTCTTCGCTGAGCACCGTTTCTTCGCTGTCAGCCTCTTCGTTGGCAGCACAAGCCATGCTGGACAGCCCCAGAGTCACGATGCCGATCAGGGTCATTGTTGTGCGGAGAGAACGTACCTGGAGAGAACGTACCTGGAGAGACAGCACCAGTCGCATGGCCATGATCCTCGCGTATCGTCAGATTCTGCCGCTCATCAAGAATGCCAGCAGCAGGGGCAGGTAGATAAGCGACAGCAGAGTCGAACAGAATACCAGACTGGCGACATAGGCCGGTTCGCGCTGTGCCTTCTGGGCGAACAGGTAGTTGAACACCGCCACCGGCATGCTCATCTGCAGCATCAGTACCGCCAGCGCCATCGCAGGCAGTTCAAGCCAATGTCCGATCAGCCAGGCAACACCTACTGCTACCGGAATGCGGATCAGGCTGAAACTGATCCCGGAGCGCAGGTTCCTGACCTGAATGCTGGCCAGCGAGACGCCAAGGGTGATCAGCATCAGCGGCACGGTAAAGCCCGAGATCAGATCGACACTGTTGTCCAGCCACAGTGGCAATTCGGTGTCGGTGAGCAGCAGCACCATGGAGATCAGGATCGCGTAGACGGTCGGGGTCTTGATCAGCGACTTCAGCGGATTGCCACGGCTGGCCAGCATGGTGCCAAGAGTAAACTGGAACAGAGATACCGTGACCATTACGGTGATACCGTAGGCGAAGCCGGCCTCGCCAAAGGCGTACAGCACGACCGGCAGGCCCATGTTACCGGTATTGGGGTACATGGTCGGGGCCAGTAGCACGCGCCAGTCGCGGCGCAGTAGTTTGGCAAGGCCGAAGGATACGGCCCCCATGCTTATCAGCACCAGCGCGGTGGCCAGCATGGTACGACCGAAGCTGGAGGCATCGATTTCCGCGCCCGAGAGCGAGGCGATGACCAATGCCGGGGTACCGATATTGAAGACCAGCCGTGTCACAAAGGCGACCGGATAATCCATACCACGGCGAATCCAGATGAACCCGAGGCCCGCACCGGCCACCACCGGCGCCATGACGGCAATCAGTTCAGCAATCATATATGTGTGTTCTCCCTGTGCAGAGCTGAGAGGGCAGGGGCGTTACCCGGTAGTGGCGTTATCCGGCTGGATGATATTGGCTGCGTCGCTACGGGCCGTCCGCGAACGTTCTGCCTGGCGTTGTAGCGATAGCCACAGGCGTTCAACCAGCCCCGAAACCAGTAGGCGCTGGTGCGCAGTAACATCGGCATCATTGCGCAGTGCCTCGACCAACTCGGCACCGCATGCCGCGACCCGTTCCGGGCATTGGCCACGTGCGCTGGCGGCGTAGTCATCCGCCAGCGCCTGGCTCAACTGACGACGCGCCTCGGCGACGTCATTGCCGCCGACATCCTGCAGCCGGCGGCGCAGGTGCATACTGGCATGGCCCAGGTCGAGGCCGGTCAGGCCGAGGGTAAACAGGTAACGACGATCTTCCGGTACCAGGTGGTCGTGGTGCGCCAACTGCAGCAACCTATCGGCCATTTTACCACTGAAACGCGTTTCCACTTCGTGCAGCGGATAGTTTTCCTGTTCACGCAGATCCTGAACGGTGGCTGCTACCAGGCGATACTTGCGTAGCCTGGTTGGCAGGCCGGGAATCATGCGGAAGGCCATGACCACGACCGACAGGCCAATCATCACGGCGATGGCACGATTGGCGAAGCCATCGAAGTCGAAATCCATGGCATTCCCGGGCATGGTCAACAGGATGTTGCCGATGGTGAAGCCGAGACAATAACCGGCGAGCCTGGGATTGCCGGCGCCCAACAGGCCGAGAAACAGCGGTGGGAAGAACGCCAGTACCAGCATGCCGAAGCCATGTGCCTGTGACAGCAGGATATGGCCGAACAAGAATGCACTGGGAATGGCAAACAACATGCCACGACCGAACATTGCCGCCACCATGGCCGGGTTTTCGCGTGTGGCAAACATCGCCGAGAATAACGTGCCCAGCAGCATGGCGGTCTGGCCGTTATCCCAACTGGTCAACACCCAGAAGCTCGCCAGCAATGCAAAGATCAGCCCCGAGCGCAGAGCGTTGAGCACTGCGGTGAGATGGTCGCGGTGCCAGGCCAGTGATGGGGCCTTCAGGTGCCGCTGCGATGGGGTATGCATTGCCTCACGCGCATCGATGATCACCAGTGCATGGCCCAGCGCTTCGCGTAGGCCAATCAATAGGCGGAAGCGCAATGCGACATCTGGATTGACGCTGTCTTCCTGTTCACAGGACTGCTCATCCAGGCAGGCCAGCGACTGGTGGCGCAAGTCATGGAGCCGCTCGCGTGCCTCGTGGAGGCTGGAGGCGTCGGCACATTGCTGCATGCCATCGGCAATGTTTGCGGTCAGGGTGCGGATATGTTCGGGCAGCCGGTCACCGTGATAGCGCAGCAGTTGCTGCAGGGCGTAGAGAATTGCCATCAGGCGCAGAGTGCGCCGTGTCAGAACATGGCTGGCGCGGATGCGCCCCTGGCCTTCCGGGCCCTCATAGCGAGCTGCCTGGCTATCGGTCTCGAGTTGTGTCAGGGGCGTGAGGCTATCGGTCAGCGTCTGCTGCAGGGCGCTGACATCGGTGGTGTTGTTCAGTCGCAGTGCCGCGTGCTGGAAGGCATTCCTGGCCACCTCGTCGGCCAGCCCGGTAAGGTGGTCGCGAACCTGGGTCGGCCACAACAGTGAGCTGACCAGAGTGGCGCAGATCGCGCCGAGTGACAGCTCCGACAGCCGAGCCACGGCGACCGAGAACAGTCCATCCGGGGCACTGGCGGTAATGATCACGATCAGCATCGCCGTGACCGCCCCCATCACGCAGCCATAGGAGGCATTGTTGCGAGTCACCGAGGCCGCATAGGTGCACAGCATGATCCACAGCGTCAGACTGCCCAGCGCCAGGGTGGGAGCCTGGACAAAGGCGGCCATGATCGCGATTCCGACCAGGCAACCCACCGCGGTCCCCAGCAACTGGCTCAGTCCCTTCTCGAAGACCATTCCACTCATCGGGCGAATCTGCAGGAAGGCCGCCGAGATCAGCGCCCAATAGGGGCGCTCCAGGTCGCACCAGAGTGCGATATACAACGCCAGCAGCATGGCCAGTGTTGCCTTGATGGCGAACTTGACCGCGCTGGAGGAGGGCGTGAGATAGGCTTGCCACCAGAGCGACATGGCCTACTCTGCCTGCTGGTCAATGTGATCATTGATGTGGACCGTGGCGGTCATGCCTGCGCTCAGATCAATCGACTCGGGATATTCATCCAGGGCGATACGCACCGGAATACGCTGAGCAAGACGCACCCAACTGAAGGTCGGCTGTACCTGGGGCAGCAACTGGTTGTTGGGAGTGGCGTTGTCATTGGCAATGGCTCTGCCGATGCTCTCCACATGTCCGGCAATTTCGATATCGCCGCTCATCAACGTCACCCTGGCGGAGTCTCCGACCTTGAAGGCCGGACGCTTGGTTTCCTCCATATAAGCGGTGACATAGAAGGAGTCGTCACGCACCAACGCCATGACAGCGGTGCCACGATTGACATAGTTACCTTGGACCAGTTGCAGATTGAGGATATGCCCGGAAGCCGGGGCATCGACTTCAGTGCGCTCGAGGTCCAGCTCTGCGCTGGCGACGTCACTGCGGGCTTCAGCCAATGCTGCTGCGGCGACCTGACTATCGATATTCGCCGACTCGCGACTTTCGGCACTGATCGCCTGGTTACTCAGCCGTGAACGACGCCCTGCTTCGTGCTGACGCAACTGCAGTTCGGCCTCACGTTGATCAACGATCGCATTGGCATGATCCAGCGCGGCCTGGTAGCGGGCCGGGTCGATGCGAAACAACACCTCTCCGGCAGTGACATGCTGGTTGTCGCTGATCGGCAGTTCCAGCACCCGGCCGGAGACATCGGGGGCGATGGTGATGATGTCAGCAGCGACTCGCGCATCACGAGTCCAGGGAGTGTAGAGATAGTATTTCCACAGCCACATTCCGGCAGCGATGGCGATGGCAGCGATGATCGCGGTGATCAGTATACGGATGGTCTGGCGCATCGATCAGACCCCCGGCCTGGCGCCGAGCCAGGCAACCACTGTGGTACACAGCACCACCAGTGAAGTATCGAGCCAGGCTTCGTACCACAAGCGCGATGAGCCCAGCAGGCGGTACAGAACGAAGCGCAGAATCAGCGCCGCCAATATTCCCACCATCAGATACATCAGCAAGGGGCTGAAATAGACGCCTCCGAGCGCGTATTCCCTTAGCGCCATCTGTGCTCTCCACCGCAATAATCGATATGCCTTTCAGCTTATCAGAGAGTAGACCATGCGCGCATGAGTGCTCAGTGACTGATGTCGGTTGCTGGGGAGTGGAGTTGTGTGCAGGAAGCGGGCGTATTCACGGCGGTATTGGTCTTTTGTGGTGTCTGCCAGGCCACGGGACGAGATTGACGCAAGTGCTCCAGCAGGGCGGTGACCTTGCGGGGTTGATGGCCGAAACCATACAGCAGCGTCACATCCAGCGGCTTGAGTTGCCAGGCGTCGAGACAACGCACCAATTCTCCCGGATGAGCGCGCTCGCGGGATTCGGCGATCCAGCAGGGGAGCACACCGATACCGCCACCGCCAGCAATGGCATCGATATGCAGCATGGGTTGGTCGACACGCAAACGAGAGGGAGGCGGGCGGAAGTTGAATTCACTGCCATCTGGATGAGTGAGTACCAGCCCGCTATTGGTTTCGCCAATCATATCGATCCACGAATGTCGCGTCAGCGCCTGAGGATGATCGGGGTAGCCGTGATGTTCGAGATACTCGGGATGCGCATAGATACCTCGCGCCAGGCGACCGATGAGTTCCTGCCGTAAGCCTCCCTCTCCAACCTCGCCCAGCCAGACGCTGATGCCGTGAAACTCCGGGTCTCGCGGAGGAACGGGTCGAGTATGCAAGGCCACGTTGATCGCAGGGTGCTTGTTCAGAAAATCCCGCACCGAGCGCCCGAGCCAACTACGGGTCAGGGTTCGGTGAGCCTCGACCAGCAGTTCTCCGCTGACTTCTTCACGCAGCGAATCAAGGGCACGTTGTCCCTCGCCAGCCAGCTCGAGAATCTTCTGGCTGATCTCGTAATAACGGTGGCCTGCCTCGGTGGGCAGCAATTGATTGGCCTGGCGCTTGAGCAACGGCTGCCCGAGTCGAGCCTCGAGTTGGGTGATACGCCTGCTCAGCGTCGATTTCGCCAACCCCAATTCGGCGGCGCTGCGGGTCAGGCTGCCGGATTCCATCACACGGTTGAAGGCAAGCAGTTCATCGAGATCGGGCATCTGGCCTCCATATGCAGCGAGCGAACACAGCGGTAATCGCCAAGCATACCATTTTGCGAGTGTTAATGATTAGCGTTTAAACGACTGGCGTGGTGAAAAGGGACAGCCTCGTTGCGTAACGTGCAACGTGCTGTGCCGCGACATGGGGGAACTTACATGAAAGAATCTAAATGAGAAAGATTTTTATTATATATAAATGATGTTGAAGCTGCACTTGTCGATGCGGTTGTGCTGTGCATTTATCCGCTCGGCAGCAGTATTGGAGAAGGAGAGAGTTGCCCCATGCCCCGTTCGATCCACCAGCCCTGGTTTACAGGCACCCTGTTGAGCCTGGCCAGTGTCACTGTCACCACTGCAGCATCGGCCCAGGAGGCTGTCGAGCTGGATGATGTTGTGGTTACCGCTGCCGGTTTTGACCAGCAGGTCGTCGATGCTCCGGCATCCATCAGCGTGATCACTCGCGAGGATCTGGAGAAGCGCTATTACCGAGATGCCACGGATGCGCTGCGTGATGTGCCTGGTGTTATCGTCACGGGTGGCGGGGCGGGAGACAACGGTTACGACATCAGCATTCGCGGCATGCCATCGCAATATACGTTGATTCTGGTCGATGGCCGTCCCCAGAACAGTCGCGAGACACGCCCCAACGGTAGCGCCGGTTTCGAGCAGGACTGGCTGCCACCGTTGCAGGCCATCGAACGTATCGAAGTCGTCCGTGGGCCGATGTCGACGCTGTACGGCTCGGATGCTATCGGTGGCGTTATCAACGTAATCACCCGCAAGGTTGCCGAGGAGTGGCACGGCAACCTGCAACTCGACACTGTCATCCAGGGCGACAGTGACTCGGGCAACAGCCGACAGGCCAACTTCTATGCGTCAGGACCGCTTGTCGAGAACCTGCTTGGTCTGCAGGTATATGGCCAGGGCTACCATCGGGACGAAGATGAGATCATCAACGGCTATGAAGACAAGAGCCTCCAGAGCCTGACGGCACGACTGACGCTGACACCCAGCCGCGATCATGACTTTTCTCTCGAGGCCGGCAGAAGTACCGAAGACCGAGAGTCGTTGATGGGTAAATCGGCCCCCAGCGAGGGTTGCCGCGGTGGTTGTGAAGACAGCTTCAATGAGTTCACTCACGAACATATTGCCCTGACGCACACTGGACGCTGGGACTTTGGTACCAGCGAGACCTTTGTCCAGCGAGAGGTGGCAGACAATCGCTCGCGAGATATGGAAATCACCAATACCACCGCCCGAAGCAGTCTGGTGATGCCGTTGGGCGCTCATATGCTCACTCTGGGGGCGAACTTCGAGGAAGAAGAACTCGACGATCAGAGCTCCAATCAGATTTCCGACCGCTCCAATGTGCGCAACAGCCAGTGGGCGCTGTTTGTCGAGGACGAGTGGATGCTCACCCAGGACTGGTCACTGACCGGTGGAGTACGGGTGGACGATGACGAGAACTACGGCAGTCAGGTCAGTCCGCGAATCTATAGCGTATGGCACATGGCCCCTCACTGGACGCTCAAGGGCGGTGTATCCACTGGCTATCGCTCCCCTAGTCTGCGTGAGATCACGCCTGACTGGGGGCAGACCAGTCGTGGTGGAGATATCTACGGCAATCCTGACCTCGAGCCGGAAACCTCCATCAACAAGGAGCTGGCGCTGCTCTATAACGCCGACAGCGGCCTGGCGGCGAGCGCGACTGTGTTCCACAACGATTTCGACGACAAGATCACTCGCGTGGCCTGCCCGGCGGATGTGTGCCCCGATGGGGCCAATGATTTCGGCTCCGATCCCACTTATCGCATCAACGTCGATGAAGCGGTGACCCAGGGGGTGGAACTGTCGCTCTCGACACCGATCGGTGAATCACTGGAGCTGGCCACCAGCTACACCTACACCGATAGCGAGCAGAAGAGCGGTGAGTACAAGGGCGATCCCTTGACCCAGTTACCCAAACACCAGGTCTCTGCGACGCTCGACTGGGACGTCAATGAGCGTCTCGATCAATGGACTCGCGTGACCTATCGCGGCGAGGAGAGCCAGCCGACAACAGGGCCTTCATCCAGCAGCATTGTGGCGCCGTCCTACACCTTTGTGGACACCGGCCTTGGCTATCAACTGACGGATGCCGCCAAGGTCAATGTTGGCATCTACAACCTGTTCGACGAAGACATCACCTACGACGAGTACGGCTATGTCGAGGATGGGCGTCGCTTCTGGCTGGGACTGAGCGTCGATTTCTAGAGACGGACGCTTGTCGTTACATGTTGCCACGCCAGCCCCGGACAGAAGAGCTGGGGCTGGCGTGTTTCATGCCGGGAGAGATCAGAATTCGTAGCGCGCCGACAGCCACAGCCGACGTCCTTCCTCGCTATTGGCGTAGACATTGCCGTAGCTGGTGCCGTCGTCATAGGCGCGGTAATCGATGAAGTCCTTGTCGAACAGGTTGTAGATCGTCGCGTCGAGGATGATGTTGTCGGTTACCTCATAGCTGCCGCCGAGATGGAACAGCGTATAGGCCTTGAAGTCACCGAGGTCATCAAAGGAGGGGTTGCCACGCACTCGGTCGCGGTTGCGGTAGCGCTCGCTCCGATACTCGGCGGACAACCAGGTGCTGAACTGACTCGTGGCCTGCCAGCGCAGCGTGGTATTGACGGCATGCTCCGGTGTGTCGGTCAGCGGCTCACCGGCCTGTTCACCACTCTTCTGCTCGCTATCGGTGTAGGTGTAGTTGGCGGTGAGGTCCACTGCCGATGTCAGCGCCACGCGAGTGGACAGCTCGATCCCCTGGGTGATGGCCTCGTCGATATTGATATCCTGGCCGTAGACACCGGTCGGGATAACAGGATTGTTGTCGACGAAGATGTCCGGGCCATCGGCGATCTTGTCGTCGAAGCGGTTATGGAACAGCGTGGCACTGGCCATGAAGCCACTGTGGTTGTCATAGTTGACGCCCAGCTCACTACTGGTGCTGGTTTCCGGCTTCAGGTCCGGGTTGCCGATGGTCAGAATGGTGCCCTGTCCAGTGACGCCATTGATACCACCATGCAGAGCATTGAGCGTCGGCGTCTTGTAGCCGCGGCTGACGCCACCCTTCAGCGTCCACTCTTCGTTGGCATTCCATACCAGGTACGCACGCGGACTCAGTTGGCTACCGAAGGCATCGTGGTGGTCGTAGCGTAGACCCGCGGTAAGTGCCAGATCATCCAGCAGCCACCACTCATCTTCGGCGAACACCGCCCAGGTGGTTTGCTCGAAGGTATCCAGAGCCAGACCGTCATCCAGTTCGGAGTCCATCCATTGGCCACCGATGCTGACCATATGCTCGTCCAGCGGCATGACGAACTTGCTGTCCAGCACGGTGTTGGTGGTCTCGAGCTGGCGTGGATCACCACCAATCAGCGACGGGAAACTGTCATAAGCAACACCTTCATCGCCCGGCAGCGTTCTGCCAGTGGTTTCGGTGGTATTGCGCATCAAACTGGATTCCAACGTGCCCGCCGTGAAGCGTCCGGTGTGGCCGATCGCCAATTGTTCGCGCTCGAAGCGCAATTCATCGGAATAGCCATTGGCCTTGCCCGGATCTGGTAGGCAACCCCGGCGGGTACGTCCATCCAGGGTACCCAACTGACACTCGTCGTTGTTGTAGCGCTGGCGACTGATACTGCCATCCAGCCATAGATCATGATCGACATTGGGAGTCAGGGTGAGTTTTCCGCCGACATCGTAGACATCACCCTCTACCGGACTGGGGCCGCGCTGACTGACGAGCTGCTCGTTGCCGTCGCCATCGGTATAGGTCAGCTCCGAGGCGGAACGATCGTAGAAACGTCCACGCAATTGGATGCCGAGGGTATCTTTGACGATCGGTCCGGAGGTGTAGACATTGAAGGCGCGGCTATCGCCGAACTCGTCATGTTGATTGAAGGTGCTTTCCGCTCCCAATGACCCAGCCCATTCGCGGCCGATCTTGCGAGTGATGATATTGATGACTCCACCCATGGCATCGGAGCCGTAGAGTGTGGACATCGGGCCCCGGATCACTTCGATACGCTCGATGCTGGCTACCGGCGGGAAGAAGCTGGTCGAGGTTTCCCCGAAGCCGTTGGGAGTAACGCTGCCCGCCGTGTTCTGGCGACGGCCATCGATCAGGATCAGCGTGTATTCGCTGGGCATGCCGCGAATACTGATATTACGACCACCAGTCTTGCCCACCTGGCCTCCCACATCGACACCCACGGCATCACGCAATGCGTCAGCAATGCTGTTGATGCTCTTTTTCTCGAGTTCTTCCCGGGTGATCACCGAGATACTGGCAGGCGCCTCTACCAGTGCCTGCTCGAAGCCGGAGGCTGTCACCACGACAGTGTCGAGGTTTTCCACGTTCTCCTGAGCGAAAGCGGTCAGTGGCAGGGCTGCCGTAGTCAGCACCAATTGGCGGAACAGGTGTGATCCCGGGAGGAGCTGGGTCGTACTTTTCATATCTGATACTACCCTTGAATGGTAATGGTTATTGATATCCTCTGCATTGTATTATCATTTAACACACAGTTACAATTTGTAATCTGGATCGTTGCGTTGCGTAAACTGCAACAGGGCGTCCCGTGACAGGCAGGGGTGATCTAGCGAATAATGTAATGTAAATGATTTGTATTCATGAACCTTGTCGCTTCCATCCTGCTACCTGGCAACAGCTTTTCCGGTACGAAGGAAGACCAATAAAAGGAAGAACCAATGTCTACCACCACGATCCTGCTGCGTGGGATGCTTGCGCTCGCCGTCCTCGGCACCAGCCTGACGCCGGCCATGGCTCGCACGCTGGACACGGCTTTCGGCGCAGTGGAAGTCAATGACGATCCGCAGCGTGTCGTCACGTTGTACGAGGGGGCGCTGGATGCATCTCTGGCGGTTGGTGTGACCCCGGTGGGAGCGATTGCCACGCGTGGTGGCCAGCAGGTAGCCGGTTATCTGCGCGACCAGGTACCCGATATTCAAATGGTTGGTCTGGCCGGAGAGACCAATCTCGAGGCGGTGGTGGCATTGGCACCGGATCTGATTCTGGCCTCGCCACGTCTTCCCGAGGAGCAGTATGCGTTGCTCTCGCAGGTGGCGCCGACAGTGGTACCTCCGTCGGCGGGATTTACGCCCGATGCATGGCAGAGCGAATCCCGTCTGTTTGGTGCCGCGCTGGGTAGAGAGGAGCAGATCGACGACGCCCTGGCGGATATCGAAGCGCGTGCCGCTCAGTTGAAGGCCAGCGTTTCCAACTCTCAGCTCGAGAACGCCCACACCGATGCCGAAGGCACTGCACCAGACACTCACCTGGTGCGCTGGATGCCGCAGGGGCCGCTGGTGATGTCAACGCAGCTGTTTTCCACCGGTATGTTGAGTGCTGCAGGTTTCACGGTTGATGACAGTGGTCTGGTTAGCGAAGGACGACCGCATAGCGACCCGCTGAGTCTGGAAGCCTTGCCCCAGATCGATGGTGATTGGTTGTTCCTTGCCACGCTCAATGAGGATGGACTCGAGGCGTTGAATACGGCGCGGGAGACGCAAGCCTTCCGTCGTCTCTCGGTGGTTTCTCGAGATCGCGTGGTACCGGTAGACGGGCAACTCTGGACCAGCGCCAGTGGTCCGCTGGCCGCTCAGGCCGTGCTCGATGACATCGAGTCAGCGGTAACCGGCAATACGACACCGTGATAACTGATGAATCGTGATGATCGATGATCCCTTGCGCCGCCCGATGAGGGCGGCGCTGATATTACTGTTGATGGTCTGTGTCGCTAGCCTTGTGATAGGGGCTGGCGATGTTGGTGTGTGGCGTTCTGTTGGTGCACTGTCTGGTGCCGAAGATGTCGATGCCGCCTTTACCGTATGGCACTTGCGGTTGCCGCGAACTCTGGTAGGGATTGTCGTGGGAGCTGCTCTGGCGGTATCCGGTGCCTTGTTGCAGGTCATCTCGCGTAATCCACTCGCCGAACCGGGGCTGTTGGGCGTCAGCGCCGGCAGTGCATTGGCAGTGGCAGTGATGCTGTCACTGGGAGCCAGCATGATGGAGCTGCGCGTCGGTGTCGCCCAGTTGGGGGCCTTGCTGGGTTGTGCTTGTGTGTTGAGCGTGACACGACTGCGTGGTGTCGGAAATGACCCGGTGCGTCTGGTACTGGCGGGAGTCGCTTTCTCCAGTCTACTGGCGGCTCTGACGTCGCTGTTGTTGCTGATGGATCAACGTGCGGCGGATGAAATCCGCTTCTGGGTAGTGGGAAGTCTGTCTGGCCGCCGCCTTGACGATCTGTTGGCGGTATTGCCGAGCATGGCGTTGGCTGGGCTGGTATTGCTGGTGTTGGTACGCCCGCTGTCGAGTCTTGCACTTGGTGAGCGTGCCAGTGCAGGGCTAGGGCATCATCCGGGGCGACTACGTCTGCTGTCGGTGGCCATTGTGGCGTTGCTGGTCGGTGGCGCCACTGCCATTGCCGGACCAATCGCCTTTATCGGATTGGTTGTACCGTTTCTTGCCCGCTCGCTATGTGGCCCGGATCTACGCCGTACCCTGTGGTTATGTTTGCCGCTGGGGCCGTTGCTGGTATTGCTGGCGGATATTCTGTCACGGCGTCTGGTGGCACCTTCCGAGCTTCCCCTTGGGGTCCTGACTGCTATCTGCGGAGCACCGGTGTTGATCGCAGTGGTGCGTGCTCGGCGACTACCCACGCTCTCATGATGTTGGCACCGATACCCGAGTCAGCAATCATGATGGAACTCAGAACCAGTGAGGGGCCCGGAGCCAGTGACTGAACAGAGTGTTGTGAAGGAGCAGAGGGGCTTGAGGGCACATCGTTCTTCAGCAAGGCAATCGCCTGTGGACCAACGTCCAACCCTTTCTGCCGGGCGGCCACAGGGCTACTGGTGGTGGCGTCGAGGTCGCTTTAGCCTCTTGATCGATCAGCGCAACGTTGCCGCACTGCTGACGTTGTCGGTTGTGCTGCTGGTCGCAAGCATGGCCTACCTGAGTCTAGGGAATATCACGGTGACTCCTGCTGCGCTGTGGCAGCTCATCCGCGGCGAAGGGGAGGCCATGCCTCGCTTCGTGGTTGAGCAACTGAGACTTCCGCGGCTGGTGGCAGCGCTGGCAACGGGCGCGGCCTTTGCGGTGGCCGGCTGTCTGATGCAGACACTGGCACGTAACCGCCTGGCAACACCAGGCATCATCGGTATCGATAATGGGGCGACCGCCTTCGCCGTGGCCTCGGTGGTGGGAGTAGGGTTGAGCCTGGCTCCTTCGGCCATGGCGTTGGCCGGAGCGGCGACAGCGGCGGTGATTACCTTTGGTCTGTCGGTGGGCGGTGGCGCACGTGGTTACCGCTTTATTGTCGCTGGTATTGGTGTCGGTGCGGTCTTCGCTGCCTTGACACAACTGATGCTGGCGCGCTCGGCGATCGACCTGGCCAATGCCGCCTGGCCCTGGACGGTGGGTAGCCTCAACAGTCGACCACCGCACGCCACGCTGGTGCTGTTGATCGGTTTGCTACTCGGGATGCCGGTCGCCGTGTGGTTGGCGCGCTCTCTGGGTTTGATGCGCTTTTCCGATGCGGTGGCGACCAGCCTGGGCGTTCCCATACAACGCCGCCGCGTGCAGGTATTGGTAACGTCGGTGGTGTTGACTGGCCTTGCGGTGGCTGTCGCGGGGCCCATTGGCATGGTCAGCCTGATCGGCCCGGAAATTGCCCGTTCACTGGGCTCTCCGCGTCAGGTGCCGATACTGGCATCGGCGCTGGCAGGGGCTCTGGTGATGGTGTTGGCGGATCTCTGTGGGCGCCTGATGCTGGCTCCACTGGAACTGCCGGTGGGTATTGTTACTGCGGTGGTCGGAGGCCCTTGGCTGCTGTGGATTCTATTGCGTTCTTCTCCTTCAAGGTAATTCCATGCATGACCCTTCGACAGCCACTCAACCTCTGAGCAACGCAGCGGATCAGCTCCCGGAACACCTTCTGCCCTATGCGGTCGAGGCTCTGACGCTGCGTCATGGTCGTTATACGGTGATCGACGAGCTGGAGTTGGGACTGCCCAGCGGCCAACTGACCGCCATCGTGGGCCCCAACGGCTGTGGCAAGTCGACCTTGCTGGCGGGGCTGGCGCGACTGCATGCGCCGGCGGCGGGACGGGTGTTGCTCGATGGTCATGATATTCGCGGCCTGAGCTCGGCGGAGCTGGCGAGAAGAGTCGCCCTGTTGCCTCAGGAGGCGCTGGCGCCGGAAGGATTGACCGTCACCGACTTGATTCGCTTCGGACGCCAGCCGCATCAGGCCTGGTGGCAGCAGTGGAGTGATGAGGATCAGCGGGTGGTGGGGGAGGCACTGGCGGCGGCAGGGCTTGAAGAGCTGGCCGATCGCACTCTGGACACGCTATCGGGTGGACAGCGGCAACGGGCATGGATTGCCATGACGATCGCCCAGCAGACACCGGTCATCCTGTTGGATGAGCCAACCTCGGCACTGGACCTCGGCCATCAATTGGAAGTCTTCGAGTTGCTGCGCCAATTGGTCCGCGAGGGACGCACCGTGGTCATGGTGGTTCACGATCTGACCAATGCCTGCCGCTACGCGGACCACCTGATCGCCATGCGTGACGGGCAAGTGGTGGCCGAAGGATGTCCTGCCGCGATTGTGACGCCGCGCCTGGTGCGCAAGCTATATGATGTTGATTGCACGCTGGTGGAGGATCCGGTCACCGGCAAGCCACTGTTGGCGGGTTTGGCAAGGGCTTGAAGGACTAAAGGAAACGCACTTCCCACATCATGTGGGAAGTGCGATACAGCGGAGTAGCAGGGAGATTGGGTTATTGAAAACTCAGTTCTCCGCCTTGTCGGCGGATTCCTGAATCTTGTCGCCCCAACCCTGAATGGTGCTACCTGCGGAATCCAACATGTTGGAGGTCGCTTCCCTGGTCGCGTCCCAGGCACTTGAGGCACCTTCCTGAGTGCTCTCCCACGCCTGGTTCAGGCTGTCCTTGGTGTCGTTCCACCAGTTGTTGGTGTATTCCGGCTGCTCACTGACTGCTTCCTGGGCGAGTGTCAGGTGCACTTCGTACACCATGTTGTCGAGGTTGTCGCCATTGTGGGTTTCGACACTGAACTTGCCGGTTTCAACGACAAACTGACGATGTTCGGCATCGAGTACGCTGCCGCTCTCGACGACAAGCGCAGCCAGCTGCATGTTGTTGTCGAATAGTACGTCTTCGACCTCACCCACCGCCTCGGACACCGTGTCAGCGGCAAAAACATCGGCGCCAATCAGTTCGTTGGCGGAGTAGAGCCCCTGGTTGTCTTGCTCCTGGTTGTTTTGTCCCTGGTTGTCTTCTTCGGTGGCAAGTGCCGCACCAGTGGTGAGCAGGCTGCCGACCAGCAGGGTACTGGTGAGAGTTCTGACGAGAATTCGAGCTTGAGTCATGGGTATTGCTCCTTGGTGCCCTCCAGCAGAAACATCGCTGCAGGGGAAAACGGCTTTGTATCAAGTAGATGATACACCGTGACCAGAGTTCAATCCTTGACTGTGCTCAACCGTTCGGAAGGTCGATATATCGATACTGATGACAAATGATGCGAATGCTTTTCACGAGCAACGGGCTGCGAGACAATGCCGCACCGCATCAGCTGTTGGTCTGGATTACATCAAACGCCCAGTCGCCCCTGTATAGTGGTGCTGGTTCACGAGGTACGCTCTTGGAATTGTTGTCTGTTGTTTATCGCCATTATCGTTGGCCGTTCATTGGTGTGATGGTGCTCAGTCTGGCCAGTGCGGGGCTGGGCATAGGTGCCATCGCCTTCATCAATCGGCGTCTGATCGAAAATGTTGGCGATCCCATCGGAGTGCTACCTGAGTTTCTCGGCATCATCCTCGTGTTGTTGGTGGTGACGTTGGCGTCACAGTTGGCCTTGACGCTGCTTGGCCATCATTTTGTCTATGGCCTGCGTAGCCGTCTGGTGAAACGCATTCTCGACACTGATATCGAGCGTCTCGAAGCTCTGGGCAGTGCTGAACTTCTGGCCAGCCTGTCGAGTGATGTACGCAATATCACGATTGCCTTCGTACGTCTGCCGGAGTTGGTTCAAGGCATTGTGCTGACGATTGGTTCAGCGCTTTATCTAGGTTGGCTGTCACCGGGACTGTTGCTGATTACATCACTGTGGGTGGCTGTCACCATCGTCGGTGGTTCGTTGTTGGTGGCACGCGTATATCGCCATCTGGCCAGGGTGCGGGAGACCGAGGAGCGACTCTATCGTGACTTCGAATCGGTGATTCATGGCCGCAAGGAGCTGACGCTCAACCGAGGTCGCGCTCGCCGACTGTTTGAGGACTCCTTTGCGGTCAACGCGCGCGAATATCGCGATCAGGTCGTGCGTGCCGATACTTACCATCTGAGTGCGGTCAACTGGTCGAATATCATGATGCTGGGGGCCATCGGTATCGTGTTCTTTCTCGCCAATGGCCTTGGTTGGGCCAGTACCGGCGTTGCCGCGACCTACTCGCTGACGCTGTTGTTTCTGCGCACGCCTCTGCTTCAGGCGGTGGGCGCGTTGCCAACCTTGCTCAGCGCTCAGGTTGCCTTCAACAAACTGCGCCAATTACGGCTGGCCGAGGATGACGAAGACTTCCATGTGCAGGAAGCCTCGCAGAATGACTGGCAGACATTGTCGATGTCCGCTGTGAGCTTTCAGTATTCGTCTGGCGATGCTGGTGACGGTTTTGTTGTGGGGCCCATTGATTTGACTCTGCAACGTGGTGAACTGGTGTTCCTGATCGGCGGCAACGGCAGCGGTAAGTCCACATTGGCAAGGCTGTTGACGGGCCTCTATCGCCCGATCGCTGGTGAGGTTCTTCTTGATGGTAAGCCGGTGACAGCTGATCAACTCACCGCCTATCGGCAGCGCTTCTCGGCAGTATTTACCGACTTTCATCAGTTCGATCAGTTGGTGGGGCCCGGCGGAGAGCAAGCGGACCCGCAGTTGGTTGATGATTGGCTGAACTGGCTGGTGATGCACGAGAAGCTGCGTTTCGATGATCAGCGAATCTCCAACCCAGAGTTGTCTCAGGGGCAGCGCAAGCGCCTGGCGCTGTTGATGGCTGTCGCTGAACAGCGTGACATCCTGCTACTCGATGAGTGGGCGGCAGATCAGGATCCGCAATTCCGCCGTATCTTCTATCGCGATCTGTTGCCGCGCCTGAAGCAGATGGGCAAGACCATCATCGCCATCAGTCATGATGACCATTACTTTCAGTATGCCGATCGGCTGTTGGAAATGCGTCAGGGGAAACTCAGCGAACTGACCGGCGCTAAACGCGATGCCGTCAGCCAGGATGCAGTGGCGCACCTCGACGGTGTTTGAGGTGCCTGCGATCAAAAAAACCGGGGACAGTCGCGCAAGCTGGATGGCTGTGTCCCGCCAGCGGGGTTGGTAGCCGCCGAAGGGGCTGCCCTCTGTCTCGGCCATTGCTGGGGCGGCTCGAGCCAGTCAGGGCTGCAGTTAGTAAAAGGTACTGCATAAGATCAGCGAGATGGCGCAGAAATTGGCGAATGCTGCCGGGCTGGTGAGAGTATCAGTAAGATTGCACCTTGATTGCGTTTACAAATGTTAATGATTAGCATGTGGTTGACGATTTCATCACGCAACCCGCTTCCTATCCGTTCTTCTGTTGATAGCTCCCCAATAACAGCCGCAATTCGAGATAAAAAACATGACTTGCTCTGCTCCCCACCTGAGACTATCGCCGCTCGCCGTTGCGGTACGCTGTGGCTTTGGTCTCTGTCTGGTTGGTCTGGCACCAGCCGCCGTTGCTCAGACCGAGGAGGTGACAGAAGAGGTCACCGATGTCGGCAGTGACACCATGGTTGTTTCCGCGACTGCGCTCAAGGTCGAGACGCCGTTGGCCGAGACCCCGCGCCCTGTTTCTGTCGTAGATCAGGAAGAACTCGAGGAGCGCAATGTCCAACAGCTCGATGAGACCTTCCGCTATCGCGCTGGAGTGTTGGCGGGCATGTACGGATCGGACAACAACACCGACTGGTTCAAGGTTCGTGGTTTTGATCAGTCCACCTACCAGGATGGGTTGCGCCTCTATCGCGAGGGGTACTATCAGTGGCTGCCGGAGCCTTATGGACTGGAGCGAGTTGAGGTATTCAAGGGTCCTTCATCGATTCTCTATGGTGAGGCGCCTCCCGGAGGCCTGATCAATGCCATCAGCAAGCGTCCGACCGATGAGCCTTTTGGCCAGATTCAAGTGCAGGCGGGTAACCGTGATCATCGCCAGGTAGGAGTGGATGTCTCCGCGCCGCTCAGTGAAGACGTGCGCTATCGCATCGTAACGGTCTACAAGGAACGTGACGGAGACTTGAACGATACGCACAACGACCGCTATTACATTGCCCCGAGCCTGGAATGGGACATCTCCGATGATACCCAACTGACGGTACTGGCCAGCCTGCAGAAAGACGATGGGGTACCGACCAACGCTTTCAAACTGCCCTATGGCACTGTTGATGACACGCCGTTTGGTCATGTTGACCCGCAGACCAACTACGGTGAGCCGGGCTATGATCGCGACCAACGAACTCAGGCGGCCATTGGCTACGAGTTCAGTCACGCCTTCAATGATACCTGGTCCTTTGAACAGGATTTCCGTTACAGCGATCTCGACCTGGATTTGCGCAGTACTTATATAACGACTTATCCACCAGTGACATCAGGGCGTACCGGACCACGTGGTCATCTGCAGCGCAATGGTGAAATCGAAAGCTATACCGTGGATAACCGCGTGATCGGCAAGTGGTACACGGATCGTACTGAAAATACCTTGTTGATAGGGGTCGATTACCAGGACCTGTCACTGGAAGGCAAGGAGTTTGATGATTTTGCCTATGACACGATTGATCTGTTCAATCCTCAGCATGGTAATTACACGCCGATCACTGATGATCAGATGACCGATCGCGCGATCGACAAGAACCAGACCGGGATCTACGTACAGGATCAGTTCCGACTGGATGACCATTGGGTCTTCCTGGGTGGGGTTCGCTATGACATGGCTGATACGGACAATGTCAACGAAACCACTGGGGTCAAGGAACGTGCCGATGACAACCAGGTTTCCTGGTCCGGCGGCGTCATGTATCTCAGTGATATCGGCCTCAATCCCTACTTGAGCTACACAGAATCATTTGAACCCATCACTGCCGTAGATGATGGCGGTTCGCTTTACGAGCCTCGTGAAGGCAAACAGTGGGAATTGGGTGTCAAGTATGCGCCTGTCGGCTGGGATGGTTACGTGACTTTGGCCCTCTACGATATTGAGGAATCCAACACTCTAGTGACCTCTCCACAGGGTATCCAGGTGCAGGAAGGAGAGCGTCAGTCCCAGGGCGTAGAAATCGAATCAGTCGGCTACCTTACAGATAATTTGCGCCTCACCGCGGCTTATACCTACGCCGATGCGGAGCTCGAGAATGGTGACCGAGCGCCATTGATTCCGCGTCATATGGCATCAACCTGGCTGGACTATGCCTTCACTGGTGGACTGCATGGCCTGAAGGTGGGAGCTGGTTTACGTTACGTGGGTGAAACCGTTGATGGTGATACCACTGTCGACGATTACACCGTGGGTGATGTGATGGCCAGCTATGATATCAATCGCCACTGGCGTGCCCAGGTCAATGTCAGTAATGTGACAGATGAGGAATATGTTGCCAGCTGTGATTACTGGTGCTATTACGGTGAGTCACGCAGCGTGATCGGTAGTTTGACCTACAACTTCTGACCCTTGTAATGCGCTGAATAGCTACAGAATATCGCCCGGCTTATGCCGGGCGATATCGTTTATGGTGGGTAATGATCAGCCCGTGGATGAGCGGTCCGTCAGCCCTGCATTGCGTAGCTTCTGCTGGTCGGTGGAGTCGGAAAAGCGTTCCAGCAGGATACGCAACTTGGGTGCTATCCAGCGCTCGCAGAAGGGTCGCTGAGGATTGGTATAGAAGTAGTCATGATACTGCTGTTGCGAGGGTTTGAAGCTGGCAAAGGGCAGTACTCTGGTTACCAGTGGTGCCATGAAGTCGGATTGCAGGGTGGCCAGAATTTCTTCCACCGCGTGTGCCTGTTGTTCGTCGAACACATAGACGGCGGAGCGATAGCGCTCACGCATCGAGTGATCGGCGGTGCAGTGGTGTGTGTGCAGGTGGATCTCGATCAGCACGGACAGTGGTATAGCCTGCGGATCGAAGTGAACGATCACTGCCTCGCAAAAGTCCGTTTCATCATGGTTTTCATCAGTGGCAGCGACGAACCCCTGTTCGACGCGCTCGACACCGATCAGTGACTGGAACACTGCTTCCAGACACCAGTAGCAACTGCCGCCCAGCGCAATGCGCTCGGCAGGAGAAAAGCGGTCGGTCATGGGCACTCCTGCTCCGGGTTCGATGGGGTGGCGCGGGAATCATGGGTTCGCGAGCGGCATGGGGATGATGCATCGCGCCCTTATGCCTGCTTGGTCGCAGATTCATTCGCCAGCTTACAACCCGAACCGTGCAGGGCCTTGTGTCCCACGCTGAGCGTCAGCGCCTCGATAGCCCCCACATGAAATAGGTACCACCAATCAGCGAAGCCATCAGCCCGGCGGGGATTTCCTGAGGGAACATCAACTGACGGCCCAGCCAATCGGCGAGCACCATCAGCAGTGCTCCCAACAGCGCCGCGCCCAGTAGGTGGAAGCGGGCGCGAGACAGCCCCAGGATTCGTGCCATATGTGGCGCGAGCAGGCCAACGAAGGACAGCGGCCCCACCACCAGAGTGGCGCAGGCTGTCAGCAGCGCGACCAATGCCAACAGCCCAAGCCGCGCCCGTTCAACATCGATACCGAGGGCCTGAGAGGTGGCGGCCCCGAGAGGCAGGATATCCAGCCAGCGTGTCAACGGCAGGGCGACAATGCCGGCGACAAGGGCGAGGCCGATGACCACCAGTGAGGCGCCGGAATCGACATAGTAGGTGGAACCGGACAGCCAGGCGATCACTTGCTGACCACGTGGGTCGCCTCCGGCCAGCACAATCGAGCGCACGCCATCGAAGATGGCGGTGATGGCGACACCGCACAACAATAGACGCTCGGGCTGGAAGCCGCTGCGACGATTGAGCAATACCAGTACCACCAGTGTCGCGAGCGCTCCGAGTGTGCCAGCACTTACCAACAGCAGGTTGCTGGGGCCGGGCACCACAAAGACCGTGAGCATCAAGGCGATGGCGGCACCACCACTGATCCCCAGCAGCTCGGGACTGGCCATGGGGTTGGCGGTGATCCTCTGGATCAGGGTGCCGGCGATAGCCAACAGAATGCCGCTGCCCGCTGCCGCCAGAATGCGCGGCCAACGCCAGTCGAGTATTTCCGGCATCAGGGTCAGGGTCCATTGGCTACTGTCGTGGTGCTCGGCACTATGTCCGGCCAGCAGTGACAGCAGCATGATGGCGATCATCGCCAAACCAAAGCCGGCCAGTCGCCGCCATGGCATGGGGTGACGCGGCCCCAGTGATTGCGCTGGCGCCGGTGGGCGACCTTGTGTCAGCCGCAGCTTCGGGATCAGCCACAGCAGCAATGGAGCGCCGAGAATCGCCGTGGTAGCACCGGTAGGGATAAGGGCTGTCATCTGTCCTGCCAGCTTCTGCAGCATCAGATCGGCCGTGGCCAGCAGAAGGGCGCCGATGGCAATCGACCACCACAGACGCTGAGTCAGTTTGCGGGCTCCTGCCATGCGCGCGATGTTGGGGGCGGCAAGGCCGATGAAGCCGATAACTCCAACACTGCTGACCACACATCCGGTCAGAAAAACGGCTACGCCGAGTCCTGACAGGCGTAGAAAACGCAGCGATACTCCCAGGCTGCGAGCGCTGGCATCGTCCAGTTCCAGCAACGCCAGAGGCCGAGTCAGCCAGATCGCCGCAGCGCCGGCTATCACTAGCCTCGGTAATAGATAGAAGACGTTGTCCCAGCCGTTCTGGGCCATGGAGCCGGCGCCCCAGACCAGCAGGCCCTTGAGCTCCTCCTGGTGGAACAGCAGCATCACCACGCCCAGCGCGCCGAAGTAGAGGTTGACCACCAGCCCGGCGAGCACCACCACACCCGGTGTCAGGCGTCTCCAACTGAGAGCGAAGACCAGAGCCATGGCGGCGGCCCCGCCAGCCAACGCTACCCACTCGCGACCCAGTACCAGCAGTCCCGGCGCCAGTAGAGTCGCCAGCATCAAGCCCAGGTTGGCGCCGCTGGCAACGCCTAGCGTGGTCGGCGAAGCCAGCGGGTTGCGCAGCACCTGCTGCATCAGGACGCCAGCCAGCCCCAGGCCGCCACCCGCCAGCAACGACATGACCAGGCGTGGCCACCAGCTGTAGTGCAGAATCAGCGATTCGGCACCAGTGGTATGGAGTGACAGCAGGTTGCTCAGCGCGCCACTGACGCCGCCGAGTGATGACAACGACATCCAGCCAATGGCAACGCACAGCAGCAACAGCACCAGCGTAGCTCGGGCGGGAGTCAGCCTGCGTTCAGCGACCTGCATCGGTGACCTCTCCGGTGTCAACAGCTTCAGCCTCCACAACTTCAGCCTCCACAACTTCAGCCTCCACAACTTCAGCCTCAACAGCTTCAGCTTCAGCGTCTAGCGTTTCAGCGTCAGGGGTTTCAGTATCGAGCGCGGCGACGAGAGTGTCAGCGAAGCGAATTGCCGAGGGCAGGCTACCGAAGCTCCATACCGGCGGAAGGATAATGACATCATCGCGTTGTACGCTCGCCAGGTGTTGCCACAGACCGCTGGTTTCCAACGCTTCGGCGACGCCTGCGGGGTAGGGCTCAACCACCACCAGCCGCGCCTCCTCCAGAGATACCAACTGTTCGATACCCACCAGCGTAAATCCCCAGGCGTTGGTCGGTTCCTGCCAACCGTTGCGCAGCCCAAGCCGCTCCATGACGGCTTCGAACAGCGAATCTGCGCCGAACACGCGAACGTGGCGCGCATCCATGAACTGCAGGGCAATCAAGGGGCGGGTATCCGCTGGGATCCGCTCGGCCAATTGTTTCATCCGGGCATTGCTGTCTGCGATCAACCGTTCGGCCTCCTGCTCGTGATCACTCAGTTCACCGAGTTGACGAGTCAAGCTCTCCAATTCCGGCCATACGGGGGTTCCGGGGGTATAAAGTGAGTAAGTCCTTACTGGGGCGATCTCCGACAGCATCGGCTCCAGATTGCTGAACATCGAAGAGATGATGATCTCATCCGGTTGCAGCGAGGCCAGCAGTTCCATGTTGGGCTGACCGCGAAGACCCAGGTCTTCAATGTCGGCAGGAACATGGTTGCCGACCCAACTGGTGTAATCATTGGTCTGGGCCAGTGCCACCGGCGGGGCATCGATCGCCACCAGGGTTTCGGCAAGCGTCCAGTCGAGGCTGGCAATGCGGGGTGCCGATATGACGTTGGTGCTGTACAGGACCATGCCCAGCAGCAGCCAGCGCAGGCTACTGCCAAGCAGGCGCAAGCCATCATGAAAACCAGCGCGTAGAGAAGCAGGGGGCATGGGGTGGCTTACCGAAGCGGAAAGGACGCGAGACATTGAAATAGTGCAGGCCGCCAGTGGTCAGTGAACGAGAGCAACGTGATGCTGGCCACCGGGGTGGGGCATGACCTGCATCGGGATGCCGTAGATATCTTCGAGCAAGTCACTGTGCATCAGCTGAGCCGGGCTACCTTCAGCAATGACCTTGCCGCTGTGCAGCGCGACCAGGTGATCGCAGTAGCGTGATGCCATGTTGATATCGTGCAGCACGATGACGACCCCGAGTCCCAGCTCGTGGGTGAGGGTGCGTACCAGTGACATGACTTCCACCTGGTGGGCGATATCCAGCGCGGCCAAGGGCTCATCGAGCAGCAACAGGCGGCTGCCCTGAGCCAGCAGCATGGCCAGCCAGACTCGAGTACGTTCGCCGCCGGATAGCGTATCGACCAGGCGTTCAGCAAATGGCTCGGTATGGGTCAGCGCCATGGCGCGATCGATATGTTCGGCGTCATCGCGGCTGGAGCGGCCCAACAGTCCTTTCCACGGGTAGCGTCCGAAGCCGATCAGCTCACGGCAGGTCAGGCTCTCGGCGCTTGGCAGGTGCTGGGGGAGGTAGGCGACTTCGCGAGCAAAGGCCCGGCGTCCCCAGTCCTTGATCGGACGGCCAGCGAAGCAGATCTGGCCGCCGCTGGCAGGCTGCTGCTGAGCGAGGAGTTTCAGTAGCGTCGACTTGCCGGACCCGTTGTGGCCGATAAGGCCATGGACCTTGCCGGCCTCGAAGCTCAGGCTGGTAGGGTGCAGCAAGGTTCTACCCTGTACCTCGAAGGTCGCGGCCTGAAGTTCGAACATTCTGGGCTCCATCATGGCGCCTGAGCCTGCCGGCGAGTGCCGGTAACCAGGGTGAGGAAAGGTAAAAATTAGATAGGAATGGTTATCAATTTTGCTCTGTTTGTCAATCCGCGGCATCCGATGCGGCACTTGGCGGTATGACAGCGACCGCGCTGCAACATTCGGTTGAAAAGCACCGGCCAAGGGTGACAGAGTAGAGAGATGACCACGGAGAAGTGTCGAACAAGGGATGGTTGCTATAGCGAGAATGTCTTGTCTTTCCTATAGTGTCTTGTCTTCTCTGTAGATAGTATGTCTCCCGGTATCAAGCCAGCTGGTGTCTGGGCTGGCCCCGTGACCCTGACACCAGAACAATATCCGACATGGAAGGAGGTATCACCATGGCACACACGCTGCCCGAACTACCCTACGCCTATGACGCACTGGAGCCCTCCATTGATGCGATGACCATGGAGATCCACCACTCCCGTCACCATCAGACCTACATCAACAACCTCAACGCCACCCTGGAAGGCACTGGTCTCGAGGAAGTTGCGGTTGATGAACTGGTCGCCAACCTTGATCGCGTTCCGGCCGACAAGCGTCAGGCCGTGATCAACAACGGTGGCGGTCACTCCAACCACTCCTTCTTCTGGACTGTCATGTCGCCGAATGGCGGTGGCCAGCCGAAAGGCAAGGTTGCTGAAGCTATCGAAAGCGAACTGGGCGGTTTCGAAGCGTTCAAGGAAGCCTTCACCAAGGCGGCCCTGACGCGTTTCGGTTCCGGCTGGGCGTGGCTGAGCGTCGACGCCAGCGGCAAGCTGGTGGTTGAGAACAGTCTCAACCAGGACAGCCCGCTGATGAACGGCAACACTCCGGTACTGGGTCTGGACGTGTGGGAGCACGCCTACTACCTGAAGTACCAGAACAAGCGTCCTGACTACATCGCTGCGTTCTTCAACGTGGTGGATTGGGACGAAGTCGAGCGTCGCTACCAGGCAGCCACTGCCTGATCGATGCTGACTGATGCCACTGAAGTGGCGTCACTCGTTGCCAGTGGTCGTTGATCACTGCACTGACCGCGGCCCCTTTCATGGGGCCGCGGTTCGTTATTGAGCCTGCTCAGGGAAGCACCGTCTCATGTCCAATTCAGGGAGTCTTCAGGCGCTGGGACGCCTGCTGCGTTATGCCCGTGGTTATCGCCGCACCATCATCGCTGCGACTGGCTGTTCAGTGATCAACAAGCTGTTCGATATCGCACCGGAGATATTGATCGGTGTCGCCATCGACGTGGTGGTCAATCAGGAGCGCAGTTTTGTGGCACGGCTCGGTTTTGAGTCGGCGCACTCTCAGATCGTCATGCTCGGCATTCTGACCTTCCTGATCTGGGCCGGCGAGTCGGTGTTCGAGTATCTCTACCAGATTCTGTGGCGTAACCTGGCGCAGCGCCTGCAGGCCGACCTGCGTCAGGATGCCTACGAGCATGTGCAGCGTCTCGACATGGGCTTCTTCGAAAGCCACTCCACTGGTGGGCTGGTGGCGACCATGAACGACGACGTCAACCAGCTCGAGCGTTTCCTCGATGGCGGTGCCAACTCCATGGTTCAGGTCGCGGTGACCGTCGTTGCCGTCGGTGCGGTGTTCGTCGTGTTGTCGCCACTTATCGCCTTGCTGGCCTTTACGCCGATCCCACTGATTCTTTGGGGTGCCTTCGTGTTCCAGCGCAAGGCGGCACCGCTGTACGCCAATGTGCGTGAAAAAGTCGGGGTGCTTTCCAGTCGCCTATCGAACAACCTGCAAGGCATCGCCACGATCAAGAGCTTCACCGCCGAGAGCCGTGAGGCGGCGCGTCTGAGTGCGGACAGTGAAGCCTATGTCGAGGCCAACCGTCAGGCCATTCGCATCAGCTCGGCATTCATTCCGGTGATTCGCATGGCGATCCTGACTGGCTTCCTCGCCACCTTTACCGTCGGCGGCATGATGGCAATTCGTGGCGATCTCAATGTTGGTGCCTATGGTGTATTGGTATTCCTTACCCAGCGGCTATTGTGGCCATTGACCGGGCTGGCGCAGGTCATCGACCTGTTCGAGCGTGCCATGGCCAGTACGCGACGCATCCTTGACCTGATAGCGACACCGATTCGAGTGGCGGACGATGGCGACCAGTCGTTGCCGCAGCCGGTACGTGGTGCGGTGAATTTCAATGATGTCAGCTTCCATTATCCGGGCACCGGAGCAGGGATCGATCAAGTCTCGCTACAGGTGGAAGCGGGACGCACGCTGGCGCTGGTTGGCGCGACAGGCTCCGGTAAATCGACGCTGATCAAGCTGCTGCTGCGCTTCCATGACCCAGATAGTGGCGAGGTGTATCTTGATGGCATGGCAGTCAAACAGTTGCGCCAGAGCGAGTTGCGTCAGGCGATTGGCCTGGTCAGCCAGGATGTCTATCTGTTCGAAGGAAGCATTCGCGACAACATTGCCTATGCACGTCCCGATGCCGGTGACGATGAGGTGATCGCTGCGGCGCGTACCGCAGAGGCCTGGGACTTTATCGAACGACTTCCTGAAGGACTGGATACCCTGGTGGGTGAGCGTGGCGTTCGGCTCTCGGGCGGTCAGCGTCAGCGCCTGTCGCTGGCTCGAGCGCTGCTCAAGGACCCGCCGGTACTGGTACTGGACGAAGCCACCAGTGCCGTCGACAACGAGACCGAGGCGGCGATTCAGCGCTCGCTGGCACGTATCGGCAGCGAGCGCACGGTGATCATGATTGCTCACCGGCTATCGACCATTGTGCATGCCGACGACATCCTGGTGATGGAGCATGGCCGCGTGGTGGAGCAAGGCAACCATGAGCAACTGCTGGCGGTGAATGGCCGCTATGCGGCGCAGTGGCGAGTGCAGACCGGCGATCTGGTGATGCCAACGACAGCCTGAAACTGAGACTGAAACTGAAACTGAGAGTACGCCGCCCCAGCCCGTGAGGGTGGGGCGGTCTTGTCTTGCCCAGGGGGCGTGTATCGATACGTAAGCCTGTTTAGATGCAAGGCTGTCAATTCATCGCTTGAGGCAGCCAGGTGGCGATTCCGGGGAAGGCGTACATCAATGCGATGGCCACCAGCATCAGCAGGAAGAAAGGAATGGTGGCCCGGGTGATGGCCATGATGTCGCGTCCGGTGAGGCTCTGGATAACGAACAGGTTGAAGCCCACCGGTGGCGTGATCTGCGACATCTCGACCACGATTACCAGATAGATGCCGAACCAGATCAGGTCGAACCCCGCAGTTTGAATGACCGGCATGATGATCGAGGTCACCAGTAGTATCAGCGAGATGCCATCCAGGAAGCAGCCGAGAACCAGCAGGAACAGTGTCAGCACGATCAACAGTGCCGCAGGCGATAGCCCCATGGCACCAATCTGCTCGGCAAGGTCCATCGGCAACTGGGTAAAACTCATTGCCGAGGACAGGAAGGATGCGCCAGCGATGATGAAGGCGATCATGCACGACGTGCGCACCGCAGCGAACAGCGCATCCTTGAAGATCGGCCAGTCGAAATGGCCATTGGCACGCGCGATCAGCATCGACAGCACTACGCCGGATGCCGCCGCCTCGGTGGGCGAGGCCAGCCCTCCATAGATACTGCCGAGGATGCCGCCGATCAGCGCCAGCAGCGGCAACAGCTCCAGGCTGCCACGCAGCTTGGCACCCAACGGGATATGCCCTTCATGGCGACCGGCAACACCATTGCGCTCGCCGACCAGCAATGACCAGCCGATGACATAGGCCATGAACAGGCCGAGCAGCATCAGGCCGGGGCCGACGCCGGCGATGAACAGCCGTGAGATCGACTGCTCGGTGACTACGCCATAGACGATCATCATGATCGAAGGCGGAATCAGCAGCCCGAGGGTTGACGCGCTGGCGAGGGTACCGATGGCCAGCTTCTCATCGTAGCCACGGCTCTTGAGTTCGGGCAGGGTCATCTTGCCGACGGTGGCGCAGGTCGCTGCCGAGGACCCGCATACCGCCGCGAACAGGCCACTACCGATGATGTTGGAATGCAGCAGACGGCCAGGCAGGCGGCCCAGCCACGGTGATAGTGCCCGGAACATGTTGTTGGCCAGCCCCGAGCGGAACAGGATTTCGCCCATCCACACAAACATCGGCAGGGCTGTGAGGTCCCAGCCGTAGCTGGCGCCCCAGAAATCTGAAGCGAGAATTGGTCCGGGTGCCAGCGGAAAGAACAGTGTCAGCACCAGCCAGCCGGTGCCCAGCAGGGCGTAGGCGATCCACACCCCGCTACCGAGCAGTACCGCCAGTGCGACAAGGGTGGCAAGGCTGATCATGAGCATTGCGGACAACCTCCCTGTTGAGCCGGTTTCTGCGGCTGAGATCTATCCATGAGTCATCAATGCTCCGTCGAGGAGTCGTCATCCGCCGGCCGATAGCTGGCAGGTGAGGTAAAGGCAGTTTTTGCGGTCACCCATAACGCTTCCAGCAGCGCGAGGCTCATCAACGACATTCCGATCAGCAACACCAGCTGGGGAATCCACAGCGGAATCGCCAGCAGGCCGGAGGATACGTCGCTGAACTCGGTGCTTTCCTGCAGTAACGTCCATAGCGAGACGCACAGCAGCAGATTCAGGGCGACCGCGACCAACAGACAGAACAGTTCAGTGAATACCCGCACCGCCGCTGGCAGTCGCTGAATAATCAACGACATGCGGATATGTGCGTGATGGGTGAAGGTGTAGGCCATACCGAGGAAGGTCGCCCCGACCAACAGAAACGAGGCCAGTTCGGAGACACCAGTGATTTCGATGCCCAGACGTGAGGCACCGAACAGCACCAGAATCGCATCGACGAGGCGAAACACGACCTGCAGTGAGACCAGGCCACAGATCATCACCATCGACAGGGCGGCACCTGCGCCGCCGAGTCGATATAACGGCATGAGACGGAAGGGCATCGCAGGCCTCCACAAGGCAGTGTCGGATGATTGGCTACGAGCTACGAGCTACGAGCTACGAGCTACGAGCTACGAGCTACGAGCTACGAGCTACGAGCTACGAGCTACGAGCTACGAGCACGATTCCGCTTCCGGTCACTTGATGGATTCGCGGTAGCCTTCCACCAACTGCCTGGCACCTGCATCAGCTCGGCTTTCCCAGTCCTCGAACAGCTTGTCTCCCGCTGCCTGGAGCGCTGCAGCCACGGCTTCATTGGGTTCGGAAATGGTCACGCCATGTTCCGTCAGCGCTGCAGCACTACCCGCTGCATCGGCCTTGCTGGCTTCCCAGCCGCGCTGCTCGGCTTCGGCCGCGGCATCAAGCACCGCCTGTTGAACGTCGGCATCCAGTCGCTCGAAGGCCTGACGATTGACGAACACGATATTCTTGGGAATCCACAGATTGGCGTCACTGTAGTGGGAGACATAATCCCAGGCGGCCATCGACTCACCCGTGGAAACCGAGGTCACCATGGCGTCAACGCGTCCCGTGGAGAAGGCCGTGGGAATATCCGACTCTTCGGTCTCGGTGGGCAGGCTGCCGAGGTTCTCGGCCAGGCGCTGAGTATTGATGTTGGGTGCGCGCATGCGCAGGCCCTTGAATTGGCTCGGGTCATTGAGCTCGAAGTCGGTGTAGATGCCCTGGGATGGCCAGGGGACCGCATACAGAGGCATCAAACCCTGGTCAGCAAAGAGCTGTTCGATGGCGGGCTTGCTCGCCTGCCACAGCTGCCACGCTTCGTCATAGCTGCCTGCCAGGCCAGGCAGAGTATCCAGCTCGAAGACCGTGGATTCGTTGGACAGGATCGACAGGAACACTTCGCCGGCTTCCACCGTGGCTCGGCGTACCGATGGTTTGATTTCACCGTGGCTGATCAGCGAGCCGCCGGAGTGCACATTGATATTGAGTTCGCCGCCAGTGGCTTCCGCGACATCCGCGGCAAACTGCCTGGTATTGACCGTATGGAAACTGGCGTCGCCATAGGGCGTGGCGAGGTTCCAGTCTGCTGCGCCAGCGGAGCCGGCCAGCAGGGCAAGGGCGATGGCGGCCGCCAGGCGGGTGCGCAAGGAACGGGTACGTAGGGAACGTGCCGTATGCGTTGGAATCGTCATCGTCTGGATACCTTTTTATCGTTGTTTGATGATCTTCACCAGGCCCATGCGGCATATCAGCATGCCCCGAGGCCAATAGGGGAATAGAGCCTCGGGCCGGGTGGGCAAAATCAACTTCAGCCTGGTTCAACAGACAGTTGAATAGCAACTCCCCACAGCGTTGGATGGCGGTGCTGGTCAGCAGACTGTCGTTTCTGGAGCAGTCGTTTCTGGTACGGTCGCGCCTGGAGCAGTCCGTATCACGCCTTCTTGAACAACTGTGTCTCGCGATCCTTGAATGCCTTGAATTCCAGCGCATTGCCTGACGGATCCTTGAAGAACATCGTGGCCTGTTCGCCGGGCTCGCCCTTGAAGCGGATATAGGGCTCAATCTCGAACTCGACGCCGTGGGCCTTGAGCTTGTCGGCAAGTGCCTGCCAGGCATCCATCTCCAGCACTACGCCGAAGTGAGGTACCGGGACGCCATGCCCATCGACAGGGTTCTTGTGCGCACTGGCCGCAGCATCCTTGAGGGCTGCATTGAGGTGACAGACAAACTGATGGCCATAGAGATCGAAATCGACCCAGGCGTTGGATGAGCGGCCTTCGGGGCAGCCGAGAAACTCGCCGTAGAACTGGCGCGCCTCCTCTATGTCACGGACCTGGATGGCGAGATGGAAGGGGTCTTTCACGGCCATGGGTAGCGCTCCTTGTTATCTGGGATATGCGATGATTCTTTGCACCAGCGTCAGCGTACGTCAATCTCTTTTACTGCGCCTGTCGTCCATGATTGATATGTCGAGAGGTGCGAGCGAAGTGACACAGGCGGTAAGCTGGGCGTAATAACATTGCGCGTATGCGCGTTTAACAACAATGAGGACAATAGCATGCCGATCCCCCTGTTGAACTGTGATGTCGGCGAGAGCTTCGGCGCCTGGCAGATGGGCCGTGATGCCGATGTCATGGCCTTTGTCGACTGCGCCAATATCGCCTGCGGCTTTCACGCCGGTGACCCGGATGTCATGCGGCGCACCGTAGGATATGCGGTTGCCAACAATGTGCGTATTGGGGCTCATCCAGCCTATCCTGATCTGGTGGGGTTCGGCCGTCGTAGCCTCGCGGTATCGCCACAGGAAGCCGAGAACCTGGTGCTTTACCAGATCGGTGCGCTGGAGGCCGTCTGTCGCGCCGAAGGCGCCCGAGTCAGTTACGTCAAGCCGCATGGTGCCCTATACAACGACATGGCGCGCGACCTGGAGTTGCTGCGTGCCACCATGCGCGCGGTCAAGGCCTGGGATAAGACGCTGCCGCTGCTGGTGATGTCGACCGCGGACACTGCGGCGATTCGCGCTCTGGCGCAGGAGGAGGGCGTGACGCTGTGGTTCGAGGTGTTCGCTGATCGCGCCTATGACGGGGAAGGCCGCCTGGTGTCACGGCGCGAACCGGATGCTGTGCACCATGACGAGGCGACCATTGTGGCCCAGGCCGTTAGCCTGGCGCGTGGTGAGGCATTGACGGCGCGAGATGGTCGATCGCTGTCGCTGGCTGCCGATACGCTCTGTGTGCATGGTGACAACGAAAGCTCGGTGGCCGCGGTGCGCGCCATTCGCGAGGCTTTCGATGCGCTGGAGGACGCATGACACCGAAACTGGAGACGGTCGCTTTTGACTCGCTGATCGTGCGCCTGTTCGAGCAGATCGACGAGGCCCATATGCCTTGGGTGTTGGCCGCGGTGGACAGTATTCGGCAGACACTGGGCGAGTTGGCGTTGGAAGTGGTGCCGTCGTATACCACCGTGCTGGTACAGGTCGATATCACGCGACTGTCGCTGAGCGAAGCGCGCCGCTACCTGCAGCAGGCGCTATCCGGGCTGGCGCCCCGTGACGCTGAGGCTGGCACACTGCACGAGATTCCTGTCTGGTATGACACTTCCGTTGGCCCCGAGTTAACGCTGGTTGCCGAGCGGCTCGGGACCAGTACTGATGACGTTATCAAGCGCCACACCGCGCGGGACTATAGTGTTTTCGCGCTGGGGTTCGCGCCGGGTTACGGCTTCATGGGCCTGATCGAAGAGGCCATGGCCACACCGCGCCTGAAAACGCCACGCCAGAAGGTCGCAGCAGGTAGTGTCGGGATCGCCGATCGTCAGACGGCGATCTATCCGGCTCCGTCTCCGGGTGGCTGGAATCTGTTGGGGCGCACCGCGACTAGACTGTTTGACCGTCAGCGCGATGGCTACACACTGTTTCGGCCCGGAGATCGAGTGCGCTTTGTCGCTATCGATCGCGACACCTTCGTCGCCCAGGGCGGCGATACAACACCACAACCCGCCGCGGAGGGCAGCGCATGACACTGCGAGTTGAACGTGCCGGGCCTCTGGCGTTGGTGGTGGATGGTGGGCGAAGCGGTGTGCGCCATCTTGGTGTCACTCAGGGCGGAGCCATGGATTGGGTCGCGCTGGGATGGGCCAATTGGCTGTTGGGTAATGCGCCCGATACCGCCGGCATCGAGATCATGGTCGGCGGGCTAACATTGATCGCCGAGGCGCCGACACCGGTCGCGCTGGCAGGCGCCGACCTAGCGGCCACTGTGGATGGCGAACGCGTCGCGCCGGGGCAGGCGCTGAGCATGCAGCCTGGCCAGAGGCTGGCCTTCCAAGGCCCACAGCAGGGGCTGCGCGCCTATCTCGCCATACCGGGCGGCATTCAGGCGGAAGCGGTGATGGGCAGTGTGAGTAGCACGGTGCGTGAAGGACTCGGCGGCCTCGATGGCCATGGTCAACCTCTGCGCGAGGGCGATACGCTGGTCGCGGCGGGAAGCCAGGCATCGCAGCGTCAATTGCCGGACGACATTCAGCAGACCTCTGCATCTGGCGAAGTGCGTCTCGGCCTAGTGCTGGGCGCACAGTCGCATGGCTTCACTGGCAGTAGCCTGTTCCGCGCCTTTCATCAGAAGTGGCAGGTGGATCAGCGCGCCGACCGCATGGGTATCCGGCTGACCGGGACTGCGCTGGAATGCTCGTTGAAGGGCATGGTCTCCGAAGGCATTCCGTGGGGAGCGGTGCAGGTGCCACCGGACGGCCAACCGATCATTCTGATGAACGACCGCCAGACCATCGGTGGCTATCCGCGACTCGGCGCCCTGACGCCACTGGCCTGCGCTCGGCTGGCGCAATGCCTGCCCGGTGCCACCGTACGTTTTACGCCGACAACTCCCGAGCGCGCGCGACGTGATTATCTGCAGCAACTGGCCATGTGGCAGCGATGATGGTCCTGCACACAGCTGATGGGAACTCCAACACCACAGCGCCTCCCGAGGTCATCGGGAGGCGCTGGAGAAGGATCGATCAGGGTCAGAAACTGTAGCTGACCGTCGCCTCGACACTGCGTTCGGCACCGAAGTAGCAGAATTCCAGTGAGTTGCACGAGGCTACGTAGTCCTTGTCGAGCAGATTGTTGACGTTGAGACGCGCTGAGACGCCTTGCAAGCCGACATTGCTGAAGTCGTAGCCGAGGGTGGCATCGACCAGGGTGTAGTCGGGGACCTTCTCGGTGTTGGCGCGATCCGCCTGGATATCGGCGTTATAGCGCACGCCAAGACCTGCATTCAGGCCGGCAATGGGCCCCCGCTGGAAATCATAGTAGCCCCACACGCTGGCCATGTGGCGTGGTGAATAGATGGCCTCATTTCCTTGCTCAGTGGGATCGTCACTCTTGCTGTAGGTGGCATCGGTGAAGGTATAGCCAGCCTGCAGGCTGAAAGCGTCGGTCAACTGCGTATGTGCCTCCAGCTCTACCCCTTGCGACTCGATCTCACCGATGGCGCGATAATCATCGGTCGGTTGTTCCTTGGTGGCCACGTTCTCCTGAGTGATATGGAACAGGGCGATGGAGTAGCGGTCATTGGTGCCGTTGGGCTGATATTTCAGTCCAGCCTCATACTGCTCACCTTCCATTGGCTTCAATAGATCGCCGTTGGCATCGACAAAACTGGTCGGTGTAAAGGCTGTGTTGTAGCTGATGTAGGGCGATATGCCGTTATCGAATGCATACAGCAAGCCAACGCGGCCACTGAACTGAGTGTCATCAAGGCTACTGGCAGTATCGGAGTCGCGATTGGTGTTCTTGATATCGACCCAGTCGTAACGTCCGCCCAGCGTCAGGTGCCAGCGATCCCACTGCATCTGGTCCTGAAGATAGATACCCGTCTGGTCGATTTCATGGCGCTCGCGTGTCGACGCATACATGGCAGTGGGGTCGGCCCCATAACTGGGGTTGAAGGCATCGATGTTCGGAAAGCCACCTGAAGGCCAGTCCACGTCATTGTCGCGGGTCTGGTAATCGACACCGACCAGCAACAGATGATCGAGATCCCCGCTCGACACATCCCACTCGAACTGGTTGTCGAGGGTCAGCGCGGTGAGGTGTTCATCGGCACCGGAGAAGTAGCGGATCAACTCGTTGTCGTTGGCCCAGCCATAGGCATACACCTGGTCCATCTCAACGTCGGCTTCCAGATAGCGCAATTTCTGGCGAGCCGTCATGCCACCACCGAAGCGGTGCTCGAACTCGTAGCCCAACAGCGTCTGATCACGCTCGAACTTGTCGTAATCGTCCTCACCTTCAAAGAAGGTGTTGTCGATGTGCTTGCCGTTATGACTGGCTACCGTGCCCTCGTAGGGTAGGCCCGCATGGTAGCCGCCCTCCGGCTGGTGGGAGAGATAGGCATAGAGGTTCAGGCTGGTGGCGTCGGTGATATCCCATGTCAGCTGAGGAGCGAAGAAGTAGCTCTCATCTTCGACGTGATCGAACTGGGTGTCTGCGGCGCTGCCACGACCGGTCAAGCGGTAGGCAACTCGCTTCTGCTCGCCCAGTGCACCGGTGATGTCAAAGGCCGCTTCACGCTGGTTGTTGGTGCCGATACCAAGACGAACCTCGCCACTGTCCTCGAACTCCGGGCGTCGACTGGTCAGAGCCACCACACCGCCGGGAGAGGCGCGACCATAGAGCACCGAGGCCGGGCCCTTGACCACTTCAATCGACTCGAGGAACCAGGGGTCAATCGTCAACGAGCTGTAGGCAGCCCCGTCACCCATGACCTTGAGACCATCGAGGAAGGTATTGTTGACGCTGCCATCGGAGAAGCCACGCAGCACGATGTAATCATAGCGGTTGGAGGCACCGACCTGATTGGTGTAGGTACCCGGCGTGTAATTCAGTGCACGCTGTACAGTGCGAGCACCACGCTGGTCGTACTCCTCAAAGGTGACCGTCGAGGTGGCCTGAGGTGTCTCGTTGAAGGGCGTTGCGGTCTTGGTGGCGGCTTCACCGACCACTTTCATGGTCGATAGGCTGGTGTCCTGAGCCACGTCAGCTTGCTGATTCTGGGCCTGGTTCTGGGCCATGGTGGCGCTGGATGCCGCAGCGGTGGCCAGCGCAATGATGATCGCTAGCGGCAGTGTCGCGCGGCTTCTTGAATGCATTGGCTTGAGCGGGAAAGGTGGATAGTCGAACATGAGCTTCGCGTTACCAGTCAGTTTTATGGAGCCTGCGTAAAGGCACAGCTATTTTTTGGTAATGCGAATTATTACATTTTGTTTCCGCGTTTCGTTTATGCACGATGACAAAGGTGTTATGCGTCGTGCCAGGTGTTATGTCTGGTGCTGTGTCAGGAGCTATGTCAGGAGCTATGCCCGGTGCGTTGTCGGGTATAGCGCCCGCGATAGTTGGCGGTGTTCAAGCGCGCCTTGTATCGGGTCTTGAGCCGGAACCGAGGCTCGAATGAGGAATGATCTTGCTGGGGCACAGGCCGAAGCGTCGGCGAAAGGCGGTGGAGAAGTTACTGGTGTGGGAGTAACCGCTTTGCCAGGCGGCCTGTTGCACGCTCTGACCGTTGCGCAATAGCTCATGGGCCAGTTGCAGGCGGATCTCGCGCAGATAATCGAACAGCGAGACGCCGAAGCAGCGCTGGAACTTGGCACGCAGGCTGCTCTGACTCATCGAGGCCATGTCGGCCAATTGCTTGAGCTGGTAGGGCTGGGATGGAGCATCGTGTAGATGTTGGCGCACTTGTTCGAGGCGACGCTGTTCGTCCGGAGAGAGACCAGCGGTGCGTGTAATGGTGCTCACGTTAGGCAATCCGAGGGCCAGCATCTGCAGTCCCAGGGCTTCGAGCATCATCTGGCGTTGGGCATGAGAGGGCATCGGTTTCAGCGCCTGCTCGATGGCAGGAGCCAGAAATCCCGGTAGTGGCCAGATATGCAGCTGGGGACGGTCGACGTTCAGCAGCTCGCCCATGCCATGGCTCTTTGCCAGGCGGTCAATGGCGCCGTCATCCAGCGCGAGATTCAGGGTGCGCAATCGCTGACCGGCAGGCTGGTGAACGCGCAGCGCCGCTTCCTGAGCCAGGCGAGCACTCAAGGCATTGCCGGCTTCCATATGCTGGGTTCGACCGCCGATATCGATCTGTATCCGTCCCTCGAGCACCACGCATACGAACAGCGGCGAGGCCATGGTCGAGCAGGAATCGTAGGGGTGCAGCACTTCGACATCGGAGAAAGTCAGGTACCAGCCCGGGCGCAGTTGCTCCTCGAAGACACGTCCCTTGAGGACTGCCTGACTGCAGTGTGAGTGGCAGGGCATGTCACCGCCGGCGAATCGATAATCGATACCGTGACGCTCGCCGTAGCGCAGGAAGTCCGCGACCGTGATCAGGTGAGGGGCGTCGGACGCCAGCTCAGGTGATCCTCCGGCGAGGGGGCGAGAATTGGCTGCACTCACAAATCAGCACTCATGGATCAATGGCCGCCGGATGCGACCTGGCAGGTTTCGGAGGAGGTCGGCACCTTGCGGCGCGGGGTATACGTCTGCACGTCAGCGTTGGTCTCGGCAGCAGCATTCCTGCGCAGGCGAGTGCTGGCGCGTTGCCTGGCGGCACTGTCCCGGGCGGCCGCTGCCGCTTCGCCTTCCAGCGGGCAGTTGCCACAGTACTCGCAATCATCCAGCCGGTAACGCAGGCAGCATAAGCGCCGCGTGCGGTGGCGTTCTCCTGCGCTGTTCTCCAGGTAGCGTACCGGCATGAACAGCGGGTTACGGCGTCCATCCGGGTACACGCGATGGTCCACCAGGCGCATGGCTTCGTCAGCCACACCTGGCAGCGCCATGGGATGCAGTTCGGCGTTGTTGGCGAAGTACTCGAAATAATTACCGAAATTGTTCCAGAACAGACGCGGTGCGGCACCGCTGATACAGCCAAGCATCTCGATCAGCGGTGAAACATGCCCTTGAAAGAGTGTCTCGAAGCGCTGGAAGGCGTCCAGAGACGGCAGCGGTGTGCCTTCATGCGGTAGAACCAGGCGTCGGGTGCAGCCATGTTCGTCACTCTGGATGGCCATCTCGTCGAGGCTGACCGGCAGGTCGCGCTCAAGCAGCAGGTTGGCGGCCAGCGATGGCACAACGACAGCGGCGAAATGCCATTGCGACCAGATCGAGGCGATGGCCTTGATGTCGTTGCCCTGATGCTTTGCGGCGAGGCGCTCAAGCCGCTCCTCGAGGACGTTGGCATCGAGCAGTTGCTCAGCGGGCAATGCATCCTCTGGTAGAGCAGTACTGACCAGGGGAGGCGTCAGTTGCTCGAGGGGGCCGCAGTAGAGGCGAGAGAGGGCGGAGGTCATGGTGCTTCCTTGGAAACTGCCGGAGCAGTCTGGAGGTGCCAGCCCACAGTATGCATTGAATGCGAATTGTTATCAAACATGGATTGTCTGATGAAGCAGATTGACGTCAGCCGTTCAGCAACAGGGCTGCGCGCTGTGGAGGGGAGTGGTTGGCTGGAGCTCTTCCACAGCGCCGGCCTGCCACACCAGGCTGGGTGTTGGCCCTTCATCGAGGTCGTTGCAGGTGTCGACACGCATGATGCTGATGGCTCGGCAGCTGACCTTCAGGCGTTGGGTGCGTCCATCTCCGTGCCGACAGCGCCATGTCAGTTGGCGTTGCTCGTCGTTGCCCGCTTCGTCCCCGAGGATCAACTCTTCCTCAAGGGTCAGTTGGGGTTGAGGTGCTTGATATTGAGGTGCTTGTGATTGAGGTGGCTGTGATTGAACTGCTTGCGCAGCGAAGTGGTTGAGTATGGCAAGCTGCGCGCATTGCTGTGGCGGGGTCAGGCTTGAGTCACCACGGTAGCAGGGGAGGTAGCGTTGGCCATCGGCTTCACTGGCCAGCAGGGAATACGCTTGATCGGGGGCGATACGCCCGTACTTGCGTACCGGTGACAACAGAATAACGCTGGCGGCCAGTCGGCAGCCACCAAGGTGTGAGCTTTCCCAGACATCGAACGGCAACTGGTGTTCGCGCACGGTTCTGTCCAGTGCCTGAAAGGCGGCATAACCGAACTTGGCGCAACATTTATCCTTCTTGCCATGGGTGCAGCACAACACCAGGTCGCGTGTTACTGGGGTGGGTTGCCAGGCATCCAGGGAGGCTCCACGCTGCCAGGCGCTCAGAAAATCCTGTAATTCTTCCCGTTGCACGTCGAAGGCCAGTCGCTCGGGCATCAGGTAGATACGATGCAGATCCTCGGGGTGATCGCGACGCTGGATCAGGTTGATGCGTCGGCCACTGGCCGCAATGGCATCCAGTTGCTCGATCAATGCTTCTGGCATGTCGCTGGCGTGGCGCAGGCTGCGCTTCCACTTGGCGCGAGGCCAACTGAGCAGCAGATTGCGCTCGATATGGGCGGCGCTGCCGGCCAACGGGTCACCTTGCTCTCGGCTGAGCTCAGTACAGAAGCGGTGGCTCATGAGGTACGACGCTCCTTTCCTGTTTCATTATCCGCAGCACTATCAGCACTGTTGTCGGTGGCAGGTTGGTCATCCATTGCAGGCCTGGCAGCATTTGCAGGTTTCTCGCCGGCAGCCGGGGCTGTGCTTGGACGGAACCTCTGCGGCACGCAGATCAGGCTGCCACTATGCGGATCGCGGATCACCTCTGCATTCAGATCAAATACCCGCTTCAGGTTAGCTGCGGTAAACACCTCATCGGGTGTCCCGCTTTCGACGATACGCCCTTCACGCATCATCACCAACTGGTCGGCATAGGCCGCGGCCAGGTTGAGGTCATGCAGGACGACCAGCAAGGTGCGGCCATGCTCATGGGCCAGCCGCGTCAACAGCTCGAGGAGGTCAACCTGGACTTTGAGATCAAGAAAGGTAGTGGGCTCGTCGAGCAGAATCAGGTCGGTGTTCTGGGCCAGCACCATGGCGATCCAGCAACGCTGGCGCTGGCCGCCGGAGAGGGCATCGACGCCACGCTCCGCAAAATCGGTGACATCGGTATAGGCCATGGCATCAGCGATGGCACGCTCGTCTTCGACGGAGTCTCGACGCCACAGGCGCTGATGGGGAAAGCGACCCATGGTCACCAACTGGCGTACGGTCAGTCCTTCAGGTGCGGTAGGGCCTTGAGGCAGGATGCCGAGGCGACACGCCACCTCGCGTGACGAACTGCGGTGAATATCCTCGCCATCGAGTACTACTCGTCCGCTGCTGGGCTTGAGGGTCCGTGCCAGTGTCTTGAGCAGGGTTGATTTGCCGCTGCCATTGGGGCCCAGCAACACCGTCACCTTGCCTTCCGCAATAGACAGATCGACGTTGTCCAGCACGTGTCGCGACTCATAGCCGGCATGCAGGCCTTCGCCATACAAACGGGGGGCATGGACCCCGGGCTGTCGAGACTCAGAGGAGGGCATAGGGAGGTAACTCGTTGGGCAGCAGCAGCTGCACACTATGACAAAACATTCTCATTTTCAATCGGCGCGGCCAATGGAGAGGCCACTGGGAACGAGCATTGATGCGTGGATGTAGCGTTGGCTGCCCGATACAGAACTATGCCGGAAAGCTAGACATACGTTCGCCCACACGTTTAAGATAATCATTCTCATTACGATAATCTCCAACATTTTGAGCTCCATCAAGGGATACAGCATTCAATGAAACGCCATTCACTCTGGCCGACAGTGTCGATTCTTGGGCTGGCGGTCTCCACGCCGGGCCTGGCACAGGAAACCAGCAACAGTGCACGCACAGAACCGACAGATGTCATGGTGGTAACGGCCTCGCGTACGGGAACAACGGCCGAGGATTCGCCACAGACCGTGCGTATCATCACCAAAGAAGAGATAGAGCAGCAGCGCCAGATTACCTCTGACTCTTCTCAGATACTCAGCAACCTGTTGCCGTCCTATTCGCCGAGTCGCCAGAAGATGAGTGGTAGCGGTGAGACATTGCGTGGTCGTCGGCCGCTGATCCTGATCGATGGCATTCCGCAGTCCAACCCGCTGCGACCCACTGGCCGCGAAGCGCATACCATCGATTACTCGATGGTCGATCATATTGAGGTGATCCAGGGCGCCAACGCTACCAACGGCATCGGTGCTGCGGGGGGCGTGATCAACATCATTACCCGCCGTCCGGAGCCGGGTTCGCTCAACCAGCACGTCGATGTGCAGATGACCACTCCGACCAGCCAGCTCAAGTCCGAGACCAACAGCTACAAGGTCAACTATGGCGTGAGCGGCAACTCCGGTGACTTCGATTACCTGTTTTCTGTCGGGTACGAGGATCAGGGGATGTTCCTCGATGGCGATGGCGACTACATCGGCGTCGACAACACCCAGGGCGACCTGATGGATTCGCGCAGTTACGACATCCTCGGCAAGCTGGCCTATTGGATCGACGATAATCAGCGTCTGCAGTTCACGGTCAATCATTACGACATCGAAGGCAACGGCGATTACCTCAGTGTCACCGGTGATCGCGACAATGGTGTGCCAACCACCTCCGAGCGCGGTACGCCAGAGGGTGATGCGCCCTTCAATGAGGTGTGGACGACCGGTCTGAGTTACGACAACTACGACCTGGCAGGCATGCACCTCAGCGCACTGGCGTTCTACCAGGACTACCAGTCACTGTTCGGCGCCACTGACTCCAAGAACTTCCAGGATCCGTCGATTGCACCGGTGGGTACGCTCTATGACCAGAGTATGGCCGAGACCCAGAAGTGGGGCACCAAGCTGTCATTGACCAATGATCAGCTGTGGGATGAGCGCCTCAAGATTACCGGTGGTCTGGATACCACGGTCGACAACACCGAACAGTACCTGTGGCTGACCGATCGTACCTACGTACCGCCGATTGAGTACACCGACATCTCGCCCTTCCTGCAATTCGAGCTGCGACCGATTGAGTCGCTGCTGCTCTCGGCAGGAGTACGTTACGAATATGCCAGACTGGATATCGACAGCTACCAGTCGGTTGCTGCCAACGGCGGCGTTGAGGTTGAAGGCGGCTCACCGAGCTTCGACGAGACGCTGTATAACTTCGGTGCGGTATGGAATCCGGTGGAAGACTGGAGCCTGTTCGCCAACTATTCCGAAGGCTTCTCGGTGCCTGATGTGGGACGCGCGCTGCGTGGTATCAACGAGCCGGGACGCTCGGTCGACAACTTCGAGAATCTGCGTCCGATCGTTACCGATAACATTGAAACCGGGGTGCGTTATCAAGGCGACCGGTTGGGCGCAGAGCTCAGCTATTACGTTTCATCTTCTGACTTCGGTGACCGGGTCGAGGAAGTCAACGATGCGTTCGTGCTCAAGCGTGAGGAAACCGAGATCAAAGGGGTGGAAGCCTCCGTCGATTATCAGTTTACCGACAATCACAAGGGGCGGCTGGCGTACTCGCACATGGATGGGCGCTACGACAGCAACGATAACGGCACCCTCGATGCCAAGCTCAATGGCCTGAATGTGGCGCCGGATCGCCTGATCGCCAGTTGGTCGTCGCGCTGGACTCCGGAAATCACCTCCTTTGTGCAGGCCAATTACGCTTTCGACAAGAGCTTCGATGAAGAAAATCGTGAGTTCGACGGCTATCTGCTGGTCGATGCCGCCGTGGGCTATAAGCTGCCGGTCGGCCAGGTCAATGTCGCTGTTGCCAACCTGCTTGATGAGCAGTACATCACCTACTACTCGCAAAGTGCTCTGGTCAACGAAGACCGCTACTTTGCTGGGCGTGGGCGTACGGTAACTCTGGGGTATAGCATCGACTTCTAAAGGTTGAACTTGATGCTGGTCATGACGGAAATGACCAGCATCAAGCCCTCAATAAAAATCTTCAAGAATCGCTTTTCTGAACCATCTATAAGAACCACCCATAATAATATTATTCCAACAACTCTGCAGTGTGACTAGCAATGGAGACGCTGGTGTCGTGGTGTGACACTCACTTCGCCAGCGATATACAGGACAAGGAAGGTAACGCAGGGCTCATGTGGTCATCCTGAATCAAGGGTTGATCGAGTCATACGCCAAGTCGTCATTGCGGAGTCATTATGGACACCACCCCTGGCCTTTGCTCACCGAGTGAGGCGAGCAGGCATGCGTCGGTGCATGCCTTGCTGAATTGCATCATCAAGGAACTGGCCATTCCCGATCGGCTACTGGAGTACCAATGGCCGGAGAATACTCAGGGTCTTCCATCAAACGATAGATACTTTTCGTTACATGTTAATTTTCCGTTACATATCCATTGGTCAGAAAAACTTTCACTATTTGTTCTGGTTGACCGTAAGTCAACTATTGGTAGTCAGTATTATTGCTCTGAGTTATATATAAAGTCATTTTTTGATGATGAGTGGAGAGTTCCGGAGTTTGAGGCTCTGGTGGCCACGCTATTGGAAACCTGTCCTTTGCCGGGTAACTCGCTTAATACAGAACTTGTCGGGCAAATCATTCAAAGTCAGCAAGTAATGCACGATATTCTGCAGCATGCTGATAACCATCAGAAATACCGGCCCCTTGATGACTATGCCCGCAGCGAGCAGGGCTTGTTGTTCGGTCATCCCAACCATCCCACACCCAAGGCCAGACAATGGCCAAATCTGGCGAATGCTCATCGTCAGGCGCCCGAGTTCGGTGGCGAGACGGCCTTGCATCAGTTCGAGGTGCCGCGTGATGGGCTGTGTGTCGAGACCAACCGCATCACGGAGTCTCAGGCGCTGGCCGAGGTAGCGAGCCAGAGTTGCAGTTCTGGCGACGATCGAGCCGTGATCAGTATGCATCCGGTACAGGCCGAGCTGTTCCGCCGCGACCCGCGTACTGCCTCGCTGCTGCAGGATGGCGTGATTCGTGACCTTGGCGCGACGGGGCTGGTGGCGAGGCCCACGGCATCGATGCGTACCTGGTATATCGAGGACCATGGCTATTTCATCAAGGGCTCGCTCAACGTGCGCATCACCAACTGTGTGCGCAAGAACGCCTGGTATGAGCTGGAGAGTACTCTGGTGGTGGATCGCATCATGCATCACCTGGTGCAGCGCGAGGATCCGGCATTGGCGCGCTTATGTGTCGCTCGTGAACCGGCCACGCTGTACTGGTCTCCAGAGGGCGAGGACGAGGAGACGCGCAGCTGGTTCCGCGAACAGACAGGCATCATCCTGCGCGAGAACTTCTGCCGCGAGCAAGGCGCCTCTCGTTGCCTGATGACAGCCACATTATTTGCCCGTGATACGCGGCTGGTACCGCTGGCGATGGCCTTCCTTGCAGGAGATGGCGAAGGGAACAAGCTCCCCAGTGGACTACATATCCTCAGCTGGTTCCGAGACTACCTGGCGGTGTTGATGCAGCCGGTACTGGCGTTGTTCTTCCGTCATGGCATCGTCATGGAGCCGCACCTTCAGAACTGTGTGCTGATTCATGATCAAGGCCAGCCGCATCATGTCCTGTTGCGTGACTTCGAAGGCGTCAAACTCACCGAGGACAAGGGCATCGACTGGCTGGCTGGAGAGAGCAATCTGCATCCACGGGTCCGGCAGTCGTTGACCTACAGTCGTGAGCAAGGCTGGAACCGCATCGCCTATTGCCTGTTCATCAACCATCTCTCGGAAGCGATTCTGGCGCTCAGCTGGCAGCGACCGGAGCTCGCCGATGGCCTCTGGGAATTGGTGCGCGAGGAACTACTGGCGGTTCGTGAGCGGCTGGACATTGCTACCCCCGAGCTTGATCAACTGCTCGATGGACAGCCGATTCCCTGCAAGACCAATTTCAAACTGCGCCTGCTCGCTGAGGCCGATCGCAGGGCCCAGTACGTGCAATTGCCCAATCCCTGGTGTCGGGAGGTGGCACATGCCTGAGTCATCCGTGATCGATACGCCGATGAGTGCCGATACGCTACCGAGCCGCCTGCTTGATGCGATCGAAGTGCAGCGTCAGCAGTTGTCCGACCCGATGGCGGCGTTCTTCTATGACTTGAGTGCATTGTCGGATCATGCGCGCAGGCTCAAGCACGGGCTGCCGGAAGGTGTCGAGCTGTACTACGCGATCAAGGCCAACAGCGAAGCGCCAATCCTCGAGACGCTGGCACCGATCGTTGACGGCTTCGAGCTGTCTTCCGGCGGCGAGATCGCGCGTGCCTGTGGTTGCTCGCATCCACGCCCCTGGGTGTTGTCCGGCCCCGGCAAGCTGGATTCGGATATGCGTCAGGCCATCGACAACGGCATTGAGGCTTTCCATATCGAAAGCCTCGGCGAGATTGCGCGGTTGCAGGAGATCGCCCGCGACAGGGGGCGGCAACAGGCGGTATTGCTGCGTATCAATCCCTCATTGCCCGATACGTTGTCCAGCCGACTGCAGATGGCCGGGGCGCCGACACCCTTCGGTATCGACGAGACCGACCTGGCCGAGGCAGTCGAGGCCGTGGACAACGCCAGCCACCTGCAGCTGGTGGGCTTTCATATCCACGCCATGTCGCATCAGAAGGAGGTTGCCCGTCATCAGCAGTTGATCGGCTACTACCTGTCGCGCTGGCCAGAGTGGCGTGCCTTGGCTCGCGAACCCGACGCTCTGGTGCAGCTTAACGTTGGCGGCGGTATTGGCGTTGATTACAGCTGCCGACAGCAATTCGATTGGTCGGCGTTGTGCAGTTGGCTGGATGGACAACTGCGCGCGATGCATAACCCGCCCCGGTTGCGCTTCGAGATCGGGCGCTTCATCTCTGCCTTCTGTGGCTATTACGTGATCGAAGTGCTGGATCGCAAGTTCAGCCATGGCGAGGGCTTCCTGGTCTGCCGTGGTGGCACCCACCAGTTCCGACTGCCGGCCGCGCAGTCCCATGATCATCCGCTGATTCATCTGCCGCAGGCTGTCGATGAGACAGCTGGCAATGCCGGTGAGCCAGAAAGCTGGACGATCGTTGGTCAGCTATGCACGCCCAAGGATGTGCTCAGCCGTGACCAGCAGTTGTGGGATGTGGCGGTCGGTGACCTGTTGGTGCTGCCGCTGGCGGGAGCCTATGGCTACAACATTTCCCACGCCGATTTTCTGTGTCATCCACGCCCGGAGCAGCATTTTATTCAGGGGGCTTGTTCTCCGGAAACTGGTTCCCCGGAGGCTGGTTCCCAGGAGCGGAAGGCGGTGAGCGAGCCGGATGAACGGAACGAACCGAGCGATACCCAGCGCGCAACCAGTATCGGCGAATCTGCGACTACAGCCTGATCCTGAACGATCCAGGGTGTCAGCAGCAGACACACACCAGTTATCGAGGTGATTCATGTCTTTCGAGAACATGCAGCCAGCGCGTGATCCTGCCGATCCGCGTGAGACAAGTATTGAAGTTCCATTTACCGCTAGTGCGCAGTGGCGCCACCATGCCCGTGTCGAGCAGCGCGTCATCGGCCAGTTGCTGCAGACACTGCTCTACGAGCAGGTGCTCAGCTACAGTGAGTCGTCGATATTTCCCCGTAACGATCCACAAGGCCAGGGGAGTGACGGCAATCGCCGCTTCCTGATCGAGATTGCTGACAGTCTCTATCAGATCGACGGTTGGCTATGCGACAGCTTCGAGCTGATCCGCCTCGACTATGCGTCGATATGCATCGTCACACCTGATGGCGCGGAGCAGGCACCGAGCTTCCAGCGTCTGGTCATTGATCTGAAAGCACAGCTCGGCAGCGACGCCATGCAGCCCGGCTTCATCAATGAGCTGGAGCAGACGCTGGTCAAGGACGTGCAGTCCGCCGCCTGGCAGTTGCAGGGCACCGAGAATCCGCAGCAACTGGATGCCGATGCGCTTGAGCACTACTTCACCGATGCCCACAGCTACCATCCCTGCTACAAGTCGCGGCTGGGTTTTTCTCTGCAGGACAACCGTCGCTATGGCCCGGAGTTCGCGCTGCCGATTCGCCTGTTGTGGTTGGCAGTGCCGAAGCAGTTGGCACATTGCTCCAGTGTCGACCGCATTGCCACTCGGGAGTTTGTTGATGCAGAAGCCGGTCCCGAAGTGCTGGCACGGCTCACGACCTGGCTGGATCGCCGCCAGCTGACTCGCGATGAGGTGGTGCTGATTCCGGTCCATCCCTGGCAGTGGTCCCACATTACTGTGAGTACTCTGTATCCAGAGCTGGCTAGTGAAGAGATCTACTGCCTGGGGCAGGGCGAGGCAATCTATACCGCTCAACAGTCGATTCGTACCCTGGCACCACGCGAGCGGCAGCGGCCCTACGTCAAGTTGTCGCTGAGCATCACCAACACCTCCAGCACACGGATTCTGGCCCGACATACCATCACCAATGGTCCGATCATTACCCAGTGGCTGCAGCAACTTGTCGCCACCGATGACACCGCCCGCGGGCTGGGTTTCGCTATTCTCGGCGAAATTGCTGGAGCGGCGCTGGATGAGCGAGCCTTCGATACCTCGCGCTATGCCGGTGTCTACGGCACGCTCGGCGCGATCTGGCGTGAGAACGTCAGCGGTTACCTGCGTGCCGGAGAGCAGGCGGTGCCACTGAACGGATTGAGCCAGCAGCAGCGCCATGCTGACGGCTCGCTGAGCCCCTTCATCCAGCCCTGGATCGAGCGCTATGGGCTCAAGGCCTGGACACGTCAGTTGGTGCAGGTCAGTGTGCTGCCGATCATTCATATGCTGTATGCCGAAGGGTTGGGCATGGAGTCACATGGGCAGAATATCGTGGTGATCCACCGCGACGGCTGGCCATTGCGCATCGCCATCAAGGACTTCCATGATGGCGTACGCTACAGCCCGCAACATCTGGCGCGCCCCGAGTTGGCTCCTGAGTTGGAGCCGTTACCGGCCAGCCACGCAGCACTCAACCGCAACTCCTTCATCATCACCGACGATGTCAATGCGGTGCGCGATTTCTCTTGTGATGCGTTCTTCTTTATCGCTCTCGCCGAGATGGCAATCTTCCTGCGTCGCTATTTCGCGCTGGAGGAGGGCGATTTCTGGGCGATGACTGCCGATGTCGTTGTCGCCTATCAGCAGTCGCATCCTCAGCATCATGAGCGCTTCGAGCTGTTCGATGTATTTGCGCCAACCTATGACGTGGAAGCCCTGACCAAGCGCCGCTTGTTCGGTGATGCCGAGTTGCAGGCACGCGTGGTGCCCAATCCGCTGGCACCGTTCAAGCCTGCTGCCGATCGCACCAAACAGGCGACCAGCGAGTCCGCGGAGGCCATATGCTGAGAGCCAATAAGCTCAAGCAAGCGCTGGCCGAGAACGGTGAGGTTCCTATCCTCAGCTACGGCGTAATGGCGTCGATACCGGCCGCCGCTTCCATCGAGTTGATCGCTGAGGCCGGCTTCGATTTCGTGGTGATCGACACCGAGCATGTGCTGATCAACCCCGAGACCATCGAGCACATGATTCGTACTGCGGAAAGCTACGATCTTACGCCACTGGTACGTGTCGCCGACAGCGATCCCAAAGCCATATTGAGACTGCTCGATGCCGGTGCCCAGGGCATCGTGCTGCCCAATGTCGAGGATGCCGAGACGCTGGAACGAGCAGTGGCCGCCTGCCGCTATGCACCGGAGGGCAATCGTAGTCTCAATGCCGGACGGCCCGGCTCCTTTGGCAAGTATCCGCTGAAGGATTACGTGGCTCGCGCCAATCAGCAGATCATGGTGGTAGCGATGATCGAGAGTCGCGCAGGCGTCGACAATATCGAGGCCATTGCTGCTGTTCCGGGGCTTGACCTGATCCTCGAGGGAGCGGCGGATCTGTCCCAGTCGCTCGGTGTCAGCTGGCAGACCGGACATCCTGAGGTTATCGAGTCCCTGCAGTACGTCGCCGACTGCGCCCAGCGTCATAGTGTCGCCTACTGCGCCTTCCTTCGCGAATCTCAGACCCAGTCTCAAGCCCAGGCTGATTGGCGTGCCAGGGGGGTACATACCTTCATGCTTGGCGACGAGCGTGGCATCGCCTTCCGTGCATTGAGCAGCGCCCTTGCCAGCGCCAGAACAGCTTCAGGAGCCAATGAGTCATGAACTCAATAACTGAACCGACGAATGCAGAGCAGATGAATACAGCCACTGATATGACAAGCACCACCAATATGACCAGCACCACGATAGACGCAGCAGAATCCATGCAGACACGCAGCGCGCAGCAGTATGCCGAGAATCAGTTGTTGCAGGCGTTGGTCGATGGTCTGTGGGTGGAAGGCTTCTTCGATGGCACCGATGGAGAGTGGCTGGCGCTTGAGCAGGCGCAGTCGCTGCTCGGCAGCTTGCCCAGGGATTTGTCTGAGCGCTGGCTACTGACCGAGCAGCCGCAGAGCCGCTTGTGGCGCTGGCAGCATGATGAAGGGCACGCGCTGGTCATGTTGATGCAGCCGGGGATTACTCAGGCCTGGGAGAAGGTGCCCGGCAGTCAGGTATTCCACCAGCAGAGCAGCGGTGAGCCGTCATGGTGCGCGCTGGCGCCCAGGCAGTTGATGCTGGAGATCTTCAAGGGCCAGAACGTCCCCAGTGAGGAGACGCTGGAAGCAGGAGAACTGGGCTTGGGAGAACAAGTATTTCTCGAGGCACTGAGGGTCAGTGAAGAGCAGACCGCGCTGTCGGTGGATCATCGTGTCGATACGCGTAGGTTGCTGGAACGCTCATCGGCGGAATTCTTCACCATCATGGAGCAGTGGGCCTCGCTGCTGGATCGCCCCTATCACCCCACCGCCAAGGCCAAGCAGGGCCTGAGCAATGACGAGTATCACGCCTACATGGCCGAATTCGCCCAACCGATCGCGTTGCGTTGGGTGGCGATTCCCCGTGGGCAGATGACCACGGGAGCAGGGGTCGATGATAGCGATATGGGCCCCGCGGCCTGGATGGCCGATGCAACGACGCAAGGTGCCCTGAAAGCCGCGCTGGAGCAGCAGGGGCTGGCGGATAGTCATATCGCCATTCCCGTGCACCCCTGGCAGCATCAGCATGCACTGCCGAAGTGGTTGGACGAGGCATTCAAGGCCGGGCAGTGTGTGACACTGGAGGTTGAGTCATCGCCATGGCTGGCAACGTCATCGCTGCGTTCGATGGCTCCGATGGACAGCTCGGCACACTTCCTCAAGCTGCCGATGGCGATCCACTCACTGGGGGCCTCGCGTTACCTGCCGGCAGTGAAGATGCTCAACGGCGACCTCAGTGCGAGTCTGCTGCATCAGGCGCGGGAGAAGGATGAGCGCCTGGCGGAGTCGCTGTATCTGTGTGATGAAGGCAAGTGGTGGGCGTTCATGCCGCAGGAGGCGACGTTATTTGATGAGGCACCACGCCACCTGTCGGCGATGGTGCGTAGTTATCCCGAGCAACTGCTGACGGATTCGACCTACCGCCTGATTCCCATGGCGGCGCTGGGCACACCGCTGCCTGAGGGCGGTCATCATTTCTTCGATGACTGGTTGGCGCACCGTGGCCTGGAAGCTTCCTTCGAGACGGTCACCGGCCTGTTCGCAGAACTCTGTCAGTGTTTCTTCGAGCTCAATCTGCGCATGTTCCGGCTCGGTATGCTGGCCGAAGTCCATGGCCAGAATGCCGTGCTGGTGTGGAAGGATGGCCAGTGCGATGGCCTGCTGCTGCGCGATCACGATTCGCTGCGTATCACCGTGCCGCGTCTTGAGGAGCATGGTATGCAAGATCCTTGTTACTGCATCAAGCCAGGGCACTCCAATACCCTGTATCACGACGACCCCGAAGCGTTGCTGTTCTGGATGCAGACGCTGGCGATTCAGGTCAATCTACGCGCGATCATCGACACCGTGGCTGGCCACTATGCGATCCCTGTGACGACATTGTGGGCGACCATGGCCCAGGTGATCGATAGCCAGATCGAGCAGATTCCATTCTCTGCCGAGGATCGTCAGCTACTGCGCAGTCAGCTGTTGGAAGCCGAGGACTGGCCTTACAAGCTGCTGATCGCACCGATCATCGAGCGTGCCGGCGGCCCCGGCAGCATGCCGTTCGGTACCGGGCGTACCACCAACCCGTTCCAGCGTGTAGCGGCGACTACGCCGATGGCCACTCCGAGTGTTACGCCACAAGCGACGGCGGATGCCGTGGATACCGCAACGGCCTGATGTGAAGGCGGCCCTCGCTGAGGGCTTGCAGATGGCCAGCAGAACCCCGCTGAAAATGCGGGGTTCTGCTGTTTCAGGCTGGATGGTTGCCGTTGTCTTGGGACGACTAATGCAGCGGTGAGCGCTTCCCGCCTAAACCACCGTTATTTAAACCATTGCGGAAACTCCGCCATCAGCTCCTGACGGCGGCTGTCTTCCTGCTGCTGTTTCTCCAGCGCCTTGTCCGCCAGTTCAGTGGCTCGGTGGGGCGGAATGACGAATAGCCCATCGTCGTCGCCGAGGATAAGGTCGCCGGGGTTGATGGTGACGCCATCGATGGCGACTGGTGTGTTGATCTCGCCTTCCAGCTGTAGCGCACGAGTGGTCAGTGGGCTGGTGCCGCGGCTGAATACCGGCAGGTCGAGCTGGGAGAGGTGCTTCCAGTCGGTGATCGACCCTGATGTCACCACGCCTGCCAGTTGCTTGCGCAGCGCCGCGTAGGCACGCAGCTCCCCCCAGCAGGCACGGCGCTCGTCACCGGACATATCGATCACCAGCACATCGCCGGGACAGGCCATCTTCAGCGCCTCGCGAATGATGCTGCCGTCGATATGCGGGATACGTACCGTCAGCGCTGTGCCGAGCATGCGTACCGGGCGGCGCACTGGCGTCAGCGAGCTGATCGCGCCGAAATCGCTGAAGTGGCCGAGAGTAGAGGTATCGATCTCGGCGAAGCGCGCCAGATCTTCCGCACTGAAGGTGGTGGCGCGCGGCTGGATATGAAACATCAGTCACGGGTCCTGTAGAGCAGGTAGACGAAGAAGGGCGCACCGATGCCGGAGACAAAGATGCCTGCTGGCAAGTCGCGCGGCAGGAAGGCGACGCGGCCCAGTAGATCCGCATACAACAGAATCAGTGCTCCGGTGAGGGCGGCAACCGGCACCAGACGCGCAAAGCTACGCCCAACCAGACGACTGGCGATATGCGGCGCAATCAGACCGACAAAACTCAGCCCACCGGCGTAGGCCACCGCCGCACCGGCCAACGCTACGCTACAGCCGATCAAAACCAGGCGACTGCGGGCGACATTGACCCCCAGCCCTATCGCGACCAGATCACCGAGACGCAACGCATCCATGTGCCGGGCATGACTCAGAGCCAGCGGAATGCACAGCAGCAGCCACGGCAGCATGCCTAGCACATCGCGCCACTGGGCGGCATAGATACTGCCGGTCAGCCACACATAGGCATGCATCGCCGCGGCATCGTCGCTGATGACGATCAGCAGCGTAGTCACCGCACCCATGGCGGCGGAAAGGCCGATACCGACCAGCACCATGCGCCCCGGCGTGACCCCCTTCTTCCATGCCAGCGAGAACACCAGCAGCATCGCCGCCGCGGCACCGAGCATAGCGGCAGCAGGCAGCCAGACGATACTCAGCGTGCCGCTCAACAGCGCGAGGAATAGTACCGCCAGCAGCGATGCGCCGCTGGTGATACCGATCACATCCGGTGAGGCCAGAGGGTTGCGCACAATGCCCTGGAGGATGGCTCCGGCGACAGCGAGCGCCGCGCCGACCAACACCGCCAACAGGATGCGTGGCAGACGCAGCTCCCAGACGATAAAGGCGATATCGCTCTGCGAGGGCTGCGCCAATGCCTTCAGCACCGTCGAGAGTGAAGTTGGATAACTGCCCAGACACAACGAGACAAGGACACTGGCCAGCAGTACCAGCGACAGAGCCAGGGTAATGCCGATGACTCGGCGGCGATCCGAGGTCTGTTGGTGATGGTCGGATAGGGCGAGAGACTGACTCATGATCCGCTGGCCCCCCGTCGAGCGAGGTGGATGAACAGCGGCGTGCCGAGTAGCGCCGTCATGATGCCTACCGGGACTTCCTGGGGCGGCATCAGGAAGCGCCCCGTCAGATCAGCAAGCAGCAGCAGACTGGCGCCGAGCAGGGCGCAGCCGGGCAGCATCCAGCGATGGTCGAGCCCGAAGATGCCGCGGGCCATATGCGGCACGATCAGGCCGACGAAGCCGATCATACCGGCGATGGCCACCGAGCTGCCGGCGAGCAGGATGACCACCGCGCCGAGCAGTAACTTGATGGTGCCGACATTGATACCGAGCCCGGTCACCATCTCATCGCCGAGCATCAGTGCATTGGCGTGGCGCACCAGGCAAGCACACAGCACCAGCGCAATGGCAAACAGTGGCAGTAACGGCTCGAGGGAGGCGAGATCACGGCCCGCCACCGAACCGGCCAGCCAGTAGAGTACGCTCTCGAAGCCCTGTTGGTCGGCAATCAACAGCCCCTGACTGAAGGACACGAACAGCGCGGTTACCGCGACACCCGCCAACACCACGCGCAACGGCGACAGCTCACCATGGCGCCCACGGCTGAGCAGGAACACCAGCAACGCCGCCAGGCAGGCACCGGCGAGCGCCGCCCACACATACTCGGCGGGGGAGCGCAGATGCAGGATCGACACCGAGACCACGACCAGAAACATCGCCCCGGCGTTGATGCCCAGAATGCCGGGCGAGGCCAGCGGGTTGCGGGTCATGGTCTGCATCAGCGCCCCGGCAATGGCGAGGCTGGCGCCCACCAGGCTGGCCACCACCGCACGCGGCAGACGCTCGGAGAGCAGGATGATGTGATCAACCGACGTCGGGTCGTAATGCCACAGCGCTGTGCCAAGCGTCGAAAACGGTATTGGCGTGGTGCCCAGTGCCACGCTGGCAATGAAAGCACTCAGCGTCAGCAGCGCGCCCAGCAGTAGCCCGAGGATCTTCCATGAGCGGTGGTTTAGTCCGTTAGTCATTGCTTTCCACTTCTCCACCTTCTGCCGCACCGCGTAGCGGCATCTGCCGGGCACTCACTTCAAGGCCAGTCTGCTGGAGACCCTGTTCTTTAAGACCCTGCTCTTGAATATCGGGTTCTTGAAGACCGGACCCGTGAAGATCAGGTTCTTGTAAATGGTAGTGAGCATAGAGATCGTCGAGCATATTGTTGGCGGCGAGGATACCGCCACCCATGATCCAGTTGACGGCGTTGACCTCGTAGACGCGACCGGCCTGCACTGCATCGAGCTGTTGCCACAATGGATGCGATGACCAGTGGCGATAGTTCTCCATGATCGCTGGATCATTCGGGTCGAGCAGCAGGAACAGCACATCGGCATTCAGCACCGGGATGTTCTCCTCGCTGGAGAGCTTCATGCCCCAGCCTTCATCCTGGATCGATTCCGGTTGCGTAAAGCCAATCTCATCGAGAATCGAGCCCGCGAAACCGGTGCTGTAGATGCGCACGTGGTCACTCTTGAAGCGCACCACGGCGGCTTTCTGTGGCCAATCATCGCCTAGTTGGTCGGCGATCCTGCTGCGGAAGTCGGCGATGCGTGCCTGCCAGTCGGTCAGCAGTTGATGGGCGCGTTCCTCCCGACCGGTCGCCTCGCCCATCATCAACAGCGTGTCCTTGAAGTCGAACACCTGGCGCTGGGCCACGGTTGGCGCGATGCGTTCCAACAGCGGACGAACCCGCTCATGGCGAAAGTGAGTGGCGATGATCAGATCCGGTTTGAGCCAGGCGATCTGCTCCAGGTTGGGCTGGGTCTCGAGACCAACATGATTAACGTCCTGCAGCGCGTCGCGCAGGTAACGATACATGGGCTTCTCGAGCCATGAATCCACCACACCAACCGGGGTGATACCCAGCGCCACAGCGGTATCGGTGGCTCCCTGATAGAGCGTGACGATACGCTGTGGCGTGCCATCAATCGCAGTCTCGCCAAAAGCGTTGGTAATGGTGCGCTGGTCGCTGGTACTGGATCGATCACTGGTTGGGGTGGCGGTGCTGGTCTGGCCTGATGCCGGCAAGATGAGTACCAGCAAGATGAGCGCCAGTAAGGTGAGCAACAGCGGGCGACACGCCAGTCGCGGTATCTGGATCATGAACGGGTCCGGCAGGGAGCAGTTGATGGCGCGGCGGCCTCCTTTGGAGACTCACGGCGCAGCGTCAATGCCAATGGAATCATGCAGCAGGTCAGCAGCGCCAGCGCGATGAACGCCTCACTGGATGCCAGTGAGCTGGCCTGTGGCATGGAAGCGCCGCCTGCGAGTGCCTGGCTGACCCGAAAATCGTAGAACAGTGACAACGCGACCACGCCCAGCGACGACACCAGCCGCCGCGCAATATTATTCATCGCCGAGCCCTGGGCGATGCTGCCATCCGGCAGGGCATTGAGGCCCACCGTGGTCGATGGCAGATAGGCGAATCCCTGACCGATACCGCGCAAGCCCATCAGGATGGCCACCACCCACAGCGGTGCCAACTGGCTCTGCAGGCCCATGCCGAACAGGCTGCCCGCTGTGACCACCAGGCCAGCGGCTACCACCCAGCGTGGCGGTTTACGATCGATCATGCTGCCTGCCAGTGGAGAACAGCAGGCCGCGGCAATCGCGGTGGGCAGGAAGATCATCCCGGTGGTCAAGGCGCTGAAGCCGAGTGCATGCTGCATCCACAGCGGTATCAGCAGAATGCAGCCAAAGGTCACCACAGCCTGCACACAGGCGATGATCACACTGGTGCGATAGCCGGAAACGGCGAACAACGACAGATCAAGCAGCGGCTGCTCGACGCGGCGCTCGACACTGACAAAGGCAATCAATAGTCCGATTCCCAGCAGCAGCGGAACGGCATGATCGAGACTGCGCAGGTCGTCCAACGACGAGGTGGTGCCGAGGCTGAACAGCACCGCTCCCATCCCCAATGTGACCAGCACAAAGCCCGGTAGATCGAAGTGCCGCTGACGATTGGCGCCGCCGGGCTGGAGGTAGAGGTGACCACAGATCAGTGCGGCGAGCGCGAAGGGCAGGTTCATCACGAACAGCATGCGCCAATGGCTGACTTCGAGCAGCAGCCCGCCGACACTGGGGCCGATGGCTGGCGCAATCATCACCGCAAAACCCCAGATGCCGCTGATCCTGCCGCGTTGCTCGGAGGGATAGCTGGCGAAGATCAGCGATAGCGACAGCGGAATCATCAGCCCCGCGGCAATGCCCTGAATGCCTCTGGCGAGCAGCACTCCAGTGAGTTGCTGAGCCATGGCACCCAATAACGAGCCAGAGAGAAACAGCCACAGGCCGAGTAGATAGATGCGCCGACGACTGAAGCGGTCGGCGAGATAGCCGGTCAGCGGCATGGTCATGCCCATGCTGATCAGAAACAGCGTCACCACCCAACTGACCTGAATGGCACTGGCATCGAAGACATTCATCAGTTCAGCGATGGCCAGATTCAAGGCACTGTTGTTGAGGCTCACGGTGAAGGTACCCAGCAGAACGCTGATCAGGACCTTACTGCCGTGCTGCGATTCTATCGGCATGAGCGTTGCAGAAACTCGGACAAATGAAAGGGCGATACGAGCGGCAGATCGACACCCGTGGAAGATCAATCAGGCGCGAAAGCATCGCATAGAGCAAAAGATAATGCAAAGCATTATCAATTGAGTGAAGTCGCAAGTGCAGGGTTCACACCGACTGCCGCAGCGCGGCAGCCGGTGTTTGATGAGCAGGCGAGGTAGTTCAGGCAATCCCGGAAGCACTGAAGAAATCGCCGAGCGTATTCAAGCGCAGGCTCTTTTCGTACAAGACCTAGAAATCCATCGCCCAGGTCAATGTATAAGTCCGGCCTCGACCTTGGAAGTCATACAGATACTCGGGACCGTAGTAGGGCGCATAGAACATCGCCGCGCGCTGGCCCCAGACGGTGGAGTACTCTTCGTCGAGCAGGTTGGCGATGCCCAGACTCAGGGTGCCGATCTCGAAGTCCTGACTCACTGCCATATCGAAGGTGGTGTAGCCATCGATCTGATGCTGCTCGTCGTCCTCGAGGTTATGGGCATGGTTGAGCTGCAGGCGAGCGTTGCGGCCATTCTCGAAGTCCTTCCAGCCGACGAAGGCCGTGGCAGAGGACAGCGACGCATAGCGGGCATCACGCTTCTCCCAGTCCCCATCGATCTCCTGCTCCGAGCGTACCAGGTTGAGCGTGCCGCCGACCTCGATGCCATGGTCGAAGTAACGGGTCACAGCCGCTTCCAGGCCGTAATCGCGCGTCTTCTCATCAACCAGGCTGACACTCAGGTCTTCGGCGTTCTCGATCACCTTGTCCGACCAGGCGTAATACAGCGCCGCCTGGGTCATCCAGTCGGCGTTGTTGAATCGCCAGCCCAGCTCGACCTGGTTGGTCTTGATCGCATCCAACGGGTTCTCGTCGACACTGACATCCGGGCTCTTGCCGTAATACTTGGCAGGATCGGGCAGTTCGAAGCCCTGGCTGAACTGCAACCAATTCTGGTTGCCATTGCCCCAGTCATAGAGCGCGCCGGCATTGAGCAGTGTGGCGTTGTAGTCGTTCTCGCCACCCGGCACAGTCTTGAAGTCCTCGACTTCAACATCGGTATGTTGCTGGCGCACGCCGCCGGTCAGGGTCAGCGCATTGGTGACATTCCACTCGCTCTGCACAAAGGCGGCATAGGTATCGACCTGATAACTCGGGTAGCGCGGGTCGACACTGGTCTTTTCCTGCACCAGGCCGCCACTGGAATTGCTGGCCGCCATATCAAAGCCGGTCTGGTCGGCATCGAAAGATTCACGATCCATATCCAGGCCGTAGTTCAACGTCACACTGTCACCCAGTTCCGCTTCGAACAGCGTCTTGAGGCCACCGAGATTGGTGTCCTGCTTTGAGGCGAAGAACTGGTAACCACCTGCCGCCGCATAGGGGAAGGAGTGGAAGCTGGCTTCTTCCTGGCGGTAATAGGCCTGCAGATAGAAGTTCTGACCGAGCAGATCCGCATGGTGATACTGCAGGTTGACCATGCGTCGGTTGGTTTCCGGCACCTGGTCGGAGCGATAGCCATCGCGGATCTCGGCATCGTTCAGGTCTGGCACGGTAGCGTCGAGGTTGGGGAAGTAGACATCACGCTCGCCCTCAAAGCCCGAACGATACAGCTGTGCGCCCAGCGTCAGCGTTTGGTCTTCGGCCAACTGGACATTGAGGCTGCCCATGATGTCGATGGTGCGGTTGTCCTGGAGGTCGGTCTGCGAGATATCCGGGAATATCTCCTCGCCCTGGCCATCATAGAAACGGCCGTTGTCCTGATAGGCGACCGCCAGGCGTCCATTGACCTGCTCGCTGCCGCCGCTGACCGACTGCGCAAGACGGTACTGGGCATCATTGGAGTTGTTGAAGCCAGTGGTGACACCCGCCTCGGTGGAGAAGTGACGCTCCGCGCCATCGCCCTTGCGAGTGATGATATTGATCAGGCCACCAGTGGCCCCGCCGCCATACAGACTGGTGGCACCGGACAGCACCTCGATGCGCTCGATATTGAACGGATCGATGGAATCGAACTGACGCGAAAGCCCACGCGAACTGTTCATGGACACGCCGTCGATCAACACCTGCGCGGTACGGCCACGCATATTCTGGCCGTAGTTGGTGCGACCTTCAGGAGCGAGATCGAGGCTCGGTACCAGGCGGCCAAGGGCCGTCTTCAGATCCGCACCAGTCTGCATCTGGGTATCCAGCTGCTCGCGATCGATCACCCAGACCGCGCCGGGGATTTCACTGATTGCGCGTGGAGTGCGCGAACCGACCACCACCATGGTGTCCTGGGTCAGAGTTTCCGAGGCAGCGGCAGACGTCGCACCGACAGCGGTGGTGTTGCTGGAGCTCGTGGCTTGAGAACTGACGGCTTCAGCACCGACGGCTTGAGAGCTGGCGGCATCGGGGCTGCTGACAACGGTAGAGGACTGGGCAAAAGCCAGGCCGGGCACGGTGGTGGCAGCCACCAGTACCAGAGGAGTCATCCGGGATGTGTTCATGGTTTGCCTTGAAGGATCAGGGATAAATTGTGTTGTTATCGAGGGTGCCTGGGGCACTCATGCATCTCGAGTACGGGAAGGGATGCTGGCGGGGAATATACCGAATTGAGAATATAATGAGAAGTTTTAGCATTTAGGGTCGCGGATGACATTCCCTGGCAACGATCCCATGGGAGCAAGGGCAGGCGGCAATATGCCTGGAATCCCCTGGTGTTTAAAACTGCAAACTTCTCCCGGATACTTGGGTCTGAGTACCTGTCGTTCATCAGATGGAGAAGCTCATGACCAATGTGCGCATACTGCAACAGGGCACGATTCACTGCTTTCCCGCCGGGCTGAAGGACAGTGACGGCAAGCTCGTCAACGTCGAAGTGTCGGCAGTGGCGTACGACGGAAAGAGCCTGATGCTGGCCAGTGACAAGCCGATTCCCGGAGACGGGCGGTCTGCGGTGTTCAAGCTACCGCTCGACAGCAGTGGGCCGGACGACACCAGGCTGGAATACCTGACTCAGGAGCGCATCAAGCAGGCGGTCAAGTACGAGGACTTCGCACTGACCACCAACGGCCGCTACATGATCGCCACCACCGGTTTCGACCGTATCGACGACCATACGCATGACCTGAACGACTATAACCATCTGTTGATCTGGCCGGTTGGCGAGCCGCAGAAAGTCCAGGTGGTGGATCCCGACCCGCGTGATGGTGTGGAAGGATCGCTGGAGCTGCGCCGCAAGATGACCGCCGCCGTCGGCGAGCCCTACTACAAGATCGAAGGCCTCGCCGCGATCCCCAGCGACAAGGGCGATGGACTGTTGCTGTTCGGCATTCGCGAGCAGGGTAACGCACACGACGACTTCACCTATCAGCGCCGCGTCATCGGTGCCCACTTCATCATCAATGATGACCACAACCTGGAATTCATCGACGAACTGCACGACGTGTACAGCTTCGATCCCAGCGAACATGAAGGCGTGCGTTACGAGTGTGCCTTGTCGAGCCTCGAGTACGACCCGTATCACGGTCAGATGTATCTACTGACCAGCTTCGAGACCGAGATCGACGGCGAAGAGTTGATTGGTGGCTACCTGTGGGTGATGTCGCTGGAAGACTTCCACGACGGCAAGGAACCGACGCTAGTCACGCTGGAAGATGGCACCCCGCTGGAGTTCGAACACAAGGCAGAAGGCCTCGCAGTGCTCGACCGAGAGCGACTGTTCGTCGCCTATGACAACGACCGCAACCACCAGCTCGGCAGCGTCGACGAGCGAGACGAGCGCCACTCCTGCGAAGCGCTGTACACCATCCTCGGCCTCGCCCGAACCTGATGTGGGCAAAAGACAGAGCCTGCTGGCGCGAGAAAAGTTGTCGGATCATGGCCTTGCGCACTGGAAGCGCCAGGCAGCTTTGGGTATGATACTGCCCGCGTAGATTTGCTGGGCTGATCAACAGCCTGGCAACTATCGCCACCTTCCTCGCAAGACGGGCCTATAGCTCAGTTGGTTAGAGCAGGGGACTCATAATCCCTTGGTCGCTGGTTCGAGTCCAGCTGGGCCCACCATTAAAATCAGTATCTTACGAATTCTCTCTGGTGAGTCCCATAGTCCAAGGGTACAGTTTCGGTACAGTGCCGATCCTTCAGCCCCCTGGAGACTTTCATGGCCACCATCGTCAAGACCCCTGCCGGTAGCTGGAAAGCCGTTATCCGCAAGACCGGCTGGCCCACCACCGCCAAGACCTTCCGCACCAAACGAGACGCCCAAGACTGGGCACGCCGCACCGAAGACGAAATGGTGCGTGGTGTCTATATCCAGCGCAGCGCTTCGGAGCGCATGACGCTCGAAGCCGCGCTCAAGCGCTACCTGGCCGACGTCACACCCACCAAGAAGCCCAGCACCCAAAAGAGCGAGCGCCACAAGGCCAGCATGCTGACCGAGCACCTGGGCAAGTACTCCCTCGCGGCCCTGACGCCGGAGTTGATCGCCAATTTCCGTGACACCCGCCTGAACAGCATTGGTCATCGTGGCCAGCCGATCAGCGCCAATACCGTGCGCCTGGAGCTCGCCTTGCTTGGCCATCTCTATACTGTGGCCATCCAGGAATGGGGCCTCGGTTTGACTTACAATCCCGTTCAGAACATCCGCAAACCCAGCCCTGGAGAAGGGCGCGACCGGCGCCTGAGCGCCGACGAGGAGAAGCGCCTGTTCGCCGTGCTACGGCAGCACAGCAATCCCATGTTGGCCTGGATCGCCAGAATCGCCCTGGAGACGGGCATGCGCTCCTCAGAGATCCTGACCCTCACTCGCTCCCAGGTCGACGTGAAACGCCGCGTGGTGCGACTCACCGACACCAAGAACAACGAAGCCCGCCTGGTACCGCTGACTCAGGCCGCCACCGAGGTTTTCAAGCAGGCGCTGAACAATCCGGTGCGACCGCTCGACTGCGACCTGGTGTTCTTCGGTGAGCCCGGCAGGGATGGAAAGCGTGGCCCCTACGCCTACACCAAGCTCTGGAACCAAGCGAAGAAGAAGGCCGGACTCGATGACTTTCGCTTCCACGACTTAAGACATGAGGCAGTCAGCCGATTAGTAGAAGCAGGGCTATCTGACCAAGAGGTAGCGGCAATCAGTGGTCACAAGTCCATGCAGATGCTGAGGCGATATACACATTTGAGGGCAGAGGACTTGGTGGAGAAGCTGGATAGACTAAGGGAGATCTAATACATTAATAGCTTGAGAAAACTAGGTAGAACGATCAGGCGGATTCCGACCCTTAGCGGACGTGGCAGCAAAGGCAGCAGGTGCGTGTATTGGTATTATATAGCCACGTCAGTGGAAAAATATCGAAAAAACAATGGTTTGATGTGGAGGCATAAGAATGTTGAACGCGCCCGCTCGTTCAAGTCAATAAATGAGCAGGCTATCTAATACCTGTTAGGCAAGGTCAGCATGGATCAGATATCAAACTTCGGAGACCTGCGAACACTGAAATACTGCGCCTTTTGTGGCGGCGAAACTGGAACGAGGGATCACTGCCCATCGCGCGTTTTCCTTGATCAGCCTTTTCCAGAAAATTTGCCGGTGGTGCCCGCTTGCGTAGAGTGCAATAGTAGCTTTTCCAAAGACGAAGAGTATTTGGCGTGCCTAATTTCATGCGTTTTGGCTGGCACGACAGATCCAGATAGAGTTGGCCGCGAGAAAGTCGCAAAGATTCTTCGCAGAAAACATGCGCTCCGATCAAAACTTGAATCCTCGATAACTGTGATCGAAGGCAACATAATCTTTGAGCCAGAACATGATCGGGTGAAGGCAGTGCTGACCAAGCTAGCTCAAGGGCATGCGTTATTTGAGCTTCATGAGTCAGTTGCACGTGAGCCAGATGATATTTCCGTATTTCCACTTCTTTCTCTAACAGAACAGCAGCGCATAGATTTCGATCAGCCAGTCACTGCCGAAGTTTGGCCAGAAATAGGAAGTCGAGCTATGCAGCGCATGCTAACTGGACAAGATATGGATCCAACTGGTTGGATCGTTGTGCAACCGAATATGTATCGCTATGCGGCATCGGCAGTTGGTTATATTGAGGTTCGTATTATAATAAACGAATACGTCGGCTGCGTAGCGCAATGGGAATGATCCTAACAATGCCAGGCACGGCGACGGCTTTTCCGTTGCGGCTTTGCCTTCACTACAAAGCCGCGCGTGCTGGCGGCGTTATGCAGCAAGGAGAATTATGAGACAACAGTATCATTTTCGAAGCTCAGATGAAGGGCTGTTATCGTGGGATGTTTTCCGGCTAATTGAACTAGCTAAAGATTTTACAGTTATCGAAATCTCTCTAGCAGATATCAGTGAGTTAGACGAAGAATTTTGGTTTGAGCTAGGTGGTGAAAAACCAACCTGTAGAAATATTATAGAGCACACGAAACTCATCCAAAAAACTGACTTATCATACCCAATCATTCTGTGTCATAAAGGTAGGGTAATGGATGGTATGCACAGAGTGTGTAAGGCAGTGTTACTTGGTCACGATACAATCCGAGCAGTCAGGTTTCCTCAATATCTAGCTCCTGATCATGTTGGCATTGAAGCTGATGAGTTACCGTATTAGAAAGCTGCATAATAAACAGTTTAAGAGTGATTCGGCACGCATGGTATTTTCACTATGCGTTGATTTTAGTGATTAAGGTGGTCTGCGGAAGCATTGGTATTGCGTGCCTCACACCTTAATTGGGCGTTAGAGAGAGGAGGAACAGAATGGCCAGCAATATCCAGGAACATCTTAAACTAGGCGATAAGCTGAATTTCCATAATCAGCAGACGAGCGCGATCTCCATCCGCGTGGAAATGGAGGACGGTACGGAGGTTACGGCCACGCTCCACCCGGGCGCGGAAGTCAACGTGACAGTGGGCACGATGAACGTGAACGCATACATCAATGATGTGGACGCGGGCGATGGGTTGCGGGTGGTGCGGGATCAGTGACTGAGCGAGCTGACGGACTAGCTCTAACCATGCGCTGGAGGCGACGCTCGCACAGCTCGCGCGCCTCAGCACTGCGTTATATCAGAGACGCCTAAAAGGCAGCTTTTGGCCGATACCAGAACTTTAAGTTATGGGATTTATGTAGCGTGTAGTATGTTGTAGTAGCGTACAACATACTACATCGGCTGGAGGGTGAACGTCCCTCAGCAATAAATAGGGGAAATTTAGCGGCTAAAGTTTCCTCTGCTTTTCTGGTGTGAGCTCAGTGGTACGCATACTCAATACCATCTTCACTCTCATAGCAGTTCTCATACTAGTCATACTTTTTCAAGTGCTCATGTGCTTGAAATATTGTGGTTATAAAAAATGCCCCTCAAGTGCCAATGAAATTGCAGTGACTAAATATTGTGCTTAATAAAACCCGTTAAAGCCGTTTGTTAGCGCTTGATGGAAATGGTCTTTTTTATTTTCACATGAACTTTTATTTTTTAACCAAGGCCTTTGATGAAGTATAGGTAAACTTTTCAAGGGATGTATAGCTATACTTTTTTTACAGAAAAATCATGTGGTTGAAAGTTTGCTAAGGATGTCGTAAATATTAAGCATGGAGTTTAGTTGTACGTTATCTGGAGGTGTTTATGACAACCGAAGAACAGTTGCTTGAGCGTTATGGGCCATTACTTTCACTAACCGATTTATCGGAGTTATTGAAGCGTAGCCCCGATGGGCTACGAATATCCTTGCAGAGCCAATCAGAATTTGCTTTGAAATGGAATGCCGCCAAGAGGAAGGTTGGAAGGCGTGTCTATTTCCGTGCAACTGACGTTGCTGGACTGATTGACGAGTCCTGAGGGGGAACTGTGGACGATACCGCCATCATCCGTCGTCGGGTGCGCTCAAACTTTACAACGCTCAATAATGAATTGATTCGAGATCGGCGAATTTCCTGGAAAGCCTTGGGCATTCTGGTGTTCGTGCTTTCTCTGCCCGATAACTGGCAACTCAGGCTATCGCACCTTTCAAAAGAGAAGGAGGTCGGCTCTGGTCGAGATGCTACGAGAGCGGGGCTGAAGGAACTTCAACAGGCGGGGTATCTGTGCATTCAGCGGGAGCGTGGTGAATGTGGAAAGTTCGTGCGCACCACATGGCTAGTCACCGACCGACCGGGGGACTTTGAGCTTGACCCACCACGTTCGGATTTTCCGAATGCGGTTAATCCAACTCCGGATAGTCCGTAGGCGGAAAATCCAACGCTAATAAGTAAAGAGGCTAGAAAGTACTAAGTATAGTAAGTACTTAGGTAGTAAGTAGATGAACGGCATTCGCCGTGTTTAGCACGCCAAGAAAGAAAAGGCCAACCACGTCAATTCACGTCAATTGACACGCAGTAAACCTATCAGATGGAAGGAATGGTTTGCGCGGCAGTGATGTTGACACTTGAGGGGCAGCGCTTCTGATTCATTGACATTTGAGGGGCAGTGCGGAAATCGCGTGGAAAGCTGTGTAATTCAATGTGGAAAGCGCAAGGGTTCCGCTATGGTGAAATCGCTGTTAGATCGCTGCTTTACCGCTTCTGTAGCGCTGCATTACCGCCGTAAGTGTCGATTTCATCAGGGTTCTAGACTGTTCGTCACGGATGCACAGGAAAAAACAGGACCGTGCAACGAAATACAGAGAAATAGCGCTGCTTTGCACATGGCGTACCTACAAGAATCAACGCTGAAGTGCGGGCAGGATGTGTGAAGTAGTCCCACCTCGCAAGCGTGGTGTTCCTCTTCACTGGTCCTTATTCGCACCTGCGGTGCTCAACGGACATCCTGCTCTGCGAGGCATGGAACCTGAGATAGGAGCTGGCATGAGTGAGAAGCAAATAGTGACACGGAAGAACAGTACTCCGCTCAAGGTGTACTGCCTTCCGGAAGAGAGGGAACTGATTGAGTCCAACGCCAGGCAGGCGGGGCTAAGCGTTGCCTGTTATCTGCGGGAAGTGGGGCAGGGCTATCAGGTCAGTGGCGTTATGGACTACGAGTATGTCCGCGAGCTGGTTCGTGTAAATGGTGACTTGGGGCGTTTAGGGGGCTTGCTCAAGCTCTGGCTGACAGATGACGTGAGAACGGCTCACTTCGGGGCGGCTACCATCCTTAGTCTGCTTGGAAGGATCGAAGCCACTCAGGAGGAAATGAGTCAGGTGTTGAAATCCGTGGTGCAGCCAAGGGCCAGATCGTGATTTTTTTAGCCGCTAAAATGTGGGGCTGGCACTGATGATCGCCAAACACGTCCCCATGCGCTCCCTGGGCAAGTCAGACTTTGCTGGTCTGGTGAACTACATCACCGACGAGCAAAGCAAGGAGCACCGTCTTGGCGCGGTACGGCTGACCAACTGCGAGGCGTATTCGGTCCAGGATGCCGTCAGCGAGGTACTAGCGACCCAGTTCGCCAATACCCGAGCGAAGAGCGACAAGACCTATCACTTGATTGTCAGCTTCCGGGCCGGGGAACAGGTTAAGGCCGATACCCTGGTGGCCATCGAGGACCGCATTTGCAAGGGGCTGGGCTTTGGTGAGCATCAGCGCATCAGCGCCGTTCACAACGATACCGACAACCTGCACATCCATATCGCCGTCAACAAGATCCACCCGACGCGCAACATCATCCACGAACCCTACTACCCACACCAGACGCTAGCCGAGCTGTGCGAGGTCATGGAACGGGACTATGGGTTGCAGCAGGACAACCACATGCCGCGCCGACGCGGGGCCGAGGCGCGAGCCACCGACATGGAGCGTCATGCCGGTATTGAAAGCCTGATCGGTTGGATCAAGCGCGAGTGCCTGGACGACATCAAAACCGCGCAGTCCTGGGCTGAGCTACACCAGGTCATGCGTGACAATGGCCTGGAACTCCGGGCGCGGGGGAATGGGCTGGTTGTCGTGGCCGGTGATGACGCGGCGGTCAAGGCGAGCACCTTGGGGCGGAATTTCTCCAAGCCGAAGCTAGAGGCCCGTTTCGGCCCGTTCGAGCCTGACCAGGCGCAACAGGGCAAGCCCCACCGCCAGTACCGCAAAGACCCGGTACGGCTGCGCGTGAACACCACCGAGCTTTACGCCCGGTTCAAATCAGAACAGCAGAGCGCGGCAGCCAACAAGACGGCGGCCTTGGACAAAGCCCGGCGGCAGAAAGACCGCCGGATTGAGAACGCCAAGAAGAAGGGCAAGGCCCGGCGGGCGACCATCAAGCTCACCAGCGGCAGGCTGACCAAGAAGGTGCTGTATGCGCAGGCCAGCAGCGCCCTGAAAGCCGACATTGACGCGATCCAGAAGCAGTACCGTGAGGAACGCCAGGCGATCCATGAAGCACACGGGCGCCGCACCTGGGCCGACTGGCTAAAACGGGAAGCCTTGCAGGGCGATATCGAGGCCCTGGCCGCGTTGCGAGCCAGAGAGGCCGCCCAGGGCCTCAAGGGCAACACCTTGAAGGGTGAGGGACAGGCAAAGCCCGGCCATGCGCCGGTGATCGACAACGTCACCAAGAAGGGCACCATCATTTACCGGGCCGGAGCCAGCGCCGTGCGCGACGATGGCGACCGGCTACAGGTGTCCAGGGAGTCCGACCAGGCAGGCATCCAGAACGCGCTAAGAATGGCGATGGAACGCTACGGCGAGCGCATCACCGTGAACGGTTCGCCCGAGTTCAAAGCGCGGGTGATCAAGGCGGCAGCGGATGGACAGTTGCCTATCCGGTTTGCGGACGCCGGGCTGGAACGTCGCCGCCAAGCCCTGGCGAACGGCGAGAACACCGCCCCGGCCAAGACCCGAAGCAAACGCGCGGGAGTGCCGCCCATCGGTCAGCCGCCACCCCCGGTGCGCCGGAACCGTCTGCAATCGCTGTCCCAGGCCGATGTGCTTCACCTTGAGGGACAAACGGGCAAGACTCCGACACCGCCCCTACAGAGGCCGAGCGAGCAAGAGCGCCGCAAAGCCAATTTACGGGCAGAGATGGACGCCAAGAGGGCAAAAAGACAACAGAAGGGACGGTCACTATAGTGCTTTCTCTTTGGAAGGCGGCAACAAACAGTAGATGCGATTAACCCTTGGGAAGCCTAACCGTTCTCCAGGACAATGACACCGATGTTAAACAACCATTGGCCGCGCATTCTAACGGTGTCGCGCAGGTCGGACGCCGGGATAGTAAGTGACGAGCTATCCCTGTAGAGGTCCACACTTCACCGCTGGGTTCTCCGGCAGGGGTAGTGGCTCGCAATCTTCATGAGCGAGCCGCTACAGGTTGGTGAGTGCAACTTAGTCACGATGAAGCTAAGAGCACTCAATCATGAGAAGAGAACGAATTTTAGCGGCTAAAACGGCTGCCCTCGTCATGTCCTTGGCGTTGACCACTTCCATGCCTGCCCAAGCGGGCATCCCTGTCATCGATGGTGGCAACCTGTCACAGAACATCATGACTGCAATGGAATCCGTGGCCCAGACCCTCAAGCAGATCGAGCAGTACCAGGCCCAGCTCCAGCAGTATGAAAACCAGTTGCAAAACACCATGGCCCCAGCGGCCTATATCTGGGACAGGGCACAATCCACGATTAACGATCTGATTCAGGCAACCAACACGCTTCAGCATTACCAGAACCAGCTCGGCAGCCTCGATGCCTACTTGGGCAAGTTCCAGGACGTGGCGTATTACCGGAGTTCTCCCTGCTTCAATGGTGGAGGTTGCACGGATGCCGAACGTACGGCGATGGATGAAAATCGTCGCCTGGCGTCTGAATCGCAGAAAGCGGCCAACGATGCGCTCTTCCGCGGGCTGGATCAGCAACAGGATAACCTGGTGTCTGATGCTCGACAGCTTGAACGTCTGCAATCTGCTGCCCAGGGCGCGGATGGCCAGCTTGCCGCTATTGGTTACGCCAACCAGCTCGCCAGTAACCAAGCCAACCAACTCCTGCAAATCCGCAGCTTGCTGATTGCTCAGCAGAACGCTGAAGCCGCCCGTCTCGCTGCTGAACTGGATGCAAACGCCAGAGGGGAAGCACGGGAAAGGCAGATGCGTACCTGGAGTTACCAACCCAGCTCAGCAGATCGCTACTAAGGAGAGCCGCGATGAAGAAGATCATCCCACTTGTGGCAGCTGTTGCCTTGGTAGGTTGTGAGCAGGAAATGGTACCAGAGGCGAGCGCGATCACGTGTGCGCCAGTTGCCTTTCAGCAGGCTATCCGCGAGCTGAGCCGAGAATCGAACCGAAAAGCCTTTACCGAAGCCTGCCGGTCGTTCGAGAAGGCCCAACGCATGCGGGAATGGGAGTTTGAACCCAGCTCCCCCGGCAGATATTGAGGGAGGGCGTTGCATGAAACGATTCGTCTTTGGTGGTTTGGGCGTGATCGCCGTCGTCCTGCTGTCCGATACCGCAATGGCTCAGGAGCTATCCAGCAGCAACATCATGGATGATGTGTTGGACCGCTTTCATTCCGCGGCATCAGCGTGGGGGCCTGCCATAGAAGCGGCCGCCAGTCGGTTGTTCTGGACCCTGGTAGTGATCTCGATGGTCTGGACGTTCGGCATGATGGCGCTGCGCAAGGCCGACATTGGTGAGTTCTTTGCCGAGCTTGTTCGTTTCACCATCTTTACAGGCTTTTTTTGGTGGTTGCTGACGAACGCGACTCAGGGCATGAACATCGCGGGAACCATCGTACAGTCATTGCAAACCCTTGGGGCACAAGCCGGTGGCCTCTCTAGCGGCAACTTGGGGCCTTCCAGCATCCTCGATATCGGTTTTGAACTGTACGACCAGACAGTGAAGGCTACGTCAGAGTTGAGCTGGAAACAGTTTGCCACTGCGTTGGTGATGGAAGGTATGGCCTTGGCCGTATTGCTGGTGTTGGCGATTATCTCCGTCAACCTGCTCCTGCTGCTAGCCGCTAGTTGGATACTGCTTTATGCGGGAGTGTTTTTCCTGGGATTCGGTGGCTCTCGCTGGACCTCAGATATGGCGATCAATTACTACAAGGCCATTCTCGGCATAGCGGCTCAGTTGATGGCAATGGTGCTTCTGGTCGCTATCGGTAGAGAGTTCATTACTCACTATTACTCGCAGATGAGCGAGAACATGGCGTCCCAGGAGTTGGTCGTGATGCTGGTCGTTTCGGTGATCCTGCTATTTCTGGTTAACAAGATTCCACCGATGATTTCCGGCCTGGTGTCGGGTGGCAGCGTGGGAGCGATGGGCATCGGGTCATTCGGTGCCGGTGCTGCGGTAGGAGCAGCCATGACAGCGGCAGGTATGGCCCTCACGGTGGGCAAGATGGCTGGAAGCGCGATGTTGGGCGGTGCGGCGAATGCGGTAGGTGGCGGGTCAGCCATCAAGGCTGCCTTCGAGAAGGCACAGTCCAATATGTCGGGGTCTGGAGCCGACATGCCGAGCTTTGGCACTGGAGGTGACAGCAGCGGTGGTGGGAGTGGCAGCAGCTCCACCGGAGATGAAGCTGGCACCGGTGACACCCCATTTGCGCAGGCGGCTGGTTTCGCTGGTTCTGGCTCCCGATCTGGTGGCGGTAGCGGAATCAAGCGAGCAGCATCCTTGGGAGCTGGAACGGCTGGCGAGCTGGCCAAAGGGGTTGGGATGAAGATGGCCGGAAAATTCCAGAACAAGGTTGATCAAACCGCTGGTGGTCGCTTGGCGTCCTCAATTCGCAAGGGCATGGAGCCGGAAGGTGGTAGTGATGTCGCAGAAGCGGACGACTCTGCTCCCTCATTCGACAGCGACAGCGACAGCCTGGGCGGTAGTGAACACCAGCAGGACCGTAGCGACGAGATCGCACGCTTTGTGAACCGTGGCCAGCAGGACACCTAAGGAGACCCCACGATGAAACAACGCCATTTTATGGTAGCCCTGGATATGCTCGACGAAGCGCATGAAGCCCACACTGAAGCCGCTTTTTTACCGGCTGTCGAGCTATCGGCCGAGGGGGAGAGGAACGCTGAGTCAGAGATTGCCGCCTTTGTGAACCGTCCGGCCCACGCGGGCCGAGAGGATACACCGCGCAGCACGCACACTAGCAACGATGTGGAAGCTGGAACCGGAAGAACCCCGTTTTCAGAGGCGGCGGGATTTTCCGATACTGGCTTCTGACATTATGGGAGCCATTGACCAGCGATAGCTCAGGCGGCCAATGGCCGCCTTTCCGCTAGGAGGGGAATATGGGCAAACAGACACGCCGACAACGGTGGAAAGAGCTGGAAGACAAGACCTTCGAACAGGTCGGCGAGACGCACCCAGAAAGCGGGGAGTCGGCGGTTCGGTGGCTGACTTCCGAAGAGCTGGACGAACTGCGGCGAGATATGAAAGATGCATCCGCTTGGGCGCGGGCTGAGCTGAAGCGGCGTAGGGAGGGCGAGTTGTCAAACTCAAGGCGGTTTGGTGAGAATTGATGGCACCTATCACGGCCTCGGCTTTCTGACCATGCTTCGACGCAGGATTCATGACGTTCTGTCCCGTCACTTGGAATTGCGCCAACTCCGCAAGGCTGCTCAGTCCCATAGAAGCCCAGAGTTACCAGCGCTCGTGAAGGTTGACCCATTTGAAGCAGTATGGCGGGTTTCAATACCGAATTGCGAGCCACGCTTTATGTCGGTTAGCTCTGGTGCAATCGACCACAAGTTCTTTGTTGTGCATTTGGATGCTGAACGCTTCTATCACGCATGGCTTAAGGCCAGCCCAGCGATAACAAGGCGTCATGGTTCAGACTGTATTTGCCGTTCTCAGATGCCTTTCGACTACAAGTACAAATGGGCAGTTGATGGCTTTTCTCATGGCATAAATAACCCTGTGCCCCTGGCTGAGGCAGGAGCCCATGTCGACACCAGTGGGCGGCTACACTTGGACTTTACCAACGGAGTAACACGTACCTTCTGGCTTCTGGCTAACCGCTGTCCTGCCTTCCCCGTGGAAGTGTATGGCGCAGACAGCGCCAGTCTGTTGCACCATGTCGCTGGTATTGGTCCTGAACCACAGTCTCTAGCTGAAGTGTTCTCCAACGCTCAGCCGTATTTTCTATAAACAACAGCTTGGCCATCGAACAATCAGTTGAAAGCGATGCGAACCACCTGTCCTTGGGAGGACTGCACTCAAGGGCATGGGGCTTATCATCGTGCCCCCTTCCTGTTGATAGCCAATGGCCTGAACAGATGTGTCCCCAAAGACCAGAAGCGAGCTAAGTACATCTCGGCTTTTGTGGACTCCAAGCCGCCAATGAAGACAGAACGGCACGAGCTCCAGGAGAAGCTCGCGGGGCGGCTGCAGCGTGCCCCCAGTGCACCTGGGGAGAGAGGAGAGCAAGGAGCTGGATAGTCAAGACGAACGGTAGGCGCGACTTGGTAGACTCACTTGCCAGTGATTTGGTGCTATAGCCTTGCAGCGTCGCCACTGCCCGAGAGCGTGCCTGGCTGTGTATGATATGGCCCTCCAGACAATATCGGTATCTGAGCGCGGGGAGCATCATGAACACGGAGAGTCACTCTCAGCTGGCAGCCTTCATCTGGTCCGTGGCGGACCTGCTGCGCGGCGATTTCCGTCAATCCCAGTACGGCCGCATCATCCTGCCCTTCACCCTACTGCGCCGCCTGGAGTGCGTGCTGGAGCCCACCAAGGACGCGGTGCTCCGTGAAGCCCACGCCCATCAGGCCAAGCCCGAGGCGGTGCGCGAGAAGCTGCTGCTGCGTGCGGCGGATCAGCCGTTCTTCAACGCCTCGCCGCTGACCCTGGGCACGCTCTCCGACACCCAAACCGCCGACGACCTGATGAGCTACGTGCAGTCGTTCAGCCAGGACGCCCGGGAGATCTTCGAGCACTTCGATTTCGAGGGATTCGTACAGCAGCTTGGTGCCAGTAACCTGCTCTACCAGGTGGTGCAGCGCTTCGCCGCCATCGACATGAGCCCGCAGTGGCTCTCCAACTACGGCATGGGTCTGGTGTTCGAGGAGCTGATCCGCAAGTTTGCCGAAAGCTCTAATGACACGGCGGGGGAGCACTTCACTCCGCGCGACATCGTCCATCTGACCACCTCGCTGGTGCTCACCGGCCAGGACGACAAGCTGCGCCCCAATGGCATCGTCACCGTCTATGACCCCACGGCTGGTACCGGTGGCTTCCTTTCCGAGAGCGACGAGTACATCCAGCAAGTCAGCCGGGACGTCACTGTCTCGCTGCATGGCCAGGAGCTCAACCCAGAGTCCTACGCCATCTGCAAGGCCGACATGCTAATCAAGGGCCAGGCGGTGGAGCAGATCAAGCTCGGCAATACACTCAATGACGACCAGCTCCCCGCCGAGCGCTTCGACTACATGCTCTCCAACCCGCCGTTTGGTGTGGAGTGGAAGAAGGTACAGAAAGAGGTTGCCGTCGAACACAAGCAGAAGGGCTACGAGGGCCGGTTCGGCCCCGGCCTGCCGCGGGTCTCCGACGGCTCGCTGCTGTTCCTGATGCACCTGGTGAGCAAGATGCGCTCTCGCCAGGACGGTGGCTCGCGCATCGGTATCATCCTCAACGGCTCCCCGCTGTTCACCGGCGGCGCCGGCAGCGGCGAGTCCGAGATTCGCCGCTACCTGCTGCAGCACGATCTGGTGGAGGCCATCGTCGGCCTGCCTACGGACATGTTCTACAATACCGGCATCGCCACCTACGTGTGGATCCTCTCCAATCACAAGCCCGCCGAGCGCCGTGGCCAGGTGCAGTTGATCAACGCCACCAGCCGGGCCAGTAAGATGCGCAAGTCGCTGGGCAGCAAGCGCCAGTTCGTCGCCGACCGCGACATCGAGGAGATCGTTCGTCTCTACGGCGCCTTTGAGGAGAGTGAGGAGAGCAAGCGCTTCCCGGTGGAGGCGTTCGGCTACCGGCGGATTACCGTGGAGCGCCCGCTACGCCTCAATTTCCAGGCCAGCCCCGAGCGCCTGGCCCGGCTCGACGATGAGAAGCCGATCCAGAAGCTTGAGGAGGGTGAGCGCGAGGCCCTCAAGGCCGCCTGCGCCACCCTGGACCCGGAGCAGCGCTACACCAACCGCGACACCTTCACCAAGGCGCTGAAGGCCGCGTTCAAGGCGGCAGGCCTGAAGGTCGGGGCCCCGGTGCAGAAGGCTACCCTCAACGCTCTCTCCGAGCGCGACCCGGAGGCGGACATCTGCCTGGACAAGAAGGGCAACCCCGAGCCCGACAGCGGCCTGCGCGATAACGAGAATGTGCCGCTCGATGAGTCGGTGTTCGACTACTTCGAGCGCGAGGTGACGCCCCATGTCCCCGATGCCTGGATCGACGAGGAGAAGCGCGACCCGCTGGACGGCCGCATCGGCATCGTCGGCTTCGAGATCCCCTTCAACCGACACTTCTACCAGTTCACGCCGCCGCGCCCGCTCGAAGAGATCGACGCCGACCTCAAGGCCTGTACCGACCGGATCAAGCAGATGATCGAGGAGCTGTCGGCATGAGGAAGGGCGCCGCTCAGCCTTGTCTTGCACAGTCATTGACAGTGAAAGGGTCATGCCCTAGCATGCCGGGTAACACACCCGCCATGCCTCTCACTGAAGCACACTTTGGCGGGTTTTTTGTGTCCGGAGGTCGAGCATGAGCGACTTCCACAAGCCTGCACACAGCATTGATGAGCAGATCGCGACGCTATGCAGCCGTGGCCTGGCGATACCCGACGAGGCTCGGGTGCGTCACTATCTGGCCAATATCAGCTATTTCCGCCTTTCAGCCTACACGCGTCCCTTCTACCAGCCAGGCCTCCAGGAGCATCGTTTTCTGGAGGGCACCTCCTTCGAGGATGTGCTGAGGCTCTATGTGTTCGATCGTGAGCTCCGCCTGCTGCTGCTTGATGCCATCGAGCGGCTGGAAGTCGCGCTACGCGCCCAGTTGACCAACACCCTGGCTGAGCACCATGGCCCTCACGGCTACCTGGATCCCGATATTTTCGACACCCGCTACAACCATGGATGGCTGTTGGAGAAGCTGGAGAACGCGGCCAAGGGACGAGAGATCGAGACCTTCCTGGCGCACTATCGCACGAAGTACCGATCAGCCCCCAATCAGCCGCCCATCTGGATGGCGGTGGAGCTGCTGACCTTCAAGGAAGTCTCGACCCTGCTGGCCAAGCTGCGGCTTCCAAAGGATACCCAGCGTATCGAGCGCCATTTCGGCTGGAAGATGCCGGTGCTGCGATCCTGGTTCCGCAGCCTGTCCGATCTGCGCAACGTCTGCGCCCACCATGGCCGAGTGTGGAACCGCGAATTCGGTAGCCGGCCCGAGATGCCGAGAAAGGTTCCGGCCGGCTGGCCGAGCATCCCCGGTAGCATCGAGACGGGGTCTCAAGAGCACCCCGATCAGCGTCTCGACCCGCGTAGGCGCCTGTATCTCCAACTCGTGGTGATCGAGTCGCTGATGCAGGTCGTGTCGCCTAATAGCCAATGGGCTGAGCGGTTGGTGACACTGCTGGACCATTACCCTCAGGTTTCACGTCCACATATGGGTTTCCCTGGGCATTGGGATACGGAGCCTTTCTGGCGAGAAGCAGTGATGAACGCAAGAGAGGGGGCAAAGGCATGACTTTCCCGAAATACCCCGAATACAAGGACTCTGGCATTGAGTGGTTGGGGGAGGTGCCCGCACATTGGGAAAAACTAAAGCTCAGCCTGATTTCGCTCGAGAAGTGTGATGGTCCATTCGGATCTTCGATAAAGTCTGAGCATTACCGTGATAATGGTGTCCGTGTCATTCGGTTGCAAAACATAAAGAAATATTTCTTCAATGGAGAAGATGCAGCTTATATCGATGCTGGCTATTATTGCCAGCAAATAGCTAAGAGTGATGTGATTGGTGGCGACCTCCTCGTTGCTGGGCTAGGTGATGATAATAACGTAGTAGGGCGGGCTTGCGTTGCCCCATGCAATATTGCTCCTGCAATGGTTAAAGCCGACTGCTTTAGGTTCAGGCTGGATACTAAACGAGCGCTCCCTGATTTTTTGGCATATCAACTTTCAGCCGGTGCAGAGGCTGATGCAGGTCTACTGTCAACAGGCTCTACTCGGTCTCGAATTCCATTGTCTACGATGGGGACAAGAATAGTAGCTCTACCACCAAGTCATGAGCAGGTGGAAGTATCTGCTTTTCTGGATTACGAAACCGCCCGCATCGACGCCTTGGTGGAGGAGCAGCAGCGCCTGACCGAGCTGCTCAAGGAAAAGCGCCAGGCGGTGATCTCTCATGCCGTCACCAAAGGGGTGGACACCGATGTGCCGATGAAGGACTCCGGGGTGGAGTGGCTGGGGGAAGTGCCGGCGCATTGGGTGGCATTGCCACTGAAGCACCTAGTCAGAGAGCCCCTTAAATATGGAGCTAACGAAGCTGCAGCAGACAACAATGCAGGTCATCCACGGTTCGTTAGAATTACTGATGTTGCCCCCGATGGCACGTTGCGTGATGAGACATTTCGCTCGCTTCCTCCAGATGTTGCTAAGCAATATCTTTTGGAAGAAGGTGACATTCTTTTCGCACGTAGCGGCGCCACAGTTGGAAAGTCGTTTATATATAAAAGATCATGGGGGGAGTGCTGCTTTGCGGGATACTTGATTCGCGCTCGTATCGATTTGAGAAAGGCCCTGCCCGAGTTCATTTACTTCTCTTTCCAGTCTCATGGTTACTGGCAGTATATTGGTCAGCAGCAAATTCAAGCGACGATTCAGAATGTTAGCGCTGAGCGCTATGAGAACTACGTTCTTCCGACACCTCCAGTTGACGAGCAAGACCGAATAGTTGAGCACTTAAATCAATGTCTCGGAGACTATTCAAAGCTCCTTGAGGCTGCAGAGCAGTCGATTAGCTTCCTTCAGGAGCGCCGCTCCGCCCTGATCTCCGCCGCCGTCACCGGCAAGATTGATGTCCGTGGCTGGCAGCCTCCGGCGGGCTCATCGGCTCCCTCTGAGGCAATCCAAACGGAGGCAGTATGACCCAAGGACGCAGCATCCGGCTCTTCCTGGTGGACGGCACGCCCAGCGGCCTACTCACCGCCGAGATCATGAACTGGACCGGCCATGTGTTGACCGGACCCCGCAGCAAGCTCAGCGAGCTGGTCCAGCGACCGGAGTGTGGCTGCACCGGCATCTACTTCCTGGTCGGTACGGATCCTGAGGGCAACCCGCGACCGCTGGTCTACATTGGCGAGAGCGACGACGTGGCCACGCGCCTCAAGCAGCATAACCGCCCCGAGGAGAAGGGCGGCAAGGACTTCTGGGAGAAGGTCTGCCTGATCACCAGCAAGGATCAGAACCTGACCAAGGCCCACGTGAAGTACCTCGAGAGCCTGCTGATCAAGAACGCCGGCGAGGTCGGCCGCTGCAAGCTGATTAACGGCACCGCCCACGAGTACATCGGCTTGCCCGAGTCCGACCGCGCCGACATGGCCTTCTTCATGGAGCAGGTACGCACCGTGCTGCCGGTTCTGGGGCTGGACTTTCTGCGTGATGCCACAAAGCCATCTGCCGCTACTGGAACACCCGATCCCCAAGATGCTCAGGCCTCGCCACGGTTCGTCCTGGAAGCCTCCAGACACGGGATCAAAGCCGTGGGGCAGGAAGTGGATGGTGAGTTCTTCGTATTGGAAGGCTCCCTGGCCCGGCGCGAATGGGCGGGCCCTTACCACAGCTATCAGAAGCAGCATGCCCAGCTCTGTGAGGAGGGGGTGCTCGTTGATAATGGCAATGATCTGCAGCGTTTCACCAAGGACTATGCCTTCTCCAGCCCCAGTGCTGCAGCCGCCATCGTGGTGGGGCGCGCGGCCAACGGCCGAATCGATTGGAAGGTCGCGGGCAGCGGCCTCTCCTATGGCGAGTGGCAAGACCAGCAGGTCAGCGCCGCCGCTCCATCGGCGGAGCAGTCCCCGAGCTGACGTAATGCCGCAAGCCCCATTCTGTCGCGGCGGCGAGAGCACGATTTAGAAATAAACGTGAAAGCGGCCTCAGCGGCCGATTTCGTCACGCGATATGAACCTGGGAGCGCGAACGCTTACTCACCTCCCTCGATCGATATGCCACTCAAGTGCGGAAGTAGGCTGTCCTGGCATTTGGCTGAACCGCTTCGTATGGGCAATGCATCGTCCTAAGTAGCCTTCTCCTTGCATCCCTGAAGCGCTAGGCTGTTACGCAACATTACGCCAAGCGCAGGGGATCACATGGCGGACAGCAGGGAAGCCCCCTTCCAGCAAGACATCGTTGAGGCCATGACGGCCGGCGGCTGGAAGGCCGGCACGGCCGGTGGCTTTGAGCGCGCCTCGGCGCTCTACACCGAGGATCTGCTCGGCTACGTGCGTGAGGCCTGGCCGGAGCGCTGGGGGAAGTTCTGCAAGGCCAACCCCCAGGCCCCGGAACAGGTGTTCGTGCAGAAGGTCGTCCGCGAGCTGGAGCGGGCCGGCACCTTGGAGGTGCTGCGTCACGGCTTCAAGGTGCCGGGGGTGAAGTTCGACCTGTGCAGCTTCCAGCCCGACCACGGCATGAACCCGGATTCGCTGGCCCGCTACCGCGCCAACCGCCTGCGGGTGGTGCCCGAGGTCTCCTACTCGCCCCACGCCCGGGAGAAGGGCCAGGGCGGCGAGAGCTACAACCCCCGCCTCGACCTGGTGCTGTTCGTCAACGGCATCCCCACCGCGACTCTGGAGCTGAAGAGCCAGTTCAAGCAGACGGTGGAGAACGCCAAGCGACAGTACCGCCAGGATCGCCCGATCAAGGACCCCGTCACCCATAAGCCCGAGCCGCTGCTGACCTTCAAGCGCGGCGCCCTGGTCCACTTCGCGGTGAGCCAGGCCGAGGTGGCCATGACCACCAAGCTGGCCGGCAAGGAGACCTTCTTCCTGCCCTTTAACCGCGGCACGCAGGAGGGCGGCGCCGGCAACCCGCCGGCACCGGACGAGGCCAGCTACGCCACCGCCTACCTGTGGGAGAAGGTGTTCTCCCCGGATGCCTGGCTGAAGGTGCTCGGACGCTTCCTGCACCTGGAGAAGAAGACCACCGAAGACTTCCACGGCCGCCGCACCACCAAGGAGACGTTGATCTTCCCGCGTTATCACCAGTGGGAGGTGGTCAACCGCCTGGTGCAGGCCACCCTGGACGAGGGGCCGGGACGCCGCTACCTGGTGCAGCACAGCGCCGGCTCGGGCAAGTCCAACTCCATCGCCTGGTGTGCCCACCAGTTGGCCAATCTCTATGCCGAGGACGGCACCAAGCTGTTCAACTCGGTGATCGTGGTCACCGACCGCACGGTGCTCGACAGCCAGCTCCAGGACACCATCTACCAGTTCGAGCACGCCCACGGCGTGGTGCGGCCCATCACCCGCGATATCGGCAATCAGAGCAAGTCGGAGCAGCTCGCCGAGGCCCTGGCCAGCAACACCCGCATCATCATCGTCACCATCCAGACCTTCCCGGCGCTGTTCGACGCCCTGGACAAGCGCCCGCAGCTCGCCGAGGGCCACTATGCGGTGATCGCCGACGAGGCCCACTCCTCGCAGACCGGCAGTTCGGCCAGCAAGCTCAAGGCCCTGCTGGCGGCCGCCGGGGAAGCCACAGAGGATGAGGGCGACGGCGAGCGGGAAGTCAGTGCGGAGATGATGCTGGATGCCGCCGTGGCCTCACGCCGCCCCAGCGAGCGCATCAGCTACTACGCCTTCACTGCCACCCCCAAGGCCAAGACCCTGGAGCTGTTCGGCCGCCCGCTGGATTCCACGCTTCCTTCAAGCGCCGACAACAAGCCCGAACCGTTCCACCTCTACTCCATGCGCCAGGCTATCGAGGAGGGCTTTATCCTCGATGTGCTGCGCAACTACGTCACCTACGGCACCGCCTGGAAGCTCGCCCACCCCGATGGCAAGGACCAGGAGGTGGACTCCAAGAAGGCCTCGCGGACCCTGGCCAAGTGGGTGCGGCTGCACCCCTACAACATCGCCCAACGCGTGGAAGTGATCGTCGAGCATTATCGTGACAATGTCCGCCATTTGCTCGATGGCCAGGCCAAGGCCATGGTGGTCACGGCCAGCCGCCAGGAGGCGGTGCGCTACCAGCTGGCCATGCGCCGCTACATCGAAGCGCAGGGCTACGCCGACGTTCACCCCATGGTGGCCTTCTCCGGCAGCGTGCCGCCCGATGAGGAGATCCCCGAGGAAGTCACCGAGACCAGCCAGCTGCTCAACCCCGGGCTGAAGGGTCGCGACCTGGCCGAGGCGTTCGACACCGACGACTACAACGTGATGATCGCCGCCAACAAGTTCCAGACCGGCTTTGATCAGCCCAAGCTGTGCGCCATGTACGTGGACAAGAAACTTCGTGATGTGGACTGCGTGCAGACCCTGTCGCGGCTCAACCGGCTGTTTCCCGGCAAGCAGACCTTCATCCTCGACTTCTTCAACGACGAGCAGGAGATCCTCGACGCCTTCGCCCCCTACTACCGCAAGGCGGAGCTGGCCGACGTCTCCGATCCCAACGTGGTCTATGACCTGCAGCGTGGCCTGGACGCCAGTGGCATCTATCACTGCCCCGAGGTGGAAGCCTTCGCCAAGGCCTTCTTCGACCCCAAGGCGCCGGCCTCCAGCCTCAGCTACCACTGCCGTCCGGCTCAGGACCGCTTCAAGCAGCGCTACCAGATGGCCCTGGAGCAGCTTCAGGTCTGGAAGGAGGCTCGCCAGGCCGCCGAGCAGAACGGCGACGACAAGGGGCTGAAGCGCGCCGAGCAGGAACTCAAGGAGGCAGGCACCACCCGTGACGAGCTCGACCTGTTCCGCAAGAACCTGCAGAGCTTCGTGCGTACCTACGAATTCCTCAGCCAGATCGCCACCTTCGACGACGCCGAGCTGGAGCAGCTGTGCGTCTACGCCCGCCATCTCCACCCGCTGCTGCGCACCGACCGGCTGCTGGAAGAGGAGAGCATCGACGTCAGCGAACTGGAGTTGACCCACTACCGCCTCACCAAGCGCGAGGAGAAGCGCCTGCGCCTGGAGGAGGCCGAGGGCGACTACGGTCTCACCCCGGTCAGTGAAGTGGGTTCAGGCAAGCCCCACGACCCCGAGAAGCAGCGCCTTAACGAGATCATCGAGCGCCTCAACGACCTCTACGGCGCCGAGGTCAGCGACGACGACAAGCTGCACTTCGCCAACGGGATCGCCGACCGCATCGAGCGCGACGAGGCGGTGATGGCCCAGGTTCGCAATCACAGCGAAGACCAGGTGATGCACGGTCTCTTCCCGAAGAAGGTCACCGACGCCGTGCTAGACGCCCTCAGCGACCACGAGAAGCTCAGTATGCCGCTGTTGGAAGATGAGGAAACGGGGAGGCAGTTTGCGCTGTTGATTTTGAAGCTGCTGGCGGGGAGGTCGAATCGTGACTCGCGTGCTGAGTAAAAACTTACGGTAGGAGTCTGTCATGGCGGATAGCGATCCAAAACCGACATGTCGGAAAAGGCAGCATGCTCGTTGATTGGTGTTATATAGCCACGTCAACGAAAATACAACGAAAAATCAGTGGTTTGATGTGGCGGTATAAGAATGTTGAACGCGCGCGCTCGTTCAAGTCAATAAACGAGCGCGCTGTCTAATACCTGTTAGAAATGAGGTAAACCTTGGGAAACCATACTCGAGTCAATGAAGATCATTGGGACGACAGCACCCCTCTCTGGCGGTATATGGATGTTTATGGCTTTCTGAGCCTAATTACAGGGGAAAAATTAAAGTTTACGAGTCTGTCTGAGTTCGAGGATGGATTTGAAGGCCGTATGCCTCTTCAAAATGAGGTCACCCTTTCTCTCGATTTCACCGATATGAGCCAAAGTTTCGCCAGACCTGTTAGTGAAATCGATGACCTGCGTAATCGGCTAGAAGCTGTTCGAAAAAATACCTGGGTAACAAGTTGGCAACAGCTTGATAGTGAGTGCTCTCTCATGTGGCGGGTTTATGGAAGTCGACAAAATGGAGTTGCTATCAAGACTACAGCAGGGAACCTACTCGGTGCGCTTGATTCTGATTACAACTACATAGCAGGGCCCGTCCAATATATAAATTACGCTAAGGAAAAAGTCCCCGACGAAACTGATGTGTCTTTTTCGTTTCATAAGCAGCATGGTTATTTCGCTGAGCAAGAGTTCCGCGTGGCGGTCACAGATACTGAGCAGAGCTCAGTAGATAAGCCCAAGTTAATTGGACTGGATTTGAGTAAAGCACTCGAAAGAGTTGTCATCTCTCCATGGGCTGGCGAGTGGCAGCTTGAGGCTTTGAAAAGGGTTGTCGAATCTTTGGGAATTGAACCTCGACTAGTCCGGCATTCATCGATTATGAAAGTTGGCGAAAAGTGAACGAAGCTCGGCGCCAATCATTCTCTAACAGTCGGCTGCACAGCGACCAATTTTCCGCCGCTTTGCGGCTCCAAACCGGCGCGTGAGCCGGGCGTTAAATTTGCACTGGCTGAGTGTCCTCTTTTAGCCGTAAGAGATCAGCATGCCTTTGAGGCGAGCGGTTTTTCGCTCCCCCTGAGGCATGCTATTCGGGAGAGAGGAAGATCTCAAACGGTACACGAGCGGTACACACACCAGCTTCGTGTGCTATCCTCATCTTTCGCTAACCTACTGATTCAAAAGAACTGTACCTTTCGCTCAATTACGGTTGCTTTTCCTTTTGTATCAGTAACTTATTGTTTTAAAAGCGAACTCATAATCCCTTAGTCGCTGGTTCGAATCCAGCTAGGCCCACATAAGCGCACTGCCTTGTTCCCGTGAGGCCAGAATATCTCCGCAGGTTTCGAATGCTGGTCTGAGCTTCTCCCGCGCTCGCGATTAGCCCCGCATTGCCACTGCTTGTCTCCCCGCTGTTTTCGCGACTGCTTCTCGGGTCGTTACCCTTCGTTGCTGCCTTCCTTTCGATTGGCCTATGTTGCCCCGCTTTCTACCCGCAGGGATGCGTGACGGGCCGGTCCCGGTGTGGCCGTGACTGGCCTATTCATCGTATCTATTTTTGTTTCAGTGAGCGCCCGGCGCGGTTTGCTGTCTGGATGTCTCTGCCTTCTCGTTGTCTCTCTTCTCTTATTGTTACTCCCTGTTTGTTGATTTTTATGGTTTAAAAACAGCCATTAATGGTTGGGTTTTTCGTTATTCGTAAGACGTTTGTCTTAGGAGGAATTCCTTGTCATTGCTGCATACCTCGTCTAGTTTCTCCCTCAGCAACAAAATTCATCTGATCAATTGTCTCAACAAACACTACAAGGAGTCATTTGTGGATGCATCCTCAACCGCGGCGGCTGCGGAGCAGCCGGCCCCGGAACAATCCTCTTTCCTGCACCGGGGCATGTTGTTGCCCTTTATTCTTATCGTTACCTGCTTCGCGGCCTGGGGGCTTGCCGGCAATCTGACGGATCCGCTGGTTTCTGTCTTCGGTTCGGTCTTCTCGATGAGCGCGCTGCAGGCTTCGCTGGTGCAGTTTGCGTACTACGGTGCTTATTTCGCCTTGGCGATTCCGGCGGCCTGGATCAATTCGCGCCTGGGTTACAAGGGCGGTGTACTGATTGGCCTGTTGCTGGCGGCCACTGGGGGGCTTCTGTTTCTGCCTGCCTCTCAGATGATGACCTACTCCATGTTCCTGGTGGCGCTCTTCACTCTGGCGGCGGGTCTGTCGATCCTAGAGACATCCGCCAACCCTTATGTCATGGCGATGGGGCCGCGCGACAACGCGACTCGGCGGCTGAATTTCGCTCAGTCCTTCAATCCGGTGGGCTCCAATCTTGGGGTGCTGCTCGCTGCGATATTCATTCTTCCCCACGTCAATCCGGCAACCGCTGAGCAGCGTGCTTCCTTGACTCGCGATGCGCTGGCAGAGATGCAGTCGGCGGAACTGCAGGCGGTCATGGGGCCCTACATCACGCTGGCCCTGGTCTACATCGTGATCGCGATTGCCATTGCGATGGTGCGGGTGCCTCGTCGCCAGGCGTTGATGGCGGACAGCAAGAGCGATGTGAAGGCGCTGCCGGGCAGCCGTCTGGGCCGGTTGGTGCGTAACCGTCGTTATGCCTTCGGGGTGGTGGCTCAGTTCTTCAACGTGGCCGCCTAGACCTGCACCTGGACGTTCACCATCCACTACGTGACTCAGGAAATGGGCGTAAGCGACACCGAGGCGGGTTATTGGCTGCAGGCCTCGCTGCTGGTCTTTCTTGTCTCGCGCTTCGTTATGGTGAGCATCATGGGCCGGATAGACCCACGCAAGCTGATGACGTGGATGTGTGTGCTCGGTGTCGCGCTGTCGATGGTGGCGGTGCTCAGCGGCAACCTGATTGGTGCGGTGGCCATTGTGCTGTTGAGCGCCTGCATCTCGCTGCTGTTCCCAACCATCTACGGCATTTCCCTCGAAGGCCTGGGGCAAGACACCAAGTACGGCGCCGCCGGCCTGGTGATGGCGATCGTCGGTGGCGCGCTGGTGCCGCTGGTCCAGGGTTGGCTGATCGATGTCACTTCAGCGCAGGTCAGTTACGTGGTGGTGGCCCTGTGCTTCGCGGTGATCGTGGCCTTCGGGATCTATGTCCAGCGTCATCCGCGCGAGGGCGAGGCTAGCGAAGGTGATCTGGCCTAGGAGGCGCTGTCCGAGGCGTCCTGCAGGACCACGGCGACCTGAGATAGATGGGTCTGCATGGCGGCATGGGCGCTTCGCGGGTCGCCAGCAATCACGGCATTGAGGATGGCCTGATGTTCCTGGTGGGTGATGGCAAGGCGTCCGCTGAGGTGAATGGACTGCCACAGCCTCATCCGCAGGGTCGGTCGAGAAAGTGCCTCGAGCAGTGCGATCAGCACTGCGTTGCGGGAGATCCTCGCCAGCGTGAGGTGAAACTCGAGGTCGAAGGCCATCGCGGCTTCGTGATCGAGTGCACGGATGGCGGGCTCGGCGTCGGCCAGTACAGCCTGCAGGCGCTCGATGTCTTCGTCGGTTCGACGCATCGCCGCCGCAGCAGCGGACTCGACCTCCAGCGCTTGGCGTACGTTGTGCAGGTCTCGGGATGACTTACCCGCCTGGATACCCGCCCAGAACTCGAGAGGCTTCAGCAGCAACCCGGGGGCGAGCGAGGTGACGGTGGTGCCGGAACCCTGGCGTGTTTCGAGGATGCCCATGGCGACCAGCGCTCTCACGCCTTCGCGGAGTGAGCTGCGCGAGACGCCGAAGCGAGTGGCGAGAATCGACTCGATGGGCAGTCGATCTCCCGGAGCGATTTCGCCGGCGACGATCATCTCCTGGATGCCCTGAACGACCACTTCGTACTGGGAGGGACGGCGCTGGTCACTGTCGGGCGGGGGAGAAGGCGGCATGAAAGATGTCTCCGGCTCGGGTCTGGGAAAAAACAATTAGCTCAATTCTATCGGAATTTCCGTTGGCAATTTAATACACCTGATGAATCTGGAGGGCGATACGTGCCTGTCATCACATCAATCGAACTAGTGGATTTGCGTTTTCCGACTTCGGACAGCAGCGACGGCTCCGACGCGGTGAACAAGGATGCCGACTACTCTGCGGCCTATATCAGACTGGCGACCGATGACATCGCGCTCTACGGATGCGGGTTCACCTTCACTATAGGGCGCGGCAACGAGATTTGTCTTCAGGCCATGGAGGCCTTGTCCGCTCGCCTTGTCGGCCGCGATGTGGCGCAGGTGTGCCAGGCTCCGGGGGCAATCTATCGCGAGCTGGCCGCGGATTCACAGCTGCGTTGGTTGGGGCCGGATAAGGGCGTCGTACATCTGGCTCGCGCTGCGGTAATGAATGCGGTGTGGGATCTGGCTGCGCGTCGGGCGGGCCTTCCGCTGTGGCAATTGGTCTGCGACATGGAGCCGGAAGTGCTCGTCGAACAGTTGGATCTCAGCTACCTCAGCGACGTGCTGAGCGCCGAAGAGGCAGTGGCAATGCTCAAGGAACAGCGGCCATTCCAGCAGCAGCGTATCGCCGAACTGAGCGAGCACGGATTCCCCTGCTACACGACATCGGCCGGGTGGCTGGGGTACTCGGACGAGAAGCTGGCCCGACTGTGCCGAGAAGCCATGCAAGAGGGGTACCGGCACATCAAACTCAAGGTTGGTGCCGACCCTGCTGACGATGAACGTCGATTGGGTATCGCACGTTCGGTAATCGGCCCTGATGTGGCGCTGATGATCGATGCCAACCAGATCTGGGACGTGCCTGAGGCCATCGAGCGTGTAGAGGCTCTGGCCCACCACAATCTGCTGTGGATCGAAGAGCCGACCAGCCCGGATGATGTGCTGGGTCACCGCAGCATCGCCGATGGAGTGCGTCCGTTGGGGATCGGTGTTGCCACCGGTGAGCACGGGATGAACCGTGTGCTGTTCAAGCAGTTGCTGCAGGCCGAGGCGGTGGATTTCGTGCAGATCGACTCGTGCCGACTCGCCAGTATCAACGAAATCATCCCGGTGCTGCTGATGGCGAAGAAGTTCGGCAAGCCTGTCTGCCCGCATGCGGGCGGGGTGGGGCTGTGCGAACTGGTCAATCACCTGGTGATGATCGACCACATCGCCGTGTCGGGCCCGGTGGAGGGTCGCGTGGCTGAGTTTGTCGATCACCTGCACGAACACTTCGTCGATCCCTGCTACGTCAAAAACGGCGCCTACACCTTGCCTTCTCGCCCGGGATATTCAGCGGAGATCAAGGCCGAGACCTTGGCCGCCTGGGCGTGGCCGGACGGGGCTGAGTGGGCCCGGCGTCGACAAGCGGTGCCAGCATGATCAACGGGCCGCTACTTCACCCCCAACTGCTGCACGCCCTCGCCGCAGCAGGCCACGGTGCCAGGGTACTGGTGGCTGACGCGCTGTATCCGCATTCGACGGCAGCGCCGGCCAACGCGACTCGGGTGTACCTCAATCTCTGCGAGGGGATGGTGCCTGCACTGGCGGTGATGGATGCGGTGGCGCAGTCCATCGCCGTGGAGGAGATCACCTTCATGGCCACCGCCGAGGGCGAAGCCTCCGATTCGGTCACCGAGTGCCAGCGGCATCTGGCGGACCATCGCCACGCAGGCGGCAGTGAAATCACCTGGTCGAGCCTCGACCGATGGGCGTTCTACGCGGCCTGCCGCGAGCCGGATGTGTGTCTGGTGGTTGCGACCGGAGAACGTCGCCCTTACACCAACTTTCTGCTGACGATAGGCGTTCCATGATGATTGATACCCATCTCCATGTCTGGGACACCGCCGCGGTGCGGATTCCCTGGCTGTTGGACGCGGGGTTGCCCGCCATGGCGGATATTCCCCACGGGCAGGACCGACGCTTCGTGCTGGTCGAGGCCGATGCCACCGATCCCGTGGAGGAGGCTGATTGGCTGGTCTCGCTTGCCGAGAAGGATCCGCGAGTCCATGGCGTGGTGGTGAGCGTTCCTCTCGAGCATCCACAGTCCGAGAGGGCGCTGGCGCGCATCGCCTCCGTGCCTCAAGTGGTCGGTGTCCGGCGTCTGCTGCAGGACCGGGAGCTGTTTGATTCGGCGCTCTTCCTCGATGGTCTGAAGCAACTGGTCGCCTATGGCCTGCCGTTCGATGCCTGTGTCAGAGACCACGAACTGCCTCGTCTGCTGGCGCTGATCGAAAAGGTGCCGGAGCTGACAGTGGTGCTGGACCACATGGGCAAACCCAATGTACGCGATGTGTCGTCCCGTGATGTCTGGCAGCGGAATCTGGCGCGGCTTGCCGAGTTCGACAACGTGTTCTGCAAGCTGTCTGGGTTGCCGGCGGAGTGCCAGAACGCCGATGAGCTCGAACGCTGCGCTCCGGACATCCTCGATACCGCCATCGAAACCTTCAGCAGCGAGCGTTGCCTGCTCGGCAGCGATAGCCCCGTCAGCAAGGATTCATCGGACTGGTGCGAAAGAGTACTGGAGCGCCTTGCTGTCTCCCTGCGTCCTGCGGTGGCAGAAGCCAATGCTGTGAACATCTACAAGAGGAGGGCGGTGTGATGACGCTAGCGTCAATCTCCGCGCGGCTTCCAGCCAAGTTGCGTCGTGCCTTCGAGGGCCTCGGTGTGGGGGCGGCGCAGTTCGGCAATATGGGCAAGGTAACCCCCGAGGAAGACTGTCTGGCTGCCGTGGATACCGCCTGGGAGCTCGGGCTGCGCTTCTTTGATACCGCGCCCCATTATGGGCTCGGGCTTTCCGAGCAGCGCCTGGGTAAGGCGTTGAAAGGCCGCTCACCGCAGGACTACGTCATCTCCACCAAGGTCGGACGCCGGTTGGCACCTAATCCTGCGCCCCAGGGCAGCGATGAAACCAATGGCTTCCACGTGCCTGACGACCTGACTCGCGTGCGTGACTACACCGCCGAGGGCGTGAGGCAGAGCCTGGAGGAATCGCTGGCGCGTCTCGAGATGGAATCCGTGGACATCCTCTGGATTCACGATCCGGAGGAGCCGACAGATCGCTTCGAGGAGGCCTTGGCCGGTGCAGTGCCCGAGCTCAACCGGCTACGTGAGCAGGGCAGGATCGCCGCCTGGGGCGTGGGCTCCAAGGATGCCGAGATGCTCAAGCGCTTTGTCGACAAGGCTGCCCCCGATCTGATCATGCTGGCCGGCCGCTACACGCTGCTGGAGCAGGAGCGGGTGGGCCTGATGTCAGCGTGCCTGGAGAAGCAGGTCGGTGTCGTGGCCGTCGGGGTATTCAACTCAGGGCTGTTGGCACGGGACGAGCCGCCTGCCGATGCCTGGTACGAGTATGGCCAGGCCCCCGCGTCTGTTCTGGAACGTGCGTGTGAACTCGCCAGTGTGGCGCGCGCTCACGATGTTCGCCTCCCGGCGGCGGCGCTGGCCTTTCCGTGGCGGCATCCCGCCGTGGTCAATGTCATGGCGGGAATGCGCTCGTCCGAGCAGGTGAAGCGAAATCATGCACTGGCCTCGAGTGATATTCCCGAGGCTTTCTGGAGTGAACTGCAGGCCCGAGGCCTGATGAAGGAGACCACATGAAACTGTTGCGCCGTGGAGCGATCGGTAACGAATTGCCATTGATCGAGGTAGAAGGCGTTCTCTACGACGCCTCGCCGGTCGGTGATTTCGGCCCGAATTTCTGGAAGAACAACGGAGTGGCGAAGCTTCGCGAGCTATTGGATGCCGGGCGCCTCACCGCCATCGAACTGGGGAGCGAGCTGCGCTTTGGCTCACCGGTGGCTGCGGTGGGTTCGGTGATTTGTATCGGTCAGAACTACGCCGCACACGCCGCCGAATCCGGTGCTGAACCGCCGAATCAACCCATCGTCTTCTTCAAGACGCCCAATACCATTGCTGGCCCCGATGACACCGTCACCATTGCACGAGGCTCCGAAAAGACCGACTGGGAGGTCGAGTTGGCCATCGTGATCGGCAGCACTGCCAGCTACTGCGACTCGGTGGAAGAAGCCGCAGGGCACATCGGTGGCTACCTGCTTGCCAATGATCTGTCGGAGCGCCGCTTTCAGCTGGAGGCCTCCGGTGGCCAGTGGAGCAAGGGCAAGTGCTGTCCCGGCTATATGCCGCTGGGGCCATGGATAGTGACCGCCGATGAATTCGATCCCGGCAATGTTGGTTTGCGCTCCTGGGTCAACGGTGAGCCGCGTCAGGACTCTCGCACCTCAGACATGATCTTCGATTGCGCCAGAATCGTGTGGGATCTGTCGCAGTACATGCAACTCGAACCCGGCGACATCATTTCCACTGGGACTCCTGAGGGCGTCGCGGTCTCGGGGCGCTTTGACTATCTCAAGCCCGGTGATGTGGTAGAGGTGGAGATCGATGGTCTGGGGCGCCAGCGTCAGCAATATCGTGCCTGGGAGGGCTAAGCCATGACATCACGATTTGAAGGGCGGGTCGCCATCGTGACTGGCGGCGCCTCGGGTATCGGCGCAGCCATCGCCGAACGCCTGGCCAACGAAGGCGCGAGGGTCGCGGTACTGGATCGAGATAACCCCGACAACCGACACCACTGGGAGGAGTGCGATGTCTCCGATAGTGGACGGGTGGATCGCGCGGTAGAGGCTGTCGCCAATGCGTTGGGGCGTATCGATATCGTGGTCAACAACGCCGGTATCGGTGCCCAGGGGGATGTCGGCACCAACTCTGACGAGGAGTGGACACGCGCCTGGGAGGTCAATGTCGCCGGTATGGCACGGGTCTCACGAGCCGCCTTGCCTTACCTACGTGAGTCGGATGGCGCCTCGATCATCAACATGGCCTCGATCGCCGCAACGGCGGGGATCCAGCAGCGAGCCCTGTACTCGGCGACCAAGGGCGCTGTGCTGGCATTGACCAGGGCGATGGCGGCCGATCACCTGCACGAAGGCATTCGGGTGAACTGCGTCTCTCCCGGTACGGCGGATACTCCTTGGGTCGGCCGGTTGTTGCAGCAGGCGCCAGACCCGGATGCCGAGCGAGCGGCACTGGAGGCACGCCAACCCCATGGGCGTCTTGTCTCCGCCGAAGAGGTGGCTCAGGCCGTGGTCTATCTGGCCGATCCCGGCAACCGTTCGACGGTGGGAGTCTGCCTGCCGGTGGATGGTGGAATGGATGCGTTGAGGCTGCGTCCTCGATAGCGACAGTGCTATGCCGCGGACGGGCAGGATCGTCGCGCGGCTATTTGCCGGCAGCGCCTGCAATCGGACGAAGTCGGAATTGTCCTTCAGGCGTCGCTGGTCACCCCGTCTTCAGCGGCCCGCCGCTCTTGAGGGTGTTCATGGCCACCTGGGAGTTGATGTTCTGGATGCCCTCCAGCGGGCTCACCGCTTCGGCGAGGAAGGTCGATAGTGCCCCTAGACTTTCCACCACCACCTTGATCAGGAAGTCGTGGTTGCCGGTGACGGTATGGCACTCGGTAACCTCGTCGCGGGTCAGCAGTGCCGCCACGGCATCGTGGGGGTGCTCCATGCGCGACTTGTCCACGGAGATGAAGATAAAGGCAGTCACTGCCAGGCCGAGTGCCTGCGGGTCCAGCCGCAGCGAGTAGCCCTGGATGACACCCTCGCGCTCCAGCCGCGCAAGTCGCCGCGAACATTGGCTGGGAGAGAGGTTGACTGCCTCGGAGAGGGCGCCGAGGGTCAGGCGAGCGTCGTGCTGCAGGGCTTGCAGGAGTTTCAGGTCAAAGCGATCAAGTGACGTCATTTTTCGTTTTTCTCTATTCAGTGCAAAAATCTTGCACTAAAGGTGCTGTCTGTTGCATCAGAACGCAACCCTACGCCATCCGTCTCCCCTTAGAATGTTGCCAGGTGATTCCCTTTCCTTTCCGGAGACCCGGTATGAGCATAAGCCTGGAACGCATCCACCAGCTCGATCGTCAGGATCCCCTGGCCGACTTCAAGCGCCGCTTTGCCCTTCCTGAGGGCGTTCTCTATCTCGACGGTAACTCCCTCGGTGCCCAGCCGGCGGGGGCTCGAGAGGCAGTAGACGGAACCCTGGAGCAATGGCGAGACGAGCTGATCAAGGGCTGGAACCAGGGCTGGTTCGATGCTCCCGAGCGCCTCGGCGACTTGATGGCACCCATCATCGGCGCCCGCGGTGGCGAGGTGGTGATCACTGACAACATCACGCTCAATCTCTTCAAACTGTTGGGCTATATCACCGGACAGTGCAGCAACGACCGCCGCGTGGTGCTCAGCGAGGGCGGCAACTTCCCCACCGACGGCTATATCGCCCAGGGCTTCTGTCGGCTCAGCGGTCACGAGCACCGTTTCCTGCCCGAGGGCAGCGAGCTCGCCGAGTACCTGGACGGCGTGGCCGTGGTGGTGCTGAGCCAGGTCAACTATCGCACCGGACGACTGCGCGACATGGCGGCTACCACCCGGCTGGTGCACGACCATGGTGCCGAAGTGATCTGGGACCTTGCTCACTCGGCCGGGGCGCTGCCGGTGGACCTGACAGGCTGTGGCGCGCGCTATGCGGTGGGCTGTACCTACAAGTACCTCAACGGTGGGCCCGGGGCCCCGGCTTTCCTGTACGTCCATCGCGACCATCAGGGCAGGGGATGGCAACCGCTCTCCGGCTGGCACGGCCACGCCGCGCCCTTCGCCTTCGATGCCGATTATGTGCCGGCCGGTGATATCACGCGCTTTCGTACCGGGACCCACTCGGCGCTGATCTACAGCGCTCTGGAGGCTTCGCTGACGATGTGGGCCGAGGTCGACATGGCAGCCCTGCGCGACAAGAGCCTGGCGCTGAGCGAGCTGTTCCGCGAGTGCCTGGACGACCTGCTCAAGGCCCACGGCATCGAGGACCTCACCCCGTCGCCTGAGGAGCGTGGCAGCCAGGTCTCGCTGGTCGACAGCGAACACGGCTACGCCATCGTCCAGGCGCTGATCGCCCGGGGCGTGATCGGCGACTACCGCGAGCCGGGTCTGATGCGCTTCGGCTTCACACCGCTCTACTTGAGCTATGAGGACGTCTGGCAGGCGGCACGGCATTTCCGCGAGGTGATCGAGAGCGGCGAATACCGGGAGTCGCGTTTCCAGGTGCGCTGTGCGGTGACCTGAGCGGGAGTGGATGCCATGACCGACGAGACCCTGGATCATGCCTATTCGCCGAGTCGCTTCACCTGCGACGTCGAGGCCACCCTGGCTCGCCAGGCCGTCGCAGGGCGCGAGTTGGCGGCGCGACAGCCCCCTCTCGAGCTGGTCGACGGCGACGATTCGGCGGCACGCCTGGACCTGTTCGTCCCCGAGAGTATGCCCCGGAGCGAGGGTCCCCGGCCGCTGATGGCGTTCATCCACGGCGGCTACTGGCAGGAGCTGGATCACACCGCCACCGACTTTCTGGCCGAGGGCTTGCTGGCCCGGGGCATGGCATTCGCTTCGCTGGGTTATGGCCTGGCGCCGGCGACGTCGATCGAGGCCATGGTCGGGCAGTGCGCCCGCGGCCTCGAGATGGCCATCGCGGCCCTCGATGAGCACGGCGGTGCCGGACCGGTGATCCTCGGCGGACACAGCGCCGGCGCTCAGTTGGCCTGTCGGGTGGCCGCGGCGGGCGGGGTACGCATCGATGGGCTGTTGCTGGTCAGCGGCGTCTATGACCTGACCCCACTGGTGGATACCTACGTCAACGCGCCGCTGGGTCTCGATAGGGCCCGGGCCCGGTCGCTAAGCCCGCGTTTCGGCGATCTTTCGACGCTGCCCCCCGCCCGGGTGGTGATCGCCGAGCACGATCCACCGGCCTTGCGCCACCAGGGGTGCGACTTCGTGGCTGCGCTGTGTGCTGCCGACCGTGAAGCGGCGCTCGTTGACCTGCCGGGCTGCGATCACTTCGACATTCTCGAGCACTTATAGGCCGCCGCAGGCGGCCACTACTACAACAACGACAGTGGAGTCGGTAGACGACTCCCCGTGGATCCAATTGCCATGAACAAGACAAGAGCGCAGTTTTCCTCCCGCTTCGGTTTCCTGATGGCCGCTGCCGGTGCCGCCGTTGGCCTCGGCAACGTCTGGAGCTTCCCGTCCATGGCCGCCAATAACGGCGGTGGAGCCTTCCTGCTGCTGTACCTGGTAATGGCCTTCGTGCTGGCCTACCCGGCGCTGATGGCCGAGCTGACCCTCGGCCGTTATGCCCAGAGTGGCATCATCACCGCCATGTCTCGGGTCGGCGGGGGCGGCGGCGCCGGTCGGTTGGGCGCTGGCATCGGCGTGCTGGCGATCTTTACAGCCTGTCTTGGCCTGACCTTCTATGCCATCGTCACCGGCTGGCTGATCGGCGACACCTTGTCGCCGCTGTTCGCCATGCTGGGCTTCGAGGACTGGGCCGCGCTCCTCGACGGCGCCGGGTTCTGGAAGGACTGGATGCTGGCCAGCCTGGCCATGCTGGTGACGGTCGGTGTGGTGCTGGCCGGCGTCAACAAGGGCATCGAGCGCTGGTCCAAGCGCCTGATGCCGCTGCTGATCGTGCTGATGCTGGTGCTGATCGCGGTGGTCATGACCCTGCCGGGGGCCACCGCCGGGCTTGCCGCCTACCTGGTGCCGGATTTCTCGCGGGTCACCGGTCAACTGGTGATGGATGCCATGGGCCAGGCCTTCTTCTCGATGTCCATCGGCATCGGGGCTATGGTGATCTACGGCTCCTACTTGAGTTGCGACGCTCACCTGCCGAAGACCGGGGCCCAGGTGCTGTTCATCGACATGGGCGTGGCCTTCATCGCTGGTATGCTGATCGTGCCCTCGATGTTTGTCGCCGACGAGTTGGGGGTGGATATCTTCGATTCCGGCGGCCAGCTGCAGAGTTCTTCGACCCTGCTGTTCGACGTCATGCCGGCGATGTTTGCCCAGCTGAGCGGGCTCGGCGCCGGGCTTGAGGTGCTGTTTTTCGCTCTGTTGGCGATCGCCGCGCTGACTTCCATGTTCCCGGCGCTCGAGGTACCGGTGGCGGCCATCGTCGAGACTGGACGAGTCTCACGGTGCTGGGCGACCCTGGTGATGGGTGGGGTACTCCTCGCGAGCTCCACTCTGATCCTGGTCTATTTCGAGACGCTGTTCGGCTGGGCGATCACCGTCACCATCAACTACAACATGCCGCTGATCGGCGCCCTGGTGTGTTTCTATGTTGGCTGGCTGATGTCGCGCAACGCCAAGCTCAAGGAGCTGCGGAGTGGGGCGCCGGAGATCGAAGACACACTGTTCTGGAAGCTATGGCCCTGGTACATCCGCTTCGTGTGCCCGTTGCTGCCGATAGTCGTGCTGGTCAACGGCCTGCTTGACTGACGGGGTCACCAGACTGCGGCCTTCATTTGCCCGCGTGATCGCTAACCGCGACCATCCCTGGTACCAGAGCTGCGTCGATTTCTGCGAGCGCAGCGCTACGGCCAGGCCGTCTTCGCCCCAGACTACCCGGCGCCGCCGCTCGAGGACTTCGAGCCGATGCCACTACGGGTCCTCTCGCGCAGGCCCTTCGATTCGGCGGTGATCGGTGAGGGCGGCATTCAGCAACAGGGTGTAGTTGTGGTAGGCGAAGAGGTCGTTCCGGGGCGCCTGGGGCAGGGTCAGACGGCCTCCCGGCTGGTGGAAAAGCGACAGCCCCAGCCGCTCTTCCTGCGCGCGGGTACGCTGGGAAATGCTCGGTTGGGTGGAGCGTTCCTTGTCGGCAGCCGCGGTCATGGAGCCCCGGCGGCCGTAAAGAGGCATGCTGGTCTATAGTCAAACAGTGCGGCACTTCAAGCCACCGGCATACCGCCGAGGGCGAGCAGGTCCGAAACCCTGACCAGTACCCCGCCCAGAGGGGGACAGAAAGTAGACCAGCAGAAGTGTATCCTCGGCATGTCGAGTCCTGGCCGCATGCTGTCAGAGGCTCGAAACAGGAACATCGTAGACTGATGATCCTTTACCTCCCATCAACAGAGAACGTACTTCATGAGTGATCCGAGTGATCCGAACAACTCATCGTCGCACGCCGCAAGCAGCGATATGGAGACGGACTACGTCGTCGGCCAGGACAATATCGAGGGGCAGTTGGGTCCCTTCGGCTTCGATATTCATAACCGGGTCTTTGTGGTATCCGCGCTAGCGGCGATCGTCTTCATCGTGCTCACCCTGCTGTTTCCGGAGCAAGCCGGGAGCATCTTCCAGTCCATCGTCTCCTTCTCGACTGGCAGGCTGGACTGGTATTTCATGATCGTGGTGGATTTCTTCATCCTGTTCTGTATCGCGCTCGTCGTGCTGCCCTATGGGAAGATCCGATTGGGCGGTCCCGATGCACGGCCAGACTATTCCTACCTGTCCTGGTTCTCGATGCTGTTTGCCGCCGGCATCGGTATCGGGCTGCTGTTCTTCGGTGTGCTTGAGCCGGTCTATCATGCCAATGTCTCACTGCCGCTCGGTGTTCCCTCTCCCTTCGGAGCCGACGGGACGCTGAATCCTGAAGCTATTCCCGAAGCGACGGCCCTGGGCTTGGCTGGCACCTATCTACATTGGGGCATCCACGGCTGGGCCGTCTATGTGGTGATGGCGCTGGCGCTGGCCATCTTCACTTATAACAAGGGGTTACCATTCTCTATTCGCTCGGCGTTCTTTCCGATCCTTGGCGATCGCGTGTGGGGCTGGTGGGGCCATGCCATCGATATCCTGGCGGTGTTCTCCACGCTGTTCGGTCTGGCCACCTCTCTGGGCCTCGGTGCTCAGCAGGCCAATGCAGGGATGAACTTCGTCTTCGGCCTGGAAGTGAGCGCCGCCACACAGGTCATCATCATTCTCCTGGTGACGGCAGTGGCGCTGGTATCCGTCTGGCGTGGTCTCGATGGCGGCGTGAAGAAGCTCTCCGAGCTCAACATGATAATGGCGGTGCTGTTCTTCTTCTTTATACTGTTCGCTGGCCCGACCCTGGTGGCCATCAGTGGCTTCTGGACGGGGCTCAAGACCTACGTGACGGATTTCATCCCACTGTCCGCGCCCTTCGGCCGCGATGATGATGCCTATCGCCAGGCGTGGACGATCTTCTACTGGGCCTGGTGGGTCAGTTGGGCACCCTTCGTCGGCATGTTTATCGCGCGGGTCTCGCGCGGCCGCACCATCCGCGAGTTTGTGACCTGTGTGTTGATCATTCCCAGCCTGTTCATCTTTATCTGGATGGGCGTCGTCGGCTCCACCGCACTGGACCAGTTGTATGCCAATCCGGCAGCCAGTCTGGTCAAGGAGTACGTGATCGATAACTACAGCCCTGAGCTATCGCTGTTCGGCATGCTCAACGAGTTGCCGATGACAGGCCTGATGTCGACCATCGCCATCGTGCTGGCGCTGATCTTCTTCGTTACCTCGTCGGATTCGGGCTCCCTGGTGATCGACACCATCACCGCCGGCGGCAAGATCGATGCTCCCCGGCCCCAGCGGATGTTCTGGGCGACAGTTGAAGGCCTGATCGCTATCGTGCTGCTTCTCGGCGGTGGTCTGTCGGCGCTTCAGGCGGGGGTGACGGCAACTGCGATCCCGTTCTCCATCTTGATGCTACTGATGTGCTTTTGCATCATCAAAGCGCTGAATGGCGAGCTACGGCGCGGGGTCTAGCGGTGATCTCTCGGTAGACTGTTCATCCGGAACCTACCCGGAATACTGGAGATGCGAATCAACCTCTCCAGGAGGTCCGGATGAACACTCACAGCAATGTCCGTCTCACACCGCACGGTCGAAGCCTGCTGGTCCATCGGATCATCAATGTTCTTTCTGCGCCTGGCGCTCTGCCAGTTGCTGCGTGGCGAGCCTGGCCAGTGGCTCCAATTCGTTGGCATCCTTTTCCAGGCTGGCATATGAGTCTGGGGCTGAGGGGCTCAGAACAGCGCTTCCAGTTCTTTACGCTGGGCTATGTGTTTTTCCGAATTCTGTCTGATCAGCTTGTTCAGGTTGACCAGCTTCCAGCGTACCGCGGGAAGGTTGGCAGCCTGAGGGCGGTCAATCGCATCAAAGTTCGGGTTACCGTCATGCAGGCTCAGCAGGAAGTGTTTGGTGTCGTCATCGAGACGGGATCGGATATCCGCAATCAACTGTTCACGAATTTCCAGAAGCTCATCGAGGCTGACCGGGATCTTCGTCATGCCCTCGAACTCTTGCGTATAGGGTTGGTCAATATCGATCAAATTTGGGTTCAGCAGTTCATGCGCGGGGCGCGATGAACTGGCGATATAGATCAGGAAAGTACGGAAAAGATCGTCGGTCAGGCCTTCATATTCGTAGAGCAGTTTCACATCGTAGAGGTCGCGAGGATGCTGGCGGTCAACAGCGGCATGCAGTTTGCCTCCAAACAAGTCCTCAAAGGAAACGACCTGAATTTCTGCGTAGCCGAATTCATTCTCGACAGCTTCCGAAACCGAACGGGTTTCAGGGGCGTGAACAACACCGCGTGTGACTGGTGAGGTTTCGATCTTGATCTCCGCTCCGTTTTGCCGTGCCAGCACGCGGGTGGCGCCGCCACCTCCCCCTTTTATGCGTTGTGCATGTGCGCCCCTGATGCCGTGTTCAATGGCAGTAGCAATGCGATCCATCGCTTCGTTAATCTCGGCAAGGCTTTCGGCACGATCTGTGACCGGTAGATAGGTCAGATCGATATCGACCGATAGGCGCGGCAGGTCGCGGTAGAACAGGTTGATGGCTGTGCCGCCTTTCAGGGCGAAGATGGTTTCTTTAGCGATATGGGGGAGGATGCGCACCAGCATGGCAACCCGTGCTTCGTAATCTTCACGCGCCATCGGCTGCCTCCGTTACCGCAAATTCTTCTGGCACCATGATGCGGTAGCGCGGATGTATCCTGCCGCCTTTGACCAAGGCCCGGTCACCGCTTCCGAGGTTGAATTCCCGCGGGTCGAGGCGTTTGCGCCACGGATGGTTGTGGCGGTCGGCAAAGACGAAGAAAAGCCGAGTCACCTTGATCTTCCTGCAACTGTGCAACAACGCTGACAGAGTGCGTGGACGCAGAGTCGTTAGGCTTTCAAACACCATATCAAGATTGTGGAAGCTTTCATGGCCAGGCAATTCATCCATGACTTCCAGGATCGCCCGTTCGGGCGATGACATCCTTGGTTGCCAGTCCCAGGGCAGGATGCCTGTGGTGTCAGAGTCGACCTTGGCGAGTCCTGGCGCTGGATCGGAGAAGAGGGACGTGCTGCGCGTTTCCAGCGGTGCGTTTAGCGGTAGCTTGGTCAGCCAGCTCGGTATGTCTTCACCATAGACCCAAACCGGAGCGTTCCCGCCCAGCGGTAGGTAATGGCTGTAACCTTGCAGTGCAAGCGCTGTCATGCCTCCGACATGGACACCGTAGTTCATGATGTGCTGTATCGAGAGTAGGCAGGTCTTCCAGTCGACAGTATCGTGTTTTCCAGTGCTTGGGGTCGGTCGCAGGAAAACACCGCGGGTTACGCGCTCCAGCCAGCCGCGATCCACATATTTTCGCGCGAGGAAGCGACTGACTTCATGGCGTTCCAGCCAGCTGGAATCGACCATGAAGCCGGGAGGGATGGCTTCGAGGATGCTCTTTAGCTTGCCTTCTTTATGTGCACTCATAAGGCACAGAATAGCATTATTTCAAAGAAAGTGCCTCAGAACTCTTTAGCAAATAGAGTTTTTGTGTACTTTTAGGGCACAAAAACGATGAAAGCCAAAGGACTGAAGAATCAGCCAGCAAAGCAGGTCGTGTGTGTCAGGGCCAGGCTGCCAGAGTGGGCGGTAGTGCAGGCCCGTTGTTCCATGACTTCAGCGTTCTTTCTGCGCCTGGCGTTCTGCCAGTTGCTGCGTGGCGAGCCTGGCCAGCGGGGCCAATTCGTTGTCGTCCTTTGCCAGGCTGGCGATCAAGCGCTGCTTCATTGACCGGGCCCAGAATTTCTCCACGTGGTTGCGGATACTCTCCACCGCCTGGACTTCATCTCGGCCTCCGCCGAGGTTGGCAGCGATCTGGTTGACCATGCGCACCAGGTGCTCGTCCTGTTGTAATGCCATCCTCGAATCCTCACTCATGATGCTTTACCTATCGTCCCGCCGTTGGGCGGCGGGACGATAGGCCATACGCTGGGGCTGCCTTCCACTAGGCACTCTTTTCCAGCGTTCCTTTTGCGGTGTGCAAGTATTCGCGCTGCTTGCGGTCGGTCTCGTCGAAGCGCTGTTGCCACGCGGAAGGCTTGCTGACCTTTTCCACTTGTACTGCCGTGACCTTGTACTCAGGGCAGTTGGTGGCCCAGTCGGAGCTGTCGGTGGTGATCACGTTGGCACCGCTGCCTGGGTGGTGGAAGGTGGTATAGACCACACCGGGTTGCATACGCTCGCTGATGCGGGCGCGCAGCACCGTTTGCCCGGCGCGGCTGGTGATGCCTAGCCAGTCGCCATCGCTGATGCCGCGGACTTCGGCGTCTGAGGGGTGCAGTTCGAGCACGTCCTCGTCGTGCCACATCTGGTTGTCGGTGCGGCGGGTCTGAGCGCCGACGTTGTACTGAGACAGAATCCGACCGGTGGTCAGCAGCAGCGGGAAGCGGCGGTTGGAGCGCTCTTCGCTGGCCACGTACTCGGTAATCGCGAAGCGACCGAGGCCGATCGGGAAGTCAATCTCGTGCATGGTCGGTGTGCCGATGGGGTGCTCGGCGTTGCAGGGCCACTGTAGGCTGCCGCGCTCGTCGAGCAGCGCGTAGCTGACGCCGGCGAACGACGGTGTCAGTTGAGCGATCTCATCCATGATCTCGGACGGATGGCTGTAGTCCATGGGGTAACCCATGGCTCGTGACAGCTCGACGGTCACTTCCCAGTCGGCCTTGCCGGCCAGCGGCGGCATCACCTTGCGCACGCGGTTGATGCGGCGCTCGGCATTGGTGAAGGTGCCGTCCTTCTCCAGGAAGCTCGACCCCGGCAGCAGCACATGGGCGTACTTGGCAGTCTCGTTGAGGAAGATGTCCTGAACGATCAGGCACTCCAGTGAGGTTAGCGCCGCTTCCACGTGCTGGGTATTGGGGTCGGACTGGGCGATGTCCTCGCCTTGCACGTAGAGCGCCTTGAAGCTGCCCTCGATCGCAGCATCGAACATGTTGGGAATGCGCAGTCCGGGTTCGTCGTCCAGCGGCACGCCCCACACGGCCTCGAAGCGGCCACGGGCATCGGGATCGGCAACGTGCTGATAGCCCGGTAGCTCGTGGGGGAAGGAGCCCATGTCGCAGGAGCCCTGGACATTGTTCTGACCACGCAGCGGGTTCACGCCCACGCCTTCGCGGCCGATGTTGCCGGTGGCCAGCGCCAGGTTGGCGATGCCCATCACCATGGTCGAGCCTTGGCTGTGCTCGGTAACGCCCAGTCCGTAGTAGATGGCGCCATTGCGAGCGTTGGCATAGGTACGTGCTGCACGACGCACCGCGTCGGCGGCGACTCCGGTGGTTGCCTCGCTGGCCTCGGGAGAGTGGCGCTCCTCGGCGATGAAGTCACGCCATGCGTTATAGGCGGCGGTATCGCAGCGGCTGGCAATGAACTCCTGATCCTCGAGCCCCTCTGTGACCACCACATGGGCGAGGGCGTTAACCAGCGCCACGTTGGTGCCCGGCCGCAGCGGTAGATGCTGGGCGTCTTCGAGATGGGGCGTACGCAGCAGGTCGATGCGCCGTGGATCGGCAACGATCAGCGACGCGCCCTGGCGCAGGCGCTTGCGCATCAGCGAGCCGAACACCGGGTGGGCGTCGGTGGGGTTGGCGCCGATCACGATGATGGCGTCGGCCTGCATCACCGAGTCGAAGGTCTGGGTACCGGCGGATTCTCCGAGAGTGGTCTTGAGTCCGTAGCCGGTGGGCGAGTGGCAGACCCGTGCGCAGGTGTCGGTGTTGTTGTTGCCGAAGCCGGCGCGGATCAGCTTCTGTACCAGGTAAGTTTCTTCGTTGGTGCAACGCGAGGAGGTGATGCCGCCGATACTTTCGCGGCCATGCTCTGCCTGGATCGCCTTGAGACGCGACGCGGCGAAGGAGATTGCTTCTTCCCAGCCCACTTCGCGCCACGGTTGATCAATGGAGTCGCGGATCATCGGCGTGGTGATGCGGTCCGGATGAGTGGCGTAGCCGAAGGCAAAGCGTCCCTTGACGCAGGAGTGGCCGTGGTTGGCGTCGCCGCCTTTCCACGGAACCATGCGCACCACCTGGTCGCCCTTCATCTGGGCCTCGAAGGAACAACCTACGCCGCAGTAGGCACAGGTGGTAATCACGCTGTGCTCGGGCTGGCCGGCATCGATCACGCTCTTTTCCATCAGCGTCGAGGTCGGACAGGCCTGAACGCAGGCACCGCAGGACACGCACTCGGAGTCCATGAACGGCTGGTCCTGGCCGGCAGCTACCTTGGAATCGAACCCGCGGCCATCGATGGTCAGCGCGAAGGTGCCCTGGACTTCCTCGCAGGCGCGCACGCAGCGTGAGCAGACGATGCACTTGCTGGGATCGAAGCTGAAGTAGGGGTTGGAGTGATCCTGCTCAGCGTCCAGGTGGTTCTCACCCTCGAAGCCGTAACGAACCTCGCGCAGACCCACCGCACCGGCCATGTCCTGCAGCTCGCAGTCTCCATTGGCTGGACAGGTCAGGCAGTCCAGCGGGTGGTCGGAGATGTACAGCTCCATGATGTTGCGGCGTAGCTTGGCCAGACGCTCGTTCTGCGTGGTGACCTTCATGCCTTCCGCCACCGGGGTGGTGCAGGCTGCCGGGGTGCCTCGCCGGCCTTCCACCTGGACGGCGCACAGTCGGCAGGAGCCGAAGGCTTCGAGGCTGTCGGTGGCGCACAGTTTGGGAATGTTGATGTCGGCCAGCGCTGCGGCGCGCAGCACCGAGGTGCCTTCAGGCACGGCGATTTCCACGCCGTCGATCTCGATACTCACCAGACTACCGCCCGCGGTTACCGCAGGAGGAGGCGTGCCGAGGTCCCGGCCATGTTGTTGTGGGTCGAAATGTTCGATCATGGTTGTTCTCCTTCCGCCGTGCGTCGGAAGTCGTCGGGGAAGTGGGTTACGGCGCTCTGCACCGGGAAGGGCGTCATGCCGCCCATGGCGCATAGCGAGCCGTCGATCATGGTCTCGCAGAGATCGCCGAGTAGCGCGAGATTGGCCTCGCGATCACGGCCATCACGAATGCGGTCGATGACCTCCACGCCTCGGGTCGAGCCGATCCGGCAGGGGGTGCACTTGCCGCAGGATTCCACCTTGCAGAACTCCATCGAGAAACGCGCCTGCTCGGCCATGTCGACGCTGTCATCGAACATCACCACTCCGCCATGGCCGAGTACCGCGCTCTCGGCGGCGAAGGCCTCGTAGTCCAGGGGTAGATCCCACTGGCTCTCGGGCAGATAGGCACCCAGCGGGCCGCCGACCTGGACGGCGCGCAACGGGCGGCCAGTGGCGGTGCCGTCGCCGAAGTCTTCCATCAGCGTGCGCAGGGTAGTACCGAAGGCCAGTTCCACCAGGCCGCCGCGCTTGACGTTGCCGGCCAGTTGCAGCGCCAGGGTGCCGCGGGAGCGCCCCATGCCGTGATTGGCGTAGGCCTCGGCACCCTCGGAGAGGATGAATGGCACGGCAGCCAGCGACAGCACGTTGTTGACCACGGTGGGCAGACCGAACAGCCCCTCGATGGCCGGAAGCGGCGGCTTGAAACGCACCAGGCCGCGCTTGCCCTCGAGGCTCTCCAACAGCGACGTCTCCTCGCCGCAGATATAGGCACCGGCGCCTAGACGTACTTCCAGATGGAAGGTACGGCCACTGCCGCGAAGGTCGTCGCCCAGATAACCAGCGGCCTCGGCGTTGGCGATGGCCGCATCGAGAATCTCCTTGGCCAACGGGTACTCGGAGCGCAGGTAGATGAAGCCCTGAGTAGCGCCCACGGCGAGTCCGGCGATGGTCATGCCTTCGATCAGCAGGTAGGGATCGCACTCCATCACCAGCCGGTCGGCGAAGGTGCCGGAGTCGCCCTCGTCGGCGTTGCAGACGATGTATTTCTGGTCCGCCGGGGTGTCGAGCACTGTCTGCCACTTGATGCCGGTGGGGAACGCTGCGCCGCCACGGCCACGCAGGCCTGAGGCCTTGATCTCCTCGACGATGTGCTGGGCGTCATAGGTGAGTGCTGCCTCCAGGCCACGGAAACCGTCATGCGCCTGATAGTCGGCAATCGATAGCGGGTCGGTGACGCCGATGCGAGCGAAGGTCAACCGCTGCTGGCGTTCCAGATAGGGGATTGCTTCGGTCGGCCCCTGAGCCAGCGGATGAGTGTCGCTGCCTTCAAGCAGGCCGGCGTCGAGCAGCGCAGGCACATCGCTGGGTGACACTGGGCCGTAAGCCACTCGACCAGCCGGGGTGTCGACCTCGACCAGTGGCTCCAGCCAGGCCATGCCTCGCGAGCCATTGCGCACCAGCGTCAGTTCGAGGCCGCGTTTGGCGGCTTCCCTGTGCAGCCGGTCGGCAACGGCATTGGCTCCGAGGGAGAGGGCGGTGGTATCGCGAGGTACGTAGACACGAACGCTCATCCGACCACCTCCAGCGTCTGGGTGCGCAGTTCATCGATGATAGCGTTGAAGGTGTCGGGTGTGACCCGGCCGCGTACCTCGTCATCAATGCGCAGCGAGGGGCCGCAGGCGCAGTTGCCTAGACAATAAACGGCCTCCAGGGTGATCTCGCGATCCGTCGTAGTCTGGTGGTAGTCGATACCCAGGCACTCTTTGGCATGGGCCTCCAGCGCTCTGGCTCCCACCGACTGGCAGGCCTCGGCGCGGCAGATCTGCACGACATGCCGCCCAGGCGGCGTGGTACGAAAGTGGTGATAGAAACTGATGACCCCATGCACTTCGGCACGGGTCTGGCCTAGCGACTCGGCAATCTGTGCCACCGCAGCCTCCGGGATGAAGCCGAAGCGATCCTGAATGGCATGGAGGATAGGCAGCAACGCTCCAGGCTTGTGTTTCAGGGCGTCGATCTCCACCTGGAGCGATTGCGGCGTCCACCGTCGAGAATCACTCATTATGCTCTCCCGGCTCTTGCTGTTTGTACTTATGTACTTATGTACTTATATAGGCACGGAATTTCATATATAGAAAATCGCGTGCGCCACGGTTAATACAAAGCTAGCATCGGACCTGAAAACACAAAATATGAAAGTTTGTTCCTATGAAGCGAATCACCATCACCCCCGCTTGGTACTTCAGCGACGAGACGGGTAAACAGCTGGATCCCATCCTGTTTCCACTGCTTGAGGCGGTGCATCGCTGGGGCAAGCTGACCTTGGCTGCCAGGGAAGTGGGCGTCTCCTATCGGCACGCCTGGAACCTGCTCGGCAAGTGGGGAGAGTTCTTTGGCACCCCACTGGTTGATCTGGCGCGGGGAAGGGGAGCGCGACTCACGCCGCTGGGTGAAAAACTGCTGTGGGCCGAGCAGCGGGTGATCGCTCGCCTCGGGCCGCAGTTGGAGAGCCTGGGCTCGGAGCTCAACCTGGCAATTCAACAGGAGTTGGAGGGCGCACAGCCAGTGCTACGCCTGCATGCCAGCCACGGCTTCGCCGTGGAGATGTTGCCCAAGCATTTCCCGGAGCTGCGTCTCGACCTTCAATACTGCAGCCCCTGGGAGGCGCTGGCGGCGCTCAACCGTGGTGCCTGTGATCTGGCCGGATTTCATCTTCCCCAGGGCTCGGTGGGCGAAGTCGTCAGTCGTGGCTATCGTGACTTGCTCAAACCCCGCAGCCACCGAATGATCGGCTTTATTGCTCGTCGCCAGGGGCTGATGGTGGCACCCGGCAATCCAAAGGAAATCCAGGGGCTTGATGGACTGGCGGGAAAGAAGACTCGCTTCATCAATCGCCAGGCGGCCTCCGGCACACGGGCGCTACTCGACGGCCTGCTGGCGGAGGCAGATATCTCGGCCGCACAGATACGTGGCTATGAAGTGGAAGAGTTTACCCACTCCGCGGTAGCGGCCTACGTGGCAGCCGGTATGGCCGATGCAGGGTTCGGCGTGGAAGCCGCAGCACGCAACTTCGGCCTCGACTTCGTGCCTCTGGCCACCGAGAACTATCTACTGGTCTGCCACCAGCGCAGCCTGACAGACCCGCGCTTCACCACTCTGCTGGAAGTGTTGCGTGGCGATGCGTTCCAGGAAGCGGTTGCCGCCCTGCCGGGCTACAACGTCAGCAGGAGTGGTCAGTTGTTGAGCGTCAATGCGATGTTGACGCAGAGTGAAGTGCTTTAAGGCAGGTGACTCGTATCCAACGGCAGAGGCTTTATCTGGGTAGGTGTTGGACAGCTCTTGGCAATAGCATTGATATCAGTGATAGCATTGATATCAATGCTGTTCATGTAAGAGAGGCTGGCATGGCATCGATCACTATTCGAAATCTGGATGAGCAGTTGAAGGCTCAGCTTCGCATTGAGGCGGCCAGGCATGGCCACTCCATGGAGGAGGAAGTTCGCACTATCCTGCGTAGCGCCTTGAACCAACCCCAAAAAGAAGGGCTTGGTAGCCGTATACGGGAGCGGTTCGCCAAAGCGGGAGGTGCCGAGCTGGAAGTACCCTCCAGGTCTGATAAGCCCCGTGACCCTGGTTTCGACGCATGATTGTTCTCGATACCAACGTATTATCCGAACTGATGCGGCCCGCTCCAAACGCGCGGGTTGTCGAGTGGCTGGATGACCAGGATGTGCTTGCCGTGACTATTTCTGCTATCACCGTCGCTGAAATTCTCTATGGCATTGAGCGCCTGACCAGCGGTAGGCGCAAACGCGATTTTGCGGCGATGGCGGCGGCAATGTTCGAGGAGGATTTTGCGGGTCGCATCCTGCCGTTTGGTAGCGAGGCAGCGGTTTACTATGCAGAGCAAGTTGCTGCTAGTGAGAGCACCGGGAGGCAGGTTCACATGGCTGACGCTCAGATTGCGGCTATATGCATCCAGCATGGAGCGGTGTTGGCAACGCGCAATATCAAGGATTTCGAGACGTTGAGCATCGAGACGGTCAATCCATGGGAATTGGGCTGATATCTGTGTGTTGACGGTACGGAATGGCATTGGTTGAGCCACGCATTGAGGCCTGAAGAGGGAAGGGAGAGTAAAGGTGGGGCGGGGGCTTCCAAAGGCGTAAAAGGTGACCGGCCGGTAAACCCAGCCCTGTTGCCAGGTAAATCAAGGCATCAGGGCTGGGTCTCGAAGCGATTTAACCTCAGTTTTCCAGTTAACCTATGTCTTTGATGTAAGTCTTTTAGTTAACTGAAGTCCTCCAGAATGTGGGTTGCTGTCTTGAATGCCAGGGCGGCAATAGTCAAGGTGGGGTTACCCGTGGCGACCGTGGGAAACAATCCGCTTCCGCCCATATAGAGGTTGGTGTGATCCCAGGACTGCTGGCGGACGTTGACCACAGAATTCTCTTTCTTGTCACCCATCCGGTAAGTGCCGACGATATGGCCGGCGCCGTAGAAGGTAAATCGGTGTCCCTGGTATTCGAAGTTGGTGGCGGTCTCTTTGGATGGGTCACCACTGAACACCGGAGCCGGTGGTGTCGTGGTGTACTCGCGGGCTCCCATCGCCTGGAATATCTCGGTCGAGACCTTCCTCGCCGATACGAAGCCGTTGCGCTCATAGTCGCTCCTCACCCGGTAGGTGATTTTGGGGCGCGGAAGGCCGAGGTGGTCGGTGAGGGATTCTGACAGCTCCACGCGGTTATCGGGGTCGGGTAACTGCTCGATCAAGTAACCCAGACGGACCTGACGGGTGTAGATCCCATTCAAGGTACTGACGAGCTGGGCACCGAACAACTGGGCATTGTCCGGTAGGTTTGAGTCGAATTTCAGTGGCTGGTTCTGTGCGTTGATTGTGCTGCCGTTGGTCTGGCTGGCGTCTTGACCGAAGACAAAATCTGCCAGGGTAGTGAAAGGGTCATTCGCTGCCCACTGCCAGCCTTCATTACCAATTTCGATGCGGTAGGCCGAACGCGTGCTGCGGAATTTTCCGTCACGCAGCGATTCGACCCCCGAGGTGGAGAGCGGACCGCGATAGGGGAAAACCGGGTCCTTTGCCAGTCCCCAGGCCAGGTACATGATGTGGTCCATCAGATTGCGGCCCACCTGGTCGCTGGAGTTGGCCACACCTTTGGGGAACCCCTTGTTCTTGTTGGACATCAGCAGCAACTTGGGTGTCTCGATGGCGTGAGCAGCAAGGTAGTACTTCTTTCCGACTGCCGTGCCCGAGCCGGTCTGGATACCGCTTTGGGTGTCGTAGGTGATGAAGTCGATACCGCTGACCTCGTGGGTGGTGTCGTCCAGGCGGATATTGCTGGCCACACAGCGGTAGCGGATATCCACATTCCCGGTTTGTAGCGCCTGTGCCAGTGTAACGGTGGCATCGTACTTGGCCTGGATGGGACAGATGGGGATGCAGTTCGTATTACCTGCGCACTGGCGCCGCTTGCCCGGCAGGGAATTGCGTCCCTGGGGCGTGGGCGTGATGGAAACAGCGATATCGTCGACCGTAAGCGACGTCACCGGCGGTACGTTGAAACTATTATCGACCTGAGACGGGTCAATACCGGGCATGGGGTAATCGTACTCCGACCCATATTGACCGTTGGAGGAAACCCCGAACTCGCTGTAGATCTTGTCCATCGCCTGTTTGTCACCTGATACCCCGATGTGTTGAGTCGCCTGTTCGTAGTAGGGCACCAGCGCATCGTAGAACTTTGCACCGCCAGGCCAGTCCACGCCCTGGCCGTAGCGGGTTTTCAATTCGAAGTCGTGGGGGAAAAGACGCAGGCAGGTGCCAAGCCAGTGCCAGGTGGTGCCACCGCCGATGCGTTCGTAGGAGCTGGCGAAGGCGAACTTGGCGTGGGGACTGTCGGGACTCAGGTTGGGCTCCTGCGCCGTGTAATCGAAATAGCATTGCCTGGGATTGCGCCAGGCGCCTATCTGCAACACCGTGTAGCGGGGCGTGTTTTCCTTTGCCGGGTCAGGCAGGCCCAGGGGGTTGTCCTGCGTTGAGGCCGAAGGGTCTTGTGTCGTAGGCGGATAGGGCGATTCAGGAGTCTTGGCGTTGGCCTTGAAGAAGGTCTCCATATAGTCACTACGATCCGCAGGCACTTCCTGACCTGCCTCGAGTATCAGTACTTTCTTGCCCTGGGATCCCAGTTGGTAGGCGACGATCGATCCGGCAACACCGGAGCCAACGATCACCAGATCATAGTTCTGGGTTGTCATGATGCGTTCCTCATCAGTTGCCGGTGTAGTCGCTGAGTGGGATGGGGGCCTTGGCCCAGTAGCCGTAGCGGAAATTGGAATCGCCCATCGGATGCGATTGCATCACCTGCCAGACGAGGCCACAGGTATAGCTCTTGGCGGAGATAATCTCGCTGACGGTGGTTTCCGGAGCTGTTGCCGAGGCGGGGATAATGGTTGGCCAGGCTCCCGAGTACCACATGAAAATCAGCTTGCGGCAGGCGAGAACGAAGTTGGCGCCATTGGCCGGGGCGAGCATTTCTTCGCCGATCTGCTGATCGTTCAGCTTTGGATTGGTCTGGCCATTGAGCTGAGCGAACTTGGCAAGGATGTTTGTTGCCAGCTTGGGGTCTCCGGATTCCTCGGCGATTCTGGTGAAGAAGACCTGCAGATACTCTGACTTGATATCCACAGGGTCCAGAAAAGGCCTGAGAATGTTGGCATTGAATCCGGTCAGGACGGCACTCAGGGCAATGAAGTTGTCCATGTCATTATTGCTGCTCATGGGATAGTTCTCCTCACGTCTGTGTGAACCTCTTACTGGGTTCGTTGCACTCTTTTATTGGGCTGGTGCTTCTTGTCGGACCGCTGAGTTTATTGGGCTCGCTGCAATAAATAGGTGAAATCGGAGGGCTTGCCGGTCGTGTCGCTGGCGTTGTTGTGGCACGCCATACAACTGCTGGACGTCTGCCTGACTTGGCCCTGGATATAGGTTTCCAGGGTGGTGTTGGCGAGGAAGGAGGGAGCAGGTACTCCCGTCGGGTCAGTCTTGCTTTCGGCATTGGTGGGCCACTGGGTACTCACCAGTTCGTAGTTCACCCAGACGGAGTCGGGCTCTGCGGCTGTCAGAGCCCGGTGGTACAGGTCGTTGAGCGCCCTGGTGTCAGCGCTGATGGGAATCACGCGCTCGATCTGCGAGGGTGGGGTATGTGGGTTTGCTGGGTTCCAGGGGCGGGCCGGCGGTTCGTTGACCGGGCAGTCAGTGCAGCTGGCGTTGTAAAAATTGTAGGCACTCAGCTGGGGGGCTTCTCCCTGGGTGGGTACGTTAGCCACGTGCTCGAAAGTGGACCAGACCCACTGGGGCTCCTTTTTGGTTTTATGGGCAATGTGAAAGCCCACCAGTCCGACCTTTTCCAGGCTGCAGTCCGCTGTGACGCCGGGCTGCTCGGCCGGATTGTTGTACACCAGCGCGTAAGACGTGTGGTACTTCGTCTCATCGTAGTTGCCGCCCATCTTGATCCAGGCCGCCTTCAGCATGATGGATCCCACTGTATTCGTCGCGGTAGCGCTCGACGGAAAACCGACCTCGTTGTCCTTGTCGAAGGTCTGCTGTCCAGCTTTCGAATAGAGTTGGTTGTCCCTCACATAGTTGAACATGGCCTCGTTGGTGAGGATTTCGAAACGGGTATATTGGCCGTTCTGGTCGATCAACGGTCCGGTCTCGAACGGCTCCTCGCTTTCATCCAGCACGTCGGGCGTTTTGCCTACCTGGGTCAGGTAGATGGTACCTGGCGGAATGCTGGAAGGATCGACACTCTGGCATGCCTCAGGTACCGAGCTGTTGTCCCCCCAGGCTGGCGGTTGGGCACCACCGGGCAGAAAGATCGAGCGGCTTTCGCGCCAGCCTTGCCAGACAACAGGCCCGCCAGGATCCTGGCCAATCACCATGTTGTTGTTCGGCTGGCCGTCGTCAGTTGCTGGCCAGTTCAGTGCGATGAAGCTTTGCCAGGAGAAGACATCGAAGTCGTGTTGCAGGGATTCGAGCGTGGGAGGGTTCACGGTGGAGGTGACTTCGAGGGGAATGGTCGAACTCAGTTGTGGCAAGGAGTCAGCGGCGGCACCCGCGTGCTCCGCTTGACTTGCCTCCTGCGCTGGCAGGCTGGCGGAAAGGCTACAGGCCGCCAACCCGATCAGCGCAAGTCTTGCGTGGTATCGGTGTTTCAGTGGTGGTTGCGATCTCACCTGTTGATCAAGGGTACCCTGCGGTTCACGGTCTTTATTGTCGGTCCACTGTCCGTGCATTTGACTTTCTCCATTCTCGATTCAGATGAAGCTGTCAGGACATCGGCGTTATGTTTTGATTTCGAACTTGTCTTTTGTATCTATCCGAATCGTCATTGAAATTGCGGCCATTACACGACTGCCCATTTGCTGGGCACCTTGCTGCCAGAAGTCGGTCATGATGTCCGCACCGTTAAGGGGACCGTGGGATAACCTGTTGTTAAAGCAAGTGCCTGTGGTCCCTGCATGCCTCTGATCCAGGTAACATCCATGTTCTGAAATGCTCCCGGGGTGTAACTGCCTGACGACGACCACTTCATGTTGTGTTCAGACGTTGGTCGGCCAGTGCAGTGACAGGAGGGGATGAGGCCATCCGTAGAGCCTGCCTACAGGTTGGATCAACTGCGTAGCACTTGAAGGTTAGGCGTGAAATCAGGGAAAAGGTGTAGGAGATAAGTGACTGCTAGCGTGAGATATCTGCTACAAAGTCTGCATTAAACGCGGGCATTTTTCGTACAGGGCCCAATGGTTATCTCATCTGCGCGATGTTGGAAACGTCGGTGAGGGCGCCCGGTGGGGCAGCGGTTGCTGGACACGCTTTCCCATGACCACGGAACCACGGGCCACGCTTCCAGGTTTATTGATTGCATGTGCACACGAAAACGGGGCCATCAGGCCCCGAATGCTAGTCATGTATACCTATCAGCTAGTTATTCATACCTATCACTGAGCGGCAATAACGGCCATTACCAGGTTGCCGTCGACCTTGACCGGGCCGTCTTCTGTGGCACCGAGGGTGTATTCGAATACGCCGGTCTGTGAGCCGCCTTCTTCACCGTGCAGCATCAGCATCAGGTGATCACCGGGGTTGACGGTCTCTGTCAGGATGGCGGTGACGTCCATGTTCTCGCCGGCTTTGAGTGGGGCGTAGCCAACAACGGCTCCGGGCTTTTGGCTTTCATCGGTGCGATGGACCACCAGCCAGCCGTTGTGTTCAGCAACGATTTTCTCGGCTGACACGGTGCCGCCGGCGACGGACTGGTCATTGGCCCATACGCCCATTTCCGCATCGCCGTACATATCTGCCTGAGCTACGGAAGCTGCGACCAGCAGCGAAGCGGATACTACGGCACCTGCCAAAATCTGCTTCATCATCGTTCTCTCCTTGCTGTTCGAACACGCCCCATCAGAATTGGATTGGTAGTTGATGGGCGTGTCCCAGCTACGAGAGTCGCGGCGCGAAAGTTTCAGCGCACCGCAAATTTTTTTCGATGCATCTACAGGTTCTGCTGATCGGTGGCATACAGCTGGCCGTGGATTGCGGGTCCGGTGGGCTGGCCAGTAGGTGAACCTCCTGCAGGCTCGATACTGATGCCGAAGGTCGCGGCCTTGAGCAATGCCGGGTCATATTGGCTGAGCGCAGCGGTCTCGAGGGTCAGGTTGTCATCCAGTACGCCAACCGAGTGCGGTTTCGGGCCGAGAGAGTCTTCCTTGATCCATAGTTGGTAGGACTTGCCGGACATTGGTTCGGCGGTCACAGCCTTGACGTGTAGCTGCTGGCTATCGAGGTCCAAAGACATCATGAAGGCGGGCTGTTGATCGTCCTGCTGGAATACGGCAATGAAGGGTCGAGGCTCTGGTGTCTGGGTGAGCGGAGACAGCAGTATGGCAATCAGCGCGAGGGCGGCAGCGGATGCTAATCCGGTGCTCCATTGCCAGAGTCTGAGTCGCTTGCGCAGTGCTTCGATTCGCGAATCGACTGCGTCGCTCGCAGTGGAGTCTTGCTTGCTGGGAGTCGCTTCCAGGGCTTCAATACGCTGCTCGATCCTCGCCAGCAGTGACGGGCCGGGCTCGATCTCGCGTACCTCATCGCCGAGCGCCGCCAGGCGCTCCTGCCAGGCCACTATCATGGCATCCAGTTCGGGCTCTTGCTGGCGGCGGTGTGCCACGGTGTCTCGTTCTTGAGCGTCCAGCGTACCCAGCACGTACTCTGCGGCCAGCATGTCGATATCGTCACGATCATTCATGATGCCAGGCACCCCTTGAGTTGCTTGAGCGCGCGGTGGAGCCAGGTCTTGATGGTATTCACCGGCTGGTCAAAGCGGCTGGCCAGGTCGGCTCGAGACCATCCATGCAGATAGGCAAGTCGCACCATGTCACGGCGATTGTCTTCCAACTCGTCGAGGCATTCGTAGAGCTGCTGGGCGTTCTGCTCCTGGCTCAGTTGGTCTCCGGCAGTGGGGGCGCTGGAGGCAATTTCTTCCAATGCCTCGTCATGATCCCTGCGAGCCGTTGGTTGTCGGCGTAGCTCATCGATGGCGCCATTGCGGGCAATGGACACCATCCAGGTGATCGGTGAGGACTTACCGGCATCGAACTGTGACGCCTTCTGCCAGATATTGACGTAAGCCTCCTGCACGACATCGTCCGCCCAACTGGTATTACCCAGGATACGTAACACCGTGCCATAGAGTTTCGCTGAGGTTGCCTGATAGAGCTGTGAGAAGGCATCGCGATCCTTGAGCGCAACCTGTTGCAGCAGGCTGGTGAGGCGCTCGGCAGCAGCGGATGCCGATGGAGCAGAGGCTGGTCGGACAGGCGGAGAAGAAGAACTGGATGGGTCTGACATTCAGGGCTCTCTAATGTTGTGTTCTGGCGCTGAGCGAACAGCCGTCCCGACCATGGTATCGTCGTGTGCCGCGTCTTGAGCTAGCTTGTCCGGGGCTGCTTGGGATTATAGACCGGGTATCCACAATGAATCATTGAATCCGTTAAGGATATTCGGTCAGGCAGGGTGTACCGGTTTTGCGTTACTCTGACACGGCATCCGTTATCACCAGCCAGGTATTCCCCGATGTCCAATCCTTTTGCGCAGTTGCATACCGCCATGAACCAATTTGCCGCCGAGCGGGACTGGGACCAGTTCCACGCGCCCAAGAATCTGGCTATGGCGCTGACCGTGGAGGCGGCGGAGTTGCAGGAGTGCTTCCAGTGGCTGACCGAAGCCCAGTCGCAGCAGTTGGATGAGGAGCAGTTGGCGGCGGTGCGTGACGAGATTGCCGATGTGCAGCTCTATCTGATTCGGCTGGCGGGCAAGCTGAACGTGGATATCGAACAGGCTTGCTGGGACAAGATGCAGAAGAATGCCGCCAGGTATCCCGCTGATCAGGTCCGGGGCAGCTCGCGCAAGTACACCCATTATCAGGAGTGACCGATCTATCGGGAGTCACTAGCTGGGCGAGGCGTTACTCGAGTGCTCGAGTGAAAAGACATGCATAGGCCGGGGGGACAACGATCCCCCCGGCCTTTGTGTATCTGTGTGGTGGGGCTTGCTGGCCCTTCATACTGCGCTGGATGGCAGCGTACTGCTTCGATGACGAACGATACGAGACACAAGGCATATGCCTTGCATATATCCATTATGCTTGATACTTTGCATATGATAAGCATATGCACGAGGTGCGACAGATGCGTACTGTATCCATTTTCAAGAATGGCAAGAACCAGGCTGTCCGTCTGCCAGCAGATATGGCCTATGAAGGCGTTGGGGAGCTGGAAATTTCGCGAGAAGGCGATGTCATCACTCTTCGGCCTGCCCGGCCTTCCTGGCTATCTCTTCCTGAGTTCTCGAAAGCTGATGCTGACTTCCTGGAAGAGCGACCTGTTGTTGTCAGTGATGAAGGCAGGTTCAATCCATGACCTGCTATATGCTCGATACCTGTATTTGTTCCTTCATCATGCGGGAGCATCCTATTGCGGTGATTCAGCGGTTGGCTGATGAGGCTGAGCAGGGCAGCCGGATTGTTGTCTCGGCCATTACTTATGCCGAGATGCGTTACGGCCAGATAGGCAAAAAGGCCTCTACCAAGCACAAGGTACTAGTGGACGAGTTTGTGAGACGACTTGATGCTGTGCTGGCATGGGACCAGAGGGCGGTGGACGCGACGGTAGAGGTCATGCGCGAGCTACGTATTGCTGGCACTCCCATTGGGCCCAATGATACGGCGATAGCGGGTCATGCAATCTCTGCTGGTTGTACGCTGGTAACCAATAACGTGCGTGAATTTGGTCGCGTTCCGAGCCTTGTATACGAAGACTGGTGCTCTTGATGGAAAAGCACGATCCAGGACGTTAGCGGAGCAAGACGTTCCTCGAGAGCAGACATGCAAAGGCCGGGGAGATCGGCGGTCTCTCCGGCCTTTGTGTAGCTGATCGTTAGATCCCGGCCCACCATTCATAGCCACGATCCTCCCAGTAGCCGCCCTTGCCGCCTTGGATATTGCGGAAGCTGTCGACCACTTCGACGCGCATGACGTACTTGGCGTGTTTGTAGCCTAGCTGGCGTTCGGCACGCAGACGAATCGGTGCGCCGTTGGCCACCGGTAGCGCTTCGCCATTGAGGTCGTAGGCAAGGATGGTCTGCGGGTGGTAGCTCTCGATCATATCGAGGCTCTCGTAGTAGAGGTCTGAGCGGCCGTATGTGTGGTCAGCACAATGGAAGACCACGAAGCGGGCGTTGTCGTGAGGTTCCGCCTGATCGAGCAGGTCGCCTAGTACTACGCCGCTCCATTCGCCGATGCAGCTCCAGCCTTCCACACAGTCGTGGCGGGTAATCTGTGTGCGTGATGGTAGTTCTCGCAGTTGGGCGAGGGACAGGTTCAAGGGACGGTTGACGAGACCATCCACGCGTAGCTGCCAGTCGGCGAAGCCGTTTTCCACCATGCGTAGGTATTCGGGTTCCTGGGGATTGGTGGTGCCGTTGGCGCGAAACACCGGGGCGATCTCGCTACGGTCGAACTCCTGGGCCAACGATTGATGAGAGGCGACCAATCGCTGCGCGTTGCGGGTCAGCTTCTCTACCGAACCGAGCGCATCGCGGACAGTTTGATTGCGGGAGAAACTGTCATCACAACCCGACAGCAGGGTTCCCGCGCCCAGGGCTCCCAGCCCGGCCAGCAGCTTGCGGCGGCCACGATTCACGGGGCGTGAAGTATCATCATTCATCGCGTTGGTTGGCCTCATCCGATACGTTGATGCGGTAGGTTCCTGTCACCATCGAGCGCAGGTTGTTGAACAATCCCGTAGCCACAACCAGTCCGACATGGATCACCACGAACAGCACAATGGCGACGGCGCCGATGAAGTGAATGGTGCGTGCACTTTGTCGACCGCCGAACATTTCGGGCAGCCAGGGCCAGGCGGCATCCATGGTCGGAGACATGGCCAGGCCGCTGAGTACCAGCATCGGTAATAGCCCGAATAGTACGCCGATATAGGTGAGCTTCTGGATCACGTTGTAGTCGGACACGTGATGGAAGCGGAAACGCGCGTGATCGATAAACGTCTGCTTGATCTGACGCCACTGGTGGCTGCGGGGAAATATCTGCCGCCTTCTGTTGCGTCGGACCAGACTGTAGAGCAGGTAGACGACCAGCGAGGTTCCAAATATCCACGCGGCAAAAAAGTGCCAGTTGCGGCCCATCGCCAGCCATTGGCTACTGGGCAAGGTGGCCCAGGCCGGGAATCCTCGCTGCCGATAGTCATCCCCCTGTCTCGACCAGCCCAGAACACCGGTGGTATCGAAGCGGTAATCAGAAATCTGCAGATACCCCTGAGCTTCGCCCTCTGCCGTTCGCCGAGCGCCGATGGCGAGTACCGTATTCTCTGATAGCGATTGATCGCCCCAGTAGAGCGTGGGGTGCGCATTGAATATCTGCAGACCACTCATCAGCAGGATGATCAGCGCGGCAAGATTGATCCAGTGCCAGGCACGCGTCCCGGAGCTGTGGCGCTTGATCAGTCTGGTGTTTCCGCCCTCCGGTGATGGTGAGCCTGGTGTGGGCTCGTTCTCGGTGGAGGTGTTGGCGGAGGAAGTCATGATGCTGGCCTCTCTGATCTGTCTTCGCGGATAAGCGCGGCCCGGTCATGACCGCGCCCTCAACGTTACCAGGGCAAGGGCGTCATTAACGCCCTTGTCCAGAGCCTTGCTCATTGACTCTACGTTCTGACCTCAGGATGCGCCTTCCATGGAGTCGTCCTCCATCATGCTGTCATGATCCATGTCTTCGCCCATGGAGTCGTCTTCCATCATGCTGTCATGATCCATGTCTTCACCCATGGAGTCGCCTTCCATCATGCTGTCGTGGTCCATGTCTTCACCCATGGAGTCACCTTCCATCATGTCGCCATGATCCATATCACCGCCCATGGCGTCCTGATGCATTTCGTCGCCACTCATGGCGTCTTCGGCCATCTTGTCGTCAGCTTGAGCGATAGTGGCAGTAGCGGCCACCAGGCCACCCGCGAGAAGAGAAGTGGTCAGTGCTTTCAGCAGGGTTGATGTCATCTTGGTCATGGTTCTGCTCCAATAGCCTGAAATGAAGTTTCAGCCGGCCGCTGATTCGTGTTGCGGTAACAGCTCTGTTGAACATTAGGTAGAGAGGTGCTCCGAATCATCACGAAATAATAACGTTGTGACATGTTTCAGCATGTAATGCAGCGCAGTGCAGCCCAGGGCACACTGAAGCCCTCATGCTTCAAGGGTTGAACACAGCCCGGGGTTGAGCACAGCCCGGGGTTGAACACAGCTCGAGGTTGAACACAGCCCGAGGTTGAACAGAAACAGAGAGTCACGGGGCCAGGGATCAGCCACTCAAGGACCAACAGGATATGAGTTCAATACTGTGCGTTGAGGACGCGGAGGATATCGGTCACTTACTGACCGAAATTCTGGGCAGCGCTGGCCACTGCGTCGATTGGGTCGGCGATGGCGAAACTGCGCTCGAGCGTTGGCAGGACGCCTCTCTCATTATATTGGATCTGACGCTGCCCGATATTGACGGGCTCGAGATATGCCGGCAGATCCGCGCCAGGGACAGCCTTGTGCCTCTGATCATGTTGACCGCTCGGGCTGCCACGCGCGATGTGGTGGAAGGTTTCGAGCTGGGCGCGGATGACTACATCACCAAGCCCTTCGATGCCGATATTCTACTGGCGCGGGTTCAGGCGCTGTTGCGACGTCATGCCAAGCAGGGGCCAGAGCGGGATGAGGCTCCCGTACATGTGGGGGACCTGGAGATCGATATTGCCAATCACCGCGCGATGCTCAAGGGGCAATTGTTGTCACTGACGGCACGTGAATTCGCGTTGCTTGTCCATTTTGCTCGCCACCCCGGCCGTGGCTTCTCGCGAGGGGATCTGCTGGATGCGGTCTGGGGGGCGGAGTTTGATGGCTTCGATCATACCGTCAACACCCATATCAATCGGCTGCGCGGCAAGATCGAGTCAGACCCGAAGCACCCTCGCTATATTCTCACCGTCTGGGGCGTTGGTTACCGCTTTACCGACGAAGCCGAGGCGCCATGAGGAGGCTCTCGATGCCGCGCGTATTTCGCAGCCTGTATGCCCGGATTGCACTGATCTATCTGACCAGTCTGGTGATCATGTCGTTGTCTGCCGCATGGATGGCAGTGACGCAGTTCGACCAGTTGGGCCGTGAGTGGCTGCAGCGTAGCCAGCTCGACCTGGCACATCAGCTTGCCACCGTCATGCAGGAGCCGTTGAGTCACGGTGCCAATAGTCCTCAGGCACAGGCGGCTGCGGAGCGCATTCTGAATATCAATCCCACGGTCACTCTCTACAGCGTGGATCACGATGGGAAGGTGATGGCGGCATATTCGACCGGTGGTTGTGGGGAAGGGACGATCATCAGGACCGAGCCGATTCGTCAGATCCTGTCGGATATGCCGATGCTGCCAGTGTATGCGTCTATGCCGTGCGCAGGTGGCGAGAATGTCTTCTCTGCTGCAAACGTCACTTTCGGGGCGGATCAGCAGCCGGGCTACCTGCTGGTGTCGCTGGAGGCCAATGCTCAGCTATCGATGGTGGGTATGTGGCAGACCAGTAGCATCATGCGCTCGTTGCTGTTCGCCGGAGTCGGCGCATTGGTGCTTTCTGCTGGGGCGGGGCTGCTGCTGTTTGCCTTGATGACGCGGCGCTTCTCGCAACTGACGCATGCCGTGCAGCGCTTTGCTCAGGGGGATTACAGCAAGCGCATTCCCACCAGGATCGATGATGAAATCGGTCAGGCCGGGCGCGCCTTCAATGATATGGCGGCGACCATCGAGGCCCAACTCGAGGCGCTGCGGGTCAACGATAGCCAGCGGCGGGAGCTGATCGCCAATCTCTCGCATGATTTTCGCACACCGCTGACCTCGGTACAGGGCTATGCCCAGCAGCTCCGCCAGGCGCCGGACCTGACCGATGCGCGATCCAGGAAGATGGTGGAGTCGATCCTGTCCAATGTCGATCGACTGGCACGTCTGGCCAACCAGTTGTCACAGCTGTCTCGCGTCGATGTCTCGGATCGTCCGCTGGCGGTTGAAGACTTTTCCCTGACCGAGCTTGCCTACGATATCGTCGGCAAGTTTCAGCCTCATGCCGATGCCTCGGGTGTGGCGCTGAGCGTCGACAGCAGCATCGGACTGCAGCAGGTTACGGCGGATCTGGAGCTGATCGATCGCGCCATTACCAACCTGGTCGATAACGCCCTGTCCGCTACTGGTGAGGGCGGTTCGGTGACGATCGAGTTGCATGGCAAGGGAGCCGGGGTAGAGGTGAGTGTTGTTGATACCGGCGTCGGGCTTTCAGCTGAGGAAGTGACTCTGGTGGTACAACGTTTCTACCGGACCGAGGGCAGCCGTTCACGTGGTGAAGGTTCCGGGCTTGGGTTGTCGATCGTGACCGAGATATTGGCTCGACATCAGTCGCGTCTCGAGTTGGCTAGCCGGCCGGGACAAGGTACCTGTGCGAGATTCCTGCTGAAAACTCAGCCTGACCTGCAATAGCTGAAGCTATCCCGGCGTGAAGTTCTGATTGCCCGGGGTTCACGGATGCCGGTGAGTAGCGCAAGATAGCAGGCTACCAATAAGTACGATTTCAGGACTTGCTAATGCCGATCTTCGAGCGTCTCAACCGTTTGTTCCCCGTCTGGGCGATTCTCTTCGCGCTCTGTGCCGCCTGGCAACCAGAGTGGTTTACCGGGCTGGCCGCCCAGATTCAGTTGTTGCTGGCGATCATCATGTTTGCCATGGGCCTGACGCTATCACGCCATGATTTTCTCGGGGTGATACGCGCGCCGCTGCCGATTGTGGTCGGTCTGATTCTGCAGTTCTCGATCATGCCACTGGCGGCTTTGCTGGTGTCGTGGTTGCTGGGACTGTCTCCCGAGCTGACCACCGGTATGGTGCTGGTAGGCGCGACTGCCGGGGGCACCGCGTCCAATGTGATGACCTGGCTGGCGGGTGGCAATGTGGCGCTGTCGGTCTCCATGACACTCGTGTCGACGCTGGTATCGGTAGCAGCGACGCCGTTGCTGACGTGGGCTCTGGTCGGCCAGAGTGTCGAAGTTCCGGTGTGGGGCATGTTCCTGAGCATCGCCAAGCTGGTGATCGCGCCGATCGCGCTGGGCGTGGTGATCCATCACTTCCTCGGCAAGCAGATCAAGAATGTCGAGCCAGCATTGGCGACACTGGCGATGGCCGCGATTGTGCTGATTATTGCCATTGTGGTCGGGCTCAATGCTGGTCGCCTGGCCACACTCGGCCCGATGGTGGCGCTGGCAGTGATCCTGCATAACGCCATTGGTCTGGCAGGGGGATACAACGTCGGTCGTCTGCTGGGCTTCGACAAGCGCACCTCGCGGACGATTGCCATCGAAGTCGGCATGCAGAACTCGGGGCTGGCGGTGTCTCTGGCCAGCCAGTTCTTCACTGCGACCTCGGCATTGCCTGGTGCACTGTTCTCCGTGTGGCACAACGTTTCCGGCTCGTTACTGGCCGGTTACTGGAAGCGTCGCGCAGTCGACGACGAGTCCCTCGATACGGATCCCGCCAGGTCTTGAACCGACGCAGTTTCTGACAATGCCAGAAGGCCGAGCACATGCCAGTGCTCGGCCTTTCTCGTTCTGAAAACAGGCCTGTCTCTCACCCTGGTTGTCGGTGCCATCACTGTGCTGGTCACTCCCGGGGTGTTTCCTTTCTGAGCCAGTCAGGTATCGTCGAGAGCCTATCGCACAGGGAAGGGAGATAGATGGTCCAGCACGCCAGCCTCAGGAATTCGCGCCAGACGCCTATCCGGGATAAATGGTACTTCCCATCATTGGCGGGTCTCTGCCTGGGCGGCCTGCTATGTGCTCTGACATTCATGCCGTCACTGGTCCCCCGGCCATGGCTGTATCAAGCCATTCTAAGCGGACTGTCCTTTGCCCTTGGCTACTGGCTGGGATCGACCATGAGCTGGCTGTGGCGGTTCATGGAGCTGCCAGTGATTCGTGATCGATGGCGACCGGCGATTCTCGGCATACTGTTGGCTACCTTGCTGACACATCTGGCCTATCACCTCTGGTACGCGGCGGACTGGCAGAACTCCACTCGGCAACTGATGGGCATGCCAGCGGTGGAAGGCATCTATTATGTGCGGATTCTACTGATCGCGAGCGCTGTCGCAGCCTCGTTGTTGTTGCTGGTTGCTGGCTTGATATGGGCGCTACGTACCGCGGCAGCGGTGCCAAGGCGCTATATTCATCGACGCATAGCGTCGGTAATTGGTGTGGCAGCGTTCCTTGTGCTGTTGATCAATGTAGTCAATGGCACTCTGGTGAGTTATGCCATCACCGCGCTCGATCAGGTTCAGGCAGCAGTGGATATCAGTGACCCCCCCGGTGTTAGTCCACCCACGCGTTCAACTCGCTCGGGAAGCCCGGATTCGCTGGTTGGCTGGGATGGTCTCGGCCAGGCCGGCAAGCGCTATGTGGGGGAGGGGCCTCGTGCGCAAGATATTGCCGCCTTCACCGGACAGGCAGCCATGGAACCCATTCGCGCCTATGTGGGGTTGAGAGCTGCCGATGACACGGAGACTCAGGCTCGGCTTGCACTGCAGGAGCTGCGGCGCATGGGGGCCTTTTCACGGGAACTGCTGGTTATCGCAACGCCCACTGGAACTGGGTGGCTGGAGAATGATGCGCTGGCGCCGCTGGAATACATGTTCGAAGGCGATACGGCGATTGTCGGCGTGCAGTACTCCTATCTGCCCAGCCCCTTTTCGCTGATTCTCGAACCTGGACGGGCCCAGCAGTCGGCTTCGATCGTCTTCAATGTGATCTACGACTATTGGAAAAGCCTGCCGGTGTCCGAACGCCCTCGGTTGTATCTGTTCGGCTTGAGCCTGGGGTCGCTGGGTTCGGAAACATCGGCACCGATGTATGCCTTCATCAACCCGCCCATTCAGGGCGCGATATGGGCTGGACCGACCTTCCGCAACCCGCTGTGGAGCAGAATTCAAGCCAACCCCCATGCTGACTCGCCGGCCTGGCAGCCGGAGTTCGAGGATGGCTCGCTGATCCGGGTCATTGGTCCTCAGGAGGATGGCGAGGAGCTGCACCGAGGGTGGGGACCGGTGCGTATCGTCTATATCGTCAACCCATCGGATGCGATCTCGTTCTTCGATGAACGCATGTGGCTGCGAGAACCCAACTGGATGAAACCGCCGAGAGGCCCGGATGTTTCCCCACTGTTCGAATGGGTACCCGTCATCAGTTTCTTCGAGGTCATGATGGATATGCTGACGGCCGGCAATGTCCCGCCGGGCCACGGACATAATTACTCGGCACGCGAGTATACCCAGGCATGGCAGGCCGTGGCGGATCCTGCGGATTGGTCGACAGCAGACACCGATCGGCTGGTACGCTTCATGCCGACTTCTGATGAGTGAATGGTGATACCTATTTCAGTAGGGGAGGCGTGAGGCGAGGTAGATGCTGTTCGAGCAGCATGGCCGCGTGCATGACGTTCATATCCTCGTAACGTGGGCCGACCAGGTGTAGTCCGACTGGCAGCCCTCCAGAATCCAGGCCGCAGGGCAGCGATGCGGAGGGTTGCTGGGTGAGGTTGAAGGGGTAGCTGAACGGGGTCCAGTCCATCCAGTCGCGATAGGGACCGCCTGGTGGCACATTGTGACCGGCGGCAAAGGGAGCAAGGGGCATGGTGGGGGTAATCAGCAGGTCGTACTTTTCATGGAAGGTCTGCATCTGTGCCACCAGCCGCTCTCGTTCTCTCCGTGCGGCTAGGTACTGGGACAGCGAAATTTCCTGTCCGCGGCGGGCGATATCGAGAAAGCCGGGATCCAGTTGGTCCAACTGATGATCCTCCAGCGCTTCCACCACCTGAGTGGCTCCCGCAAACCATAGTGTATTGAAGGTCTGAAGGGGGCTGTCAAAGCCGGGGTCCACTTCCTCGACGACGGCCCCCAACTGTTTGACCAGGGCAATGGCTTCCTCGACTCGGGCGGCGATATCGGGGGCAACATCGACGTAACCCAAGGTAGGGCTGTAGGCGATACGCCAACCCTTGAGAGTCTGCGGCGCTGGTTCCAACCAGTTCACGCTGCGTGGGTTGCCCTGGTAGCCATCACGGCTGTCCGGTTGAGCCATGACACTCATCATCAGCGCGCTATCCGCTGCCGTGCGGGTCATCGGACCAAGGTGGGAGAGTGTAGACATGGCACTGGCGGGCCATTGTGGTATCCAGCCAAAGGTCGGTTTGATGCCGAAGGTACCAGTGAAGCTACAGGGAATGCGTATCGAGCCGCCGGCATCGCTACCCTGGTGCAGCACACCGAGGTTCAGGGCTGCCGCTGCCGCTGCACCTCCCGATGAACCGCCCGGCGTCAATTGTGTGTTCCAGGGGTTGCGGGTAATACCGTGCAGGGGATTGTCGGTAACGCCTTTCCAGCCGAATTCCGGTGAGGTCGTCATGCCAAGAATCACCGCTCCGGCGGCCTTGAGGTGGCGGGCGACGGGCGCATCCTGGTTCCATGGCCCTGTGTCGGAGGTCGTTGCCGAGCCCTTGCGCGTAGGCATTCCGCTGTTCAAGGTAAGATCCTTGAGCGTGGTCGGCACGCCATCCAGCGGTCCGCATGGTCGCCCTGCCTGCCATCTGGCCTCGGATTCGCTGGCCGCCTGCATGGCAGTCTCCGGCGCCAGGTGAGAAAACGCGTTGACGTGGGGGTTATCGCGCTCGATACGCTGCAGGCAATCTCGGGTCAGTTCGACCGGAGACAGCTCACCACACTGGAACATATCCAGCGCATCCAGGGCTGTGACGTCCTTGAGATCAGCTTTCGGCATCATCATTTCTCCTGCGCATCGGCAAGGCCTGCCTGCTCCAGTATGGAGTAAAGCAGCACGTTGCAGCCGGCGTGCAGGTCCTCGGCCGTAGCGTTCTCACTTTCGTTGTGACTGATGCCATTCTCGCAGGGTACGAAGATCATGCCCGCAGGGGCAATGCGGCCCATGAAGATAGCGTCATGCCCTGCGCCACTGACGATATCGAGGTGCGAGATACCGAGATGCTCGGCGGAAGCTCGTACCGCGTTCACACAGCTGTCGGCAAAGTGCTCGGGCGCGAAGTCCGCTGCCGGAGTGAGCTCTGCTGTCAGTCCGTGACGTTGGCTGCTGTCCTCGATGGCCTGGCGTAGCTCGCTGCTCATTCGGGCCAGGATGTCGGCATCGAAGTGCCGTAGATCGATGGTCATCTTTACCTCGCCGGGGATCACATTGCGCGAGCCGGGATGTAACTGCATGGCTCCCACGGTACCGCGACCATGTGGCTGATAGCGCAGGGCAATGGCATTGATGGCCTGAGTGACCTCGGCGGCGCCGAGCATGGCATCCTTGCGCAACGCCATTGGGGTCGGTCCGGCGTGGGATTCCCGACCGGTCAATGTCAGGTCGAACCACTTCTGACCCAGCGCGCCGACCACGACACCGATGGTGGTGGCTTGGTCCTCGAGGATCGGTCCCTGCTCGATATGGCACTCGAAATAGGCCTTGATGTTATTGCGTTCCAACTCATCACTGCCACGGTAGCCAATCGCATCCAGTGCGCTGGATACGGAGATACCTTCGGCATCGGTCTGATGCAGCATCTCATGCTCGGATAGCTGCCCCGTGAACACCCCAGAGCCCATCATGCACGGTGGGAAGCGGCATCCTTCCTCGTTGGTCCAGGCCACTACCTCGACAGCGGATTGAGTCTGAATGTCGTGTTGGTTCAGGGTACGAATGACTTCGAGACCGGCCATCACGCCATAGCAGCCGTCGTATTTGCCGCCGGTGGGCTGAGTGTCGAGATGGCTGCCGGTCATGACCACTGGTGTGGAGGGTGTTGCTCCCATGCGGCGGGCGAAGATATTGCCGATGGAGTCCACACGGATGCTGCACCCTTCGGCGCGGCACCAGGCGATGAACAGGTCGCGTGCCTGGCGATCGAGATCGGTCAACGCCTGGCGATTGACGCCTCCTTTAGGTGTGGCGCCCAGCTTGGCCAGTTCCATCAGTGATTGCCAGAGGCGCTCGCTGTCTGTGGAAAGTTCCAGTTTCGGGGGCGTCTGAAGGGTTGTCATTGTTGGTCCTCGTAGCGGGTGAATTGTTGGATCAGGGGGAGCGCTAGCGCTGCAGCATCTGCATCAGCGGCGAGTCCTCCGACACCTGAGCCAGGGTATCGGGAGCGATCAGCATCTGGCCGGCCATCTCGGCTTCCAATGCCGACATATGGCCTTCTGCATCACGCATGTGTTCTGCCATCAACTGGCTTACACGCTCGCTGTCCTCGGCACGAAAGGCGTCCACCAGTTGACGGTGATAATTGTGGTTGGCCTCATCGAACTGCTTGCGCTCCGGGATATAGGCTTTCTTGACCACCACCAGGTCGCGAAGCATGTCGTTGAGGAAACGGCACATGAATGCCAGCAGCGGGTTGGGGCAGGCGCGAGCCAGGCAGTTGTGAAACTCGAGCTCGAGAAAGCGTTGACGACGATGGTCTTCGTCATTCGGCTGGATGCACTCACAGCTGTGAATATTGGCTTCCAGGGTAGCGAAATCCTCTTCGCTGAGACGGCCGATAACAGATACCGCCATTTCGACCTCAAGCAGTCGGCGCAACTGATATACCTGTTGGCCGTCGAGTGAGCGGAAGTGGAGGAAGTTCCGCAGCATGCGACTGGCGGGCTCCATGTTCGGTGTGTGCAGAATGGCACCACCGCCGGGGCCGGTCTTGAGCGTGATCAGGCCTTCGACCTCGAGAATCTTCAGAGCCTCTCGCACGGTACCCTTGGCACAACCGTACAGCTCCATCAGCGTGCGCTCATTGGGCAGGCGGTCGCCTTCCACCATTCCCTCGGTGGCGATCCAGCGCTTGATGTCATCACTGATCAATTCAGCGAGTTTCTGACGGCGCCGTGGAGAAGGCGTCTGGACCATATGTTGCTCCTTGAGGATGGGGCCCGAGTGTCGGGCCCCGAGTCGCGGGTTACTTTTCGAGAGTTACTTTTGAGAGTTATCTGTCGAGAGTTATCTGTCGAGAGTTACTGTGCCTGGCTGGTGCGACGGAAAGTACTCGACTCGCCATCACATTGCTCAGGATGGTACTCCGCGGTGTAGTCCGCGCGTGCATCGGCAAACCGATCCACCACGTCCTGGTCGTGCCGTTTCAGGGCGAGGCTGAGGACGACAAATAGACCGGAGTTGAGGATCAAGCCCCAGATGCCGGCATGTAGTCCCAGTGGGTTGCTGACGCTGGCGCCGTAGGTCAGCCACAGCACACAGGCGGTACCGCCGATCAACCCCCAGAAGGCGGCCATGGGATGAGCACGGCGCCAGGTGATGGCACCGATGGTCGGCACGATCAATTGAGCGGTGCCCGCGAGAGCAGCAATACCGATCGTAACCAGCAACCCCGGTACCGTAAGCGCCAGGATATAGGCAGCCAACGAGAAGCCGACCAGCGACAGCCGCCCAACGAGGACAATGCGTGACTGACTGGCATCGCGGTTCACATAGCGCTGATAGATATCCATCGTCACCACTGTCGAGACGGCATGGATCTGGGAGTTGGCGGTCGACATCGCGGCGGCGGCACCTGCTGCCATGATCAGTGATGCCAGCAGGTAAGGGGCGTAGTTCATCAGCATTACCGGCAGCACCTGATCGGCATTTTCCAGACTCGGTTCGAGCAGCACGCCGGTGTAGCCGGTCAGTACTGAACCAAAGTAGGCAAAGGCAGCGAGCCCAAGCAGGAAGGGCATGAGGTTGAATAACCGACCGCTCTTGACCGAGTACATACGCAACCATATCTGCGGCCCCATGAAGGCGCCGATGGCGACGATCATGAACAGCGAGAACCACATGCCGTATCCCATGTTGCCGTTGGGGCCAGGCATGGTCAGGTGCTGTGGCGATGTCGAAGCCAGCCGAGCAAACAGCTCAGTAGGCCCGCCAACATGGCTGGAGATGTAGTACCCCGCGAACATCATGCCGAAGAACAGTAGCGCGCCGTAGATGACATCGGTCCAGGCAATGGCTCGAATGCCTCCGACCCAGACGTAGACGATGATGATGAAGTAGAACAGCAATGCCGCCAGCCAGAAGGGGACGACACCACCCGAGGCGACCTCGATGAGATAGGCGCCACCGGTGAGCTGAATCTGCAGGTAGGGAACGGTGAATACCAGGGTGATGACGGCAACCAGTACCCGCAGGGCTTCACTGTTGTAGAAGTCGCCCAGCAGGTCGGATGGCGTCAGATAGTTGAAGCGTTTGCCCAGATACCAGACGCGCTTGCCGATCCAGTAGTACATGAAGCCGAACAGCAGATTCCAGGCCAGCGCGGTCAGATACACCGGGCCACTGGTGTAGAAGGTGGCATTGGAACCAAGAAAAGCGAAGGCACTCCACCAGGTGGCAGCCACCGTGAAGAACACGGCAACACTGCCCATGGCTCGACCCTGTACAAAGAAATCCTCACTGGTGCCCTGGGACTGCCGTGAGGAGACCAGCCCGACAATCAACGGGATGATCATGAAGGCGGCGATTATCAGAATACTTCCGGTCATGGTTGGTCTCCTCAGTCGTCGCGCCGTGAGCGGGACACGGACTTACTGCCCCAGTTGGTGAGATAGGCCACCAGAAACAGGACCGTGAGGAAGGCCCACCAGACCAGGTTCCAGACGAACAGGAAGGGGACCCCCATGATCATGGGCTCCACCTGGTTGGCGACGAGGATCAGCGGGCTTTCCAGCATGATGAAGCCGAGTAGCAGGCCTCCGTAGATAACCAGCTTTCGGGTAGTGAAGGTCTTGCGCATCGTAGATTCTCCCTTGTTTTTATTGAGTGCTTTGATTTGGTGGGGCGGGGCACTTCCCGATAACGGCTGCCATCGGGCGAGAACAGACTGGCAATGCTTCATTTGTTGTATTTATACGAATAAATATATCAATAGGAGTTCAAGAGCAGCCTGTCAAGGCAAGATTGTCAGAGCATGGCAAGGATGATGGCGCTGGTTCGACCTGGCGTTCGTCAGGCTTGACCCCAGTAGGGGGCGTGAAGCGGAGCGTGCGCTCCCATGTGAGCACCAGTGGAAGGCGCTTGGGATGCGTGGATTTTAAAAAAACAGACTAGACGGTTTTTTTATAAGGCGTTATGTTGAGACATCAAAACGGTTGACTCAATACAACAAGACCGCCGGTGAAATGCCCATGAAATGGCAGCAACAGAAAAGCCAGGCCACTCGCGAGAAGATTCTGCGAGCCTCTCTGATCTGTCTGGAACGTGATGGTTTCCATAATCTCAGCCTCGCCAGAGTGGCGAGCGAAGCCGATGTTTCCAAGGGCGCGCTGACCCACCACTTCTCCAACAAGGATGAGCTGATCACTCTGGCCATGGAGGTATTGTTGGCCGAGTTCGTCGAGACGCTACAGGTCGCGGTGAACGATGTGCATGCCGGTCGCATGAGTGTCGATGACTGCCTCGATGAAATCTGGCGAATCATGAGTGGCCAGCTGTACATGGTGACGCTGGAAATCGTCTTGAAGGCGCGTCACGAAGCAGAGTTCAAGTCTGCGTTGGTACCGCTGGTACGGCACTTTCATATCCGACTGAATGACATCTGGCAGCAGCTCTTTCCTGAGCTGGCGCCTGAACGTGCTCAGGCCTTGATGAACCTGACCATGAATCTGCTGCGCGGCATGGGGACACAAAGCGTCTTCCGTGAAGACCGCTCCTACTTCAACGAACTCCTCACGACATGGAAGGAAATTCTCGCGCAGCAGCTGGCGCGCTGAAGCGGCTATCGAGTCGATACCACCCCCACAACACAGCTGTCATCACACATCTTGAATCACACAACACAGCACAACCATTGCCAATAACTACAACCTCCAGGGGAGGCATGTCCGATGTATGCAACAGTACTCTTGCTCTATATGGTGTTGATGGTCCTTGCAGGAATCTACTTTTCGAAACGCAAGGTCCGTAATGACACCGACTTTCTGGTGGCGGGACGTTCATTGCCCTTCTTCGTCCTGACCGGAACTCTGCTGGCGACCTTTGTCGGCTCGGGATCGGTGATCGGCGGGGCCAGCTTTGTGTTCCAGAATGGCCCTGGCGCGGCGGTATTCTTCTTCGCCGGGACGCCACTCGGGGCGATGGCGATGTATCTGTTCCTTGCCAAACGTATTCGTGAGTCCGAGGCAACCACCATCCCTGAGTTGATCGAGCGGCGCTATGGTCGCCATGCACGTACTGTGGCCTCGATTATCATCCTGCTGGCCTATATCGGCATCGTTTCCTATCAGTTCATTGGCGGTGGCTACGCACTGCACCTGGCCTTCGACATTCCTGCATGGCAGGGCACACTGATTTCCGCGGTGATCATCACCATACTGGCTACGTTGGGTGGGCTGGTATCAGTGGCTTACACTGATTTCATCAGTGCCCTGATCATCTTCGTCAGCATGGCGATAGGTGTGCCGCTGGTACTCAGCCAACTGGGTGGGCTATCTGCGATGTATACCGCCTTGCCGACTGAGCAACAGAGTTGGACTGGTGGTCTCAGCCTGTGGCAGGCGATAGGCTTCTTCCTGCCGCTGTTTCTGTTGCTGCTGGGAGATCAGAATCTGTTCCAGCGCTTTGCTGCAGCGACTGACGGTCGTACGGCGAAACGCTCAGCCATGGGCTTCCTGGTAAGCGGCGTGATCAGCATTACCATGATCGTGATCCTGGTCTGCAGCGCACGCGTGATGTTCCCGGATATCAATCCGGATACTGCCATGTTGGTAATGGCCGAGCAGGGGCTGCCTGGCCTCCTCGGTGCGTTCCTGCTGTCGTCGGTGGTCGCGCTGATTCTGACCACTGGTAACTCTTATCTGCTGTCGGCATCGGCGAACCTGACTCAAGACATCGTTGGCGGTTTGTTCGGCGCGAAGATCCCCGAAAACAAACGTCTGGGCTTCAACCGTATCAGTGTTGCCGGGCTTGGCGTTGGCGCCTATGTACTTGGTGCCTTCTTCCCCAGCGTGCTGGCGATTCAGATGTATTCCTACGGTATGTATGGCGCAGCGATTACCCCCGCATTGCTGGCGGCGTTGTTGTGGAAGCGTGCCACGGCCTGGGGCGGATTGGCCGGGATGCTGACCGGCTGCATCGTCACTCTGATCTGGGAGATCGCCCTGGGCAAACCTCTGGGCTGGAACAGCGTGCTGGTAGCGATGCCCCTGGCGACATTGATGCTGGTCGTCGTCAGCCTGCTGAGTCCGTCAAGCAATCAGCGTGCTGAGGCGTCACAGTAATTCCGGAGCAATCGTCTTCAGACACAACCGCAAAAAGGAGTCTGCAATGTTGATCATCAATAATTGCCGTGTGTTCGATGGTGTCAACGATACCGTCAAGGATGACCAGAGCGTGATGGTCGAGGATGGCAGGATCCACGCTGTGGCCAGTGGGCGGGAGAGTGCTGCGTCCGCCGAGGTCATTGATGCGAAGGGGGCGACGCTGACCCCAGGGCTGATCGACGCACATGTTCATGTTCTCGCCGCCCATGCCAGTTTGCGTCAGGTCGACTTGATGGCACCGTCTTATGTGGCGCAGTTTGCCCATCACTCGCTGCGCGCCATGTTACGTCGTGGCTTTACCAGCGTGCGGGATGCTGCGGGCGCAGACTATGGGCTTGCCCAGGCGATTGAGGAAGGGCTGATCGATGGGCCGCGACTGTTCTATTGCGGCAAGGCGTTGAGCCAGACTGGTGGCCATGGTGACTGGACGCCTTTCGAGGGTGGCTGTATATGCGGCTGTGGCGCATCGACCAGCATCTCGCGCATCGCAGACGGGGTCGAGAATGTCCAGCATGCGGCCCGTGATGAACTGCGCCGAGGCGCTCACCATATCAAGATCATGGCTGGGGGCGGGGTAGCATCACCGTCGGATCCAATCGATGTCCTGCAGTACACCGAGGCCGAGATTCGCGCCATCGTCTGGGAGGCCAATGCCTGGGGCAAGTACTGCCTGGCGCATGCCTATATCCCTGAGGCGATCTCGCGTTGCCTGGAATACGGGGTACGTTCCATCGAACATGCCAACCTGATAGACCGTGAGAGCTGTGAGCTGGCCAGGCAGAAGGACGCCTTTATCGTGCCGACGGTGAGCACCTACGAAGCTCTGGCAAAGCATGGTCGCGAGATGGGGCTGCCGGAAGTCAGTTGCGCCAAGGTCGAGGATGTTCGCCAACAAGGCCTTGATGCGCTGGAGTTGCTGCGCGACACCGGTGTTCAGGTCGGGCTTGGCAGCGATCTTCTCGGTGATATGCAGCGTTACCAGATGCGTGAGTTCGCCCTGCGTGGTGAGGCGTTCACGCCGGTTGAGGTGCTCCGGCAGGCAACATCGGTCAATGCACGTTTGCTTGATCGGGAAGGAAGCCTGGGGGTGATCCAGCCGGGCGCTCTGGCCGATCTGGCCTTGTGGGATGGTTGTCCGGATGAGGACCTGGGGGTGCTGGAATATCCCGAGAAGACCCTGAAAGCGGTGATCAAGGGCGGACGCCAGATTACGCTCTAGAGTCTGTACCACCGATACATTTCCTACCTCGCAAGAATCTTCCTTTCGGAAAACCTGCCGGAGGAAGCCGGAATTTCAGATGAAGCATACATCTGTAGCCGGTTTCTCCGGCAGCTTCGCTCCATCGGTCAGTACTCGTGCCAATGAGGCTGGTTTGCTGTCCCTCATAGGCTTTGGCCATCGATTTTCATCACACTCGTCCAGTGGGTGTGAATCACCTACCAATCAGTGATTTTCTGCAGCTCTGTGCCCTGCAATAGATGCATGTGTATTGCCTGATACTGATCCCGAACAAAGTGTTAACCAGGCTCGAAACCTGTTGGACACAAGAAGGCCATGCGCAAAAGAAGGCTTAGTGAATACCCAGTGCATAGTGTTATGAATCATGCTGACCTATGGGCAGCAATCTGATGCCTGGTTTGAGAGGCATAAGTCCCGTGCAGCGGTGGTTTCAGCAGTGTGTTTTCATGAGTATTAGATGCACCTTTGCTGCTTGTTTCTGAGATTTTTAATCACTGGTTGCTGAGGGTTTTCGCAAAAAATAGACAGGAGCGTTGAGGTGGTATTTATATTTTCCATCGTCAGAATGTGGAGTGGTTTTCAGTGCGGGAGACGTTATCCACCTTTGCTAGTCGTAGTTCTAATTATGAACGAGTGAGGTGTTGTTGTAGATGGTGAGGTTTAACTTGTTTTTTCAAGGATTATGTTGGTCTGTGTTTTTGGGGGTGATTTGTCAGACAATGTTTCTTTATTCGCAGGACAGTGTTTTTGATGTGTAAATATATTTTTTGTTTTAATTTTAAATATTTTTTGTAATTTGAATCAGTGTCGCTTGTCCTTTTGCCGCCTTTCCGTTTGCGGTATCTCTGCTGTTGAAGAAGTGTCAGCTGTGCTGTCGACGAGTGAGCAGGGCCTGTCATCAGCCTATGTGGTGATGCAGATAAGTATGGTGGAGTGTGTTGCACTGTGGTTCTCGCCGTAGCAGATGTCTGAATATAAGTGTGGTTATAATTTTTTCATTAATGTAATTGAAAGTTACTTTTTGGGAAATTTTGGTATTTTTTTTAATGTATTGTGTGTGGGCTTAATTATTACTGGAACTATTTATATCTGGTGCATAAGCTATTCCTTAAGTGCATGGAAGATGACGGTTTTATTCTTGGGATCAATGCTTTCGATAAAAGACGTTATAATAAGGGGACATAAGGGATGGATGTCAAAGTTACGCAGCTGAATACTGAGTTTAGTGAAGCCGCTTCTTGGACTTTGGTCGGAGACGTGGCGGTTCAGGAACCCTCGAAAATCTTGTTGGACATGGCTCCTGAGGATATTCAGCAGTTATCCAGGGATGGAAGTGACCTTGTTATCGAGACCGTAGATGGCCGGTCGATCAAAATCATTGATTTCTATGCAGATAGTGGCGCTGGCACCAGCGAACTCTATCTGGTGGATGAGAATGGCGAGATAGTCTGGGCGCAACTGCAGCCGGCGGCGGATGGTGGCATTGTTGCGGCAGAGTATATCCCACAGGGTGAGATGGCTGATTTCGGCATGGTGACGGGTGCCGAGTCGGAGTCTGATAAAAGCGCGGGTTGGGCAATTCTCGGTGGTGTGGGGGCGGCTGGCCTTATTGCTGGAGTGGCGTCTGCAGGCAGTAGCGGTGGTAGTGGTAGCGATGATGATAATGGTTCTGGTGGTGTAGACACGATTGCCCCGGACGCGCCCACCGACGTCGATGTAAGTGATGACGGTACTACTGTGACTGGACGAGGCGAGCCTGGCACGGTCGTCACCGTGACTGACCCAGATGGCAACGTGGTTGGTGAAGGCACAGTTGGTGACGATGGTCAGTTCACGGTGGACGTGGATCCTCCGCAGACCGATGGCGAATCACTGGAAGTGGTGGTGACAGACGAGGCGGGCAACGAGTCCGAACCAACCAACGTCACAGCACCCGATACCACGGCTCCTGATGCACCTACCGACGTTACCGTGAGTGATGATGGCACCACCGTGACTGGAGGTGGTGAGCCGGGTGCCACCGTTACAGTGACCGACTCGGATGGCAATGTAGTCGGTGAAGGCACAGTTGGTGACGATGGTCAGTTCGCGGTGGACGTGGATCCTGCACAGACTGATGGCGAATCGCTGGAAGTCGTACAAACCGATGCTGCGGGCAACGAGTCTGAGCCGACCAATGTTACAGCCCCCGATACTACGGCACCTGATGCGCCTACCGACGTTGCTGTGAGTGATGATGGCACCACCGTGACTGGCGGTGGTGAACCGGGTGCAACCGTCACCGTGACCGACCCGGATGGCAATGTGGTTGGTGATGGCACGGTTGACGATGATGGTCAGTTTACGGTGGACGTGGATCCTGCACAGACTGATGGCGAATCGCTGGAAGTCGTACAGACCGATGCTGCGGGCAACGAGTCTGAGCCGACCAATGTCACAGCCCCCGATACTGATGCTCCCGGAGACCCCGATACTACTGCTCCTGATGCGCCCTCCAACGTTACCGTGAGTGATGATGGCACCACCGTGACTGGCGGTGGTGAACCGGGTGCCACTGTTACCGTAACTGATCCTGATGGCAATGTGATTGGGGAAGCCACGGTAGGCGATGATGGTCAGTTCGCAGTGGACGTGGACCCTGCGCAGACCGATGGCGAATCACTGGAAGTCGTACAGGCTGACGCTGCGGGCAACGAGTCCGAGCCAACCAATGTCATTGCACCTGATACCACGGCACCTGATGCGCCTTCCGACGTCACAGTGAGTGACGATGGCTCCATCGTGACTGGTACCGGTGAGCCGGGAGCGACGGTCAGCGTTACCGACCCTGATGGCAATGTGATTGGGGAAGCTACTGTTACTGAAGATGGGCAGTTCACGGTGGACGTGGATCCGGCGCAGACCAATGGCGAAGCACTGGAGGTGGTGCAGACCGACGGTGCAGGCAACGAGTCTGATCCGACTGCGGCCACGGCGCCAGATACCACGGCCCCTGATGCGCCGGTGGTTAATGAGAGCGACGGTACGCTGCTGACGGGTACTGCGGAAGCGGGCAGCACGGTTGACATCGACATCGATGGAGACGGCACGCCGGATTACAGCACTAGCGCTGATCCGGAAGGGAACTGGAGTGTGGCACTGGATCCGGCGCTGGCGGATGAAACCGAGGTATCGGTCACGGCTACGGATGAAGCAGGCAACATCAGTGATCCGACCATCATCGTCACCGACGCGGATCTTGTGGATACCACGCCTCCTGCCGTACCGGTCATTTCCGCTCTGGACGACGTCGACCCGGTGCAGGGCAGCCTGGAGAGTGGCGACAGTACCAACGATACTCTGCCGACCTTGATGGGGACTGCCGAAGCTGGCAGTACCGTGGAGATCTTCCAGAACGGTACATCGCTGGGCACTGTTACCGCTGATGCCAGCGGCAACTGGAGTTATACACCGGCTACGGAACTGGTGGATGGCTCTTACAGCTTTACTGCTACGGCAACGGATGGCGCAGGCAACGTCAGTGACATCAGTACAGCCTTTGAGCTGGCGATCGACACTACTGCACCTGTTGTGGACCTGGACTCAGGTAGCGTCAGCGATGGGGTCGATGGCCTGACCGGTACTGTGGATGATCCTGAAGCGGTGATCACGGTCACGGTCAATGGTACGGAATATACCGCAATCAACAACGGTGATGGCACCTGGACTCAGCCGGACGATAGCCTAAGTGCTGTCCTGCCGGGCGATGAGGCTGTCATCATCACCGTGACGGCTACCGATCCTGCCGGGAATGCAGGAACCGTTGATCTCATCATCGAGGTCGACCCAACCACGCCTCCGGGTGACAGTAGTATTGGTTTTGATGACTCTCTGCTGAATGCAGAGGAAGCAACCAGCGTGACTCTCAGTGGTCAATTGGACTCGGGGAGTGTCTTTGACTCGATCACCATCAGTGACGGCACCACTGACATCGTTGTGGCGGTGGCAGATATCAATATCGATGCGGATGGTGTTGTTACCATCGCGGGGCAGGACTTGAGCAGCCTGGCCGATGGAGAGATCACCGTCACGGCGGAAGGGACAAATTCGGCTGGCGATCCCATTTCGGTTACTGATACCACTACTCTGGATGCCACAGCGCCCGACGCGCCGGTGGTTAATGACAGCGATGGTGCGTTGCTGACGGGTACCGCAGAAGCCGGCAGCACGATCGATATTGATGTCAATGGAGACGGCACGCCGGATAACACGGTGATTGCTGATGTGGATGGTAGCTGGAGTGTGGCACTGGATCCGGCACTGCCGGATGGTACTGAAGTATCGGTCACGGCCTCCGATGAGGCGGGCAACACCAGTGGTCCTGCAACCATCACTACCGATGCCGATCTTGCGGATACCACGCCTCCTACTGCACCGATCATTTCTGCCGTTGACGATGTAGATCCGGTACAGGGCAATCTGGAGAGTGGTGACAGCACCAACGATACCCAGCCGACCTTGACCGGCTCGGCTGAAGCTGGCAGCACGGTGGAGATTTTCCAGGACGGCACTTCAATAGGCACTGCAATCGCTGATGCCAGCGGCAACTGGAATTACACACCGGTAGCTGGGTTGACTGATAACACATACAGCTTTACTGCCACCGCAACGGATGTCGCAGGTAACGTCAGTGATCCCAGTGATACATTTGAACTGACGATTGACACGGCTGCGCCGGGGACTCCAGCTGAAGTCGCGGTCAATGACGATGGCACCGCCGTGACTGGCGAGGGTGAGCCTGGTGCCACGGTCAGCGTGACCAACCCGGATGGTACGGTGATCGGTAGCGGCACCGTGGGCGATGATGGTCAGTTCACTGTGGACGTGGCCCCTCCGCAAACCAACGGCGAAGCACTGGAGGTGGTGCAGGCTGATGCGGCAGGCAATACATCCGACCCGGCGACGGCCACGGCCCCGACCCCGGATACCACCGCCCCCGATGCACCCACCAATGTAGCGGTCAATGACGACGGCACCGTTGTGACCGGCGAAGGTGAGCCTGGTGCCACGGTCACGGTGACCGACCCTGATGGCAATGTGATTGGGGAAGGCGCGGCGGGTGATGATGGTCAGTTCGCGGTGGATGTGGATCCGGCGCAGACCAATGGCGAAGCACTGGAGGTGGTGCAGACAGACGGCGCTGGTAATGAGTCCGACCCGACTAATGTCGCTGCACCTGACACCACGGCCCCCGATGCGCCCGCTAATGTAGCGGTTAATGACGACGGTACCGTTGTGACCGGCGAAGGTGAGCCTGGTGCAACCGTCACGGTGACCGATCCTGATGGTGCGGCGATCGGCAGTGGCACCGTGGGTGATGACGGCCAGTTCGCGGTGGATGTGGATCCGGCGCAGACCAATGGCGAAGCACTGGAGGTGGTGCAGACCGACGGTGCAGGCAACGAGTCTGACCCGACTGCGGCCACGGCGCCAGATACCACGGCCCCTGATGCGCCGGTGGTTAATGAGAGCGACGGTACGCTGCTGACGGGGACTGCGGAAGCGGGCAGCACGGTTGACATCGACGTCGATGGAGACGGCACGCCGGATTACAGCACTAGCGCTGATCCGGAAGGGAACTGGAGTGTGGCACTGGATCCGGCGCTGGCGGATGAAACCGAGGTATCGGTCACGGCTACGGATGAAGCAGGCAACATCAGTGATCCGACCACCATCGTCACCGACGCGGATCTTGTGGATACCACGCCTCCTGCCGTACCGGTCATTTCTGCTGTTGACGACGTTGATCCGGTACAGGGCGACCTGGCAACTGGGGACAGCACTAACGATACCCTACCGACCTTGATGGGCACGGCCGAAGCCGACAGTACCGTGGAGATCTTCCAGAACGGTACATCGCTGGGCACTGTTACCGCTGATGCCAGCGGTAACTGGAGTTATACACCGGCTACGGAACTGGCGGATGGCGACTACAGCTTTACCGCTACGGCAACAGATGACGCAGGCAACGTCAGTGATACCAGTGCTGCATTTGAACTGACGATCGACACGGCTGCACCGAGTACTCCAACTGAAGTCGCGGTCAATGACGACGGCACCGTTGTGACTGGCGAAGGTGAGCCAGGTGCCACGGTCACAGTGACCGACTCTGATGGTGCGGTGATCGGTAGCGGCACTGTGGGCGATGACGGTCAGTTCGCGGTGGACGTGGATCCGTCGCAGACCAACGGCGAAGCACTGGAGGTCGTGCAGGCCGATGCGGCAGGAAACATATCTGACCCGGCAACAGCCACCGCTCCGGACACCACTGCCCCCGATGCACCCGCCAATGTGGCGGTCAATGACGACGGTACCGTTGTGACTGGCGAGGGTGAGCCCGGCGCCACGGTCACCGTGACTGACGCTGATGGCAATGTGATTGGGGAAGGCACGGCGGGTGATGATGGTCAGTTTGCGGTGGATGTGGACCCGGCGCAGACCAACGGCGAAGCACTGGAGGTGGTGCAGGCTGACCCGGCAGGCAACGAGTCCGATCCGACCAATGTCACCGCTCCGGACACCACTGCCCCCGATGCACCCGCCAATGTGGCGGTCAATGACGACGGTACCGTTGTGACTGGCGAGGGTGAGCCCGGCGCCACGGTCACCGTGACTGACGCTGATGGCAATGTGATTGGGGAAGGCACGGCGGGTGATGATGGTCAGTTCGCGGTGGACGTGGATCCGGCGCAGACCAACGGCGAAGCACTGGAAGTGGTGCAGGCTGACCCGGCGGGCAACGAGTCCGATCCGACCAATGTCACCGCACCTGACACCACGGCGCCCGATGCACCCGCCAATGTGGCGGTCAATGACGACGGTACCGTTGTGACTGGCGAGGGTGAGCCCGGCGCCACGGTCACCGTGACTGACGCTGATGGCAATGTGGTTGGGGAAGGCACGGCGGGTGATGATGGTCAGTTCGCGGTGGACGTGGATCCGGCGCAGACCAACGGCGAAGCACTGGAAGTGGTGCAGGCTGACCCGGCAGGCAACGAGTCCGATCCGACCAATGTCACCGCACCTGACACCACGGCCCCCGATGCGCCCGCTAATGTAGCGGTTAATGACGACGGTACCGTTGTGACCGGCGAAGGTGAGCCTGGTGCAACCGTCACAGTGACCGATCCTGATGGTGCGGCGATCGGCAGTGGCACCGTGGGTGATGACGGCCAGTTCGCGGTGGATGTGGATCCGGCGCAGACCAATGGCGAAGCACTGGAGGTGGTGCAGACAGACGGCGCCGGCAATGAGTCCGACCCGACTAATGTCGCTGCACCTGACACCACGGCCCCCGATGCGCCCGCTAATGTAGCGGTTAATGACGACGGTACCGTTGTGACCGGCGAAGGTGAGCCTGGTGCAACCGTCACGGTGACCGATCCTGATGGTGCGGCGATCGGCAGTGGCACCGTGGGTGATGACGGCCAGTTCGCGGTGGATGTGGATCCGGCGCAGACCAATGGCGAAGCACTGGAGGCGGTGCAGACAGACGGCGCCGGCAATGAGTCCGACCCGACTAATGTCGCTGCACCTGACACCACGGCCCCCGATGCGCCCGCTAATGTAGCGGTTAATGACGACGGTACCGTTGTGACCGGCGAAGGTGAGCCTGGTGCAACCGTCACGGTGACCGATCCTGATGGTGCGGCGATCGGCAGTGGCACCGTGGGTGATGACGGCCAGTTCGCGGTGGATGTGGATCCGGCGCAGACCAATGGCGAAGCACTGGAGGTGGTGCAGACCGACGGTGCAGGCAACGAGTCTGACCCGACTGCGGCCACGGCGCCAGATACCACGGCCCCTGATGCGCCGGTGGTTAATGAGAGCGACGGTACGCTGCTGACGGGGACTGCGGAAGCGGGCAGCACGGTTGACATCGACGTCGATGGAGACGGCACGCCGGATTACACCACTAGCGCTGATCCGGAAGGGAACTGGAGTGTGGCACTGGATCCGGCGCTGGCGGATGAAACCGAGGTATCGGTCACGGCTACGGATGAAGCAGGCAACATCAGTGATCCGACCACCATCGTCACCGACGCGGATCTTGTGGATACCACGCCTCCTGCCGTACCGGTCATTTCTGCTGTTGACGACGTTGATCCGGTACAGGGCGACCTGGCAAGTGGAGACAGCACCAACGATAACCAGCCAGAGCTGCAGGGAAGCGGGGAAGCCGGCAGTACTGTGGAGATTTTCCAGAACGGCGTGTCGTTGGGCACTGTGATTGCTGATGCCAGCGGCAACTGGAGTTATACACCCGATGCTGCGCTGGCGGATGGCGACTACAGCTTTACTGCCACTGCAACAGATAGTGCGGGTAATGTCAGTGATACCAGCGCCGCATTCGAGTTGAACGTTGATACTGTGTCTCCCGATGCTCCTACTATTGCCTTGATCAGCGACACCGGCGTGGATGGCGATGGCATCACCAGTGAGGGTGCGGTAGCGGTGTCGGGCCTTGAGTCGGACACCACTTGGGAATACACCACCGACGGTGGTACGACCTGGGCGGCTGGATCAGGCGACAGCTTTGCGTTACCGGAAGGTGTCTACGCTGATGGTGCTGTGCAGGTGCGCCAGACCGATGCTGCGGGTAACGTAGGTGACACTGCGTCGCTCGGTGCCGTTGAGGTCGATGCGACGCTGCCAGCTGCGCCGACCATTGCCTTGAGCAACGACACCGGCGTGGATGGCGATGGCATCACCAGTGAGGGCGTGGTAACGGTGTCGGGTCTCGAGCCGGACGCTACTTGGGAATATACCACCGACGGTGGTACGACCTGGGAGACAGGGGCAGGCGATAGCTTTGCGTTGCCGGAAGACGTCTACGCGGATGGTGTTGTGCAGGTGCGTCAGGTCGATGTAGCGGGTAACACCAGTGATACAGCTTCCCTCGGCGCGATCACTGTCGACACCACCGGTCCGTCCGATGGCGATGGCAGCAACAGCATTGCCTTCGACGACGGTGGCGACGAGCTGCTGAGCGCCGATGAGGTGGGCAGCGTCACGCTGAGTGGTCAACTGGAGGCGGGCAGCAGCATTACCGCTCTGGCGATCAGCGATGGCACCGACACCATCACGGTGGATGCCGCGGATATCAGTGTCGATGCAGACGGTGTGGTCAGTGTTGTTGGCCAGGATCTCAGTAGTCTGGCGGACGGCGAGTTGACCGTCACCGCGACCGTCAGCGATGCGGCCGGCAACAGCGGCACCATTACCGACACCACCAGTCTGGATGCCACGGCACCGACGGTGGCACTGGATCCGCTTACCACCAACGACACCACGCCGGCCCTGAGCGGCACGGTGGACGATCCCGCGGCCACCATTACAGTGACCGTGGATGGCACCGACTACGACGCCACCAACAACGGTGACGGCAGCTGGAGTCTGGCCGACGATACCCTGGCGGCACTGTCGGAAGGGGATAACACCATTACCGTGACGGCCACCGATGCGGCCGGTAATGAAACAGCCGTGGACGCGACAGTGAGCGTGGACACCACCGGTCCGTCCGATGGCGATGGCAGCAACAGCATTGCCTTCGACGACGGTGGCGATGAGCTGCTGAGTGCCGATGAGGTGGGCAGCGTCACGCTGAGCGGTCAACTGGAGGCGGGCAGCAGCATTACCGCTCTGGCGATCAGCGATGGCACCGACACCATCACGGTGGATGCCGCAGATATCAGTGTCGATGCAGACGGTGTGGTCAGTGTTGTTGGCCAGGATCTCAGTAGCCTGGCGGACGGCGAGTTGACCGTCACCGCGACCGTCAGCGATGCGGCCGGCAACAGCGGCACCATTACCGACACCACCAGTCTGGATGCCACGGCACCGACGGTGGCACTGGATCCGCTTACCACCAACGACACCACGCCGGCCCTGAGCGGCACGGTGGACGATCCCGCGGCCACCATTACGGTGACCGTGGATGGCACCGACTACGACGCCACCAACAACGGTGACGGTAGCTGGAGTCTGGCCGACGATACCCTGGCGGCACTGCCGGAAGGGGATAACACCATTACCGTGACGGCCACCGATGCGGCCGGTAATGAAACAGCCGTGGACGCGACAGTGAGCGTGGACACCACCGGTCCGTCCGATGGCGATGGCAGCAACAGCATTGCCTTCGACGACGGTGGTGATGAGCTGCTGAGCGCCGATGAGGTGGGCAGCGTCACGCTGAGTGGTCAACTGGAGGCGGGCAGCAGCATTACCGCTCTGGTGATCAGCGATGGCACCGACACCATCACGGTGGATGCCGCGGATATCACGGTTAGTGACGCTGGCGTCGTAACGGTCACCGGTCAGGACCTGTCCGGCCTTGCCGATGGCGAGATCACGGTGACGGCGGAGGTTACGGACGCCGCCGGCAACAGCGGCACCCTCACCGATACCACCAGCCTCGATGCCACGGCACCGACGGTGGCACTGGATCCGCTTACCACCAACGACACCACGCCGGCCCTGAGCGGCACGGTGGACGATCCCGCGGCCACCATTACAGTGACCGTGGATGGCACCGACTACGACGCCACCAACAACGGTGACGGCAGCTGGAGTCTGGCCGACGATACCCTGGCGGCACTGTCGGAAGGGGATAACACCATTACCGTGACGGCCACCGATGCGGCCGGTAATGAAACAGCCGTGGACGCGACAGTGAGCGTGGACACCACCGGTCCGTCCGATGGCGATGGCAGCAACAGCATTGCCTTCGACGACGGTGGCGACGAGCTGCTGAGCGCCGATGAGGTGGGCAGCGTCACGCTGAGTGGTCAACTGGAGGCGGGCAGCAGCATTACCGCTCTGGCGATCAGCGATGGCACCGACACCATCACGGTGGATGCCGCGGATATCAGTGTCGATGCAGACGGTGTGGTCAGTGTTGTTGGCCAGGATCTCAGTAGTCTGGCGGACGGCGAGTTGACCGTCACCGCGACCGTCAGCGATGCCGCCGGCAACAGCGGCACCATCACCGACACCACCAGCCTGGATGCCACGGCACCGACGGTGGCACTGGATCCGCTCACCACCAACGACACCACGCCGGCCCTGAGCGGCACGGTGGATGATCCCGCGGCCACCATTACGGTGACCGTGGATGGCACCGACTACGACGCCACCAACAACGGTGACGGTAGCTGGAGTCTGGCCGACGATATCCTGGCGGCACTGTCGGAAGGGGATAACACCATTACCGTGACGGCCACCGATGCGGCCGGTAATGAAACAGCAGTGGACGCGACAGTGAGCGTGGACACCAGCGGTCCGTCCGATGGCGATGGCAGCAACAGCATTGCCTTCGACGACGGTGGCGACGAGCTGCTGAGCGCCGATGAGGTGGGCAGCGTCACGCTGAGCGGTCAACTGGAGGCGGGCAGCAGCATTACCGCTCTGGCGATCAGCGATGGCACCGACACCATCACGGTGGATGCCGCAGATATCAGTGTCGATGCAGACGGTGTGGTCAGTGTTGTTGGCCAGGATCTCAGTAGCCTGGCGGACGGCGAGTTGACCGTCACCGCGACCGTCAGCGATGCGGCCGGCAACAGCGGCACCATCACCGACACCACCAGCCTGGATGCCACGGCACCGACGGTGGCACTGGATCCGCTCACCACCAACGACACCACGCCAGCCCTGAGCGGCACGGTGGACGATGCCGAGGCCACCATCACGGTGAGCGTGGGTGGCACCGACTACGACGCCACCAACAACGGTGACGGTAGCTGGAGTCTGGCCGACGACACCCTGGCGGCACTGCCGGAGGGTGATACCGAGATCACGGTGACCGCTACCGATGCCGCGGGGAATGAGACCGTGGTCACGGAAGCGATCACTGTCGACACCACCGGTCCGTCCGATGGCGATGGCAGCAACAGCATTGCCTTCAACGACGGTGGCGACGAGCTGCTGAGTGCCGATGAGGTGGGCAGCGTCACGCTGAGCGGTCAACTGGAGGCGGGCAGCAGCATTACCAGCCTGATCATCAGCGATGGTACGACTGAGATCACCGTCGCGGCCGCCGATATCACGGTGGGTGGCGCGGGTGCGGTGACGGTCGCCGGTCAGGACCTGAGTGGCCTTGCCGATGGCGAGATCACGGTGACGGCGGAGGTTACGGACGCCGCCGGCAACAGCGGCACCATCACCGACACCACCAGCCTCGATGCCACGGCACCGACGGTGGCACTGGATCCGCTCACCACCAACGACACCACGCCGGCCCTGAGCGGCACGGTGGACGACCCCGCGGCCACCATCACGGTGAGCGTGGGTGGCACCGACTACGACGCCACCAACAACGGTGACGGTAGCTGGAGTCTGGCCGACGACACCCTGGCGGCACTGCCGGAGGGTGATACCGAGATCACGGTGACCGCTACCGATGCCGCGGGGAATGAGACCGTGGTCACGGAAGCGATCACTGTCGACACCACCGGTCCGTCCGATGGCGATGGCAGCAACAGCATTGCCTTCGACGACGGTGGCGACGAGCTGCTGAGCGCCGATGAGGTGGGCAGCGTCACGCTGAGTGGTCAACTGGAGGCGGGCAGCAGCATTACCAGCCTGATCATCAGCGATGGTACGACTGAGATCACCGTCGCGGCCGCCGATATCACGGTGGATGGCGCGGGTGCGGTGACGGTCGCCGGTCAGGACCTGTCCGGCCTTGCCGATGGCGAGATCACGGTGACGGCGGAGGTTACGGACGCCGCCGGCAACAGCGGCACCCTCACCGACACCACCAGCCTGGATGCCACGGCACCGACGGTGGCACTGGATCCGCTTACCACCAACGACACCACGCCGGCCCTGAGCGGCACGGTGGATGATGCCGAGGCCACCATCACGGTGACCGTGGATGGCACCGACTACGACGCCACCAACAACGGTGACGGCAGCTGGAGTCTGGCCGACGACACCCTGGCGGCGCTGCCGGAAGGGGATAACACCATTACCGTGACGGCCACCGATGCGGCCGGTAATGAAACAGCCGTGGACGCGACAGTGAGCGTGGACACCACCGGTCCGTCCGATGGCGATGGCAGCAACAGCATTGCCTTCGACGACGGTGGTGATGAGCTGCTGAGCGCCGATGAGGTGGGCAGCGTCACGCTGAGCGGTCAACTGGAAGCGGGCAGCAGCATTACCGCTCTGGTGATCAGCGATGGCACCGACACCATCACGGTGGATGCCGCGGATATCAGTGTCGATGCAGACGGTGTGGTCAGTGTTATTGGCCAGGATCTCAGTAGTCTGGCGGATGGCGAGTTGACCGTCACCGCGACCGTCAGCGATGCGGCCGGCAACAGCGGCACCATTACCGACACCACCAGTCTGGATGCCACGGCACCGACGGTGGCACTGGATCCGCTCACCACCAACGATACCACGCCGGCCCTGAGCGGCACGGTGGACGACCCCGCGGCCACCATTACGGTGACCGTGGATGGCACCGACTACGACGCCACCAACAACGGTGACGGCAGCTGGAGTCTGGCCGACGATACCCTGGCGGCACTGCCGGAAGGGGATAACACCATTACCGTGACGGCCACCGATGCGGCCGGTAATGAAACAGCCGTGGACGCGACAGTGAGCGTGGACACCACCGGTCCGTCCGATGGCGATGGCAGCAACAGCATTGCCTTCGACGACGGTGGCGATGAGCTGCTGAGTGCCGATGAGGTGGGCAGCGTCACGCTGAGTGGTCAACTGGAGGCGGGCAGCAGCATTACCGCTCTGGTGATCAGCGATGGCACCGACACCATCACGGTGGATGCCGCGGATATCAGTGTCGATGCAGACGGTGTGGTCAGTGTTGTTGGCCAGGATCTCAGTAGTCTGGCGGATGGCGAGATCACGGTGACGGCGGAGGTTACGGACGCCGCCGGCAACAGCGGCACCCTCACCGATACCACCAGTCTGGATGCCACGGCACCGACGGTGGCACTGGATCCGCTCACCACCAACGACACCACGCCGGCCCTGAGCGGCACGGTGGATGATGCCGAGGCCACCATCACGGTGACCGTGGATGGCACCGACTACGACGCCATCAACAACGGTGACGGCAGCTGGAGTCTGGCCGACGATACCCTGGCGGCACTGCCGGAAGGGGATAACACCATTACCGTGACGGCCACCGATGCGGCCGGTAATGAAACAGCCGTGGACGCGACAGTGAGCGTGGACACCACCGGTCCGTCCGATGGCGATGGCAGCAACAGCATTGCCTTCGACGACGGTGGCGACGAGCTGCTGAGCGCCGATGAGGTGGGCAGCGTCACGCTGAGTGGTCAACTGGAGGCGGGCAGCAGCATTACCGCTCTGGCGATCAGCGATGGCACCGACACCATCACGGTGGATGCCGCGGATATCACGGTTAGTGACACTGGCGTCGTAACGGTCGCCGGTCAGGACCTGTCAGGCCTTGCCGATGGCGAGATCACGGTGACGGCGGAGGTTACGGATGCGGCCGGCAACAGCGGCACCATTACCGACACCACCAGTCTGGATGCCACGGCACCGACGGTGGCACTGGATCCGCTCACCACCAACGACACCACGCCGGCCCTGAGCGGCACGGTGGACGACCCCGCGGCCACCATTACGGTGACCGTGGATGGCATCGACTACGACGCCACCAACAACGGTGACGGCAGCTGGAGTCTGGCCGACGACACTCTGGCGGCACTGCCGGAGGGCGATACCGAGATCACGGTGACCGCTACCGATGCCGCGGGGAATGAGACCGTGGTCACGGAAGCGATCACTGTCGACACCACCGGTCCGTCCGATGGCGATGGCAGCAACAGCATTGCCTTCGACGACGGTGGCGACGAGCTGCTGAGCGCCGATGAGGTGGGCAGCGTCACGCTGAGTGGTCAACTGGAGGCGGGCAGCAGCATTACCGCTCTGGTGATCAGCGATGGCACCGACACCATCACGGTGGATGCCGCGGATATCAGTGTCGATGCAGACGGTGTGGTCAGTGTTATTGGCCAGGATCTCAGTAGTCTGGCGGATGGCGAGTTGACCGTCACCGCGACCGTCAGCGATGCGGCCGGCAACAGCGGCACCATTACCGACACCACCAGTCTGGATGCCACGGCACCGACGGTGGCACTGGATCCGCTTACCACCAACGACACCACGCCGGCCCTGAGCGGCACGGTGGACGATCCCGCGGCCACCATTACAGTGACCGTGGATGGCACCGACTACGACGCCACCAACAACGGTGACGGCAGCTGGAGTCTGGCCGACGATACCCTGGCGGCACTGTCGGAAGGGGATAACACCATTACCGTGACGGCCACCGATGCGGCCGGTAATGAAACAGCCGTGGACGCGACAGTGAGCGTGGACACCACCGGTCCGTCCGATGGCGATGGCAGCAACAGCATTGCCTTCGACGACGGTGGCGATGAGCTGCTGAGTGCCGATGAGGTGGGCAGCGTCACGCTGAGCGGTCAACTGGAGGCGGGCAGCAGCATTACCGCTCTGGTGATCAGCGATGGCACCGACACCATCACGGTGGATGCCGCGGATATCAGTGTCGATGCAGACGGTGTGGTCAGTGTTGTTGGCCAGGATCTCAGTAGCCTGGCGGACGGCGAGTTGACCGTCACCGCGACCGTCAGCGATGCGGCCGGCAACAGCGGCACCATTACCGACACCACCAGCCTGGATGCCACGGCACCGACGGTGGCACTGGATCCGCTTACCACCAACGACACCACGCCGGCCCTGAGCGGCACGGTGGATGATGCCGATGCCACCATTACAGTGACCGTGGATGGCACCGACTACGACGCCACCAACAACGGTGACGGCAGCTGGAGTCTGGCCGACGATACCCTGGCGGCACTGTCGGAAGGGGATAACACCATTACCGTGACGGCCACCGATGCGGCCGGTAATGAAACAGCCGTGGACGCGACAGTGAGCGTGGACACCACCGGTCCGTCCGATGGCGATGGCAGCAACAGCATTGCCTTCGACGACGGTGGCGACGAGCTGCTGAGCGCCGATGAGGTGGGCAGCGTCACGCTGAGTGGTCAACTGGAGGCGGGCAGCAGCATTACCAGCCTGATCATCAGCGATGGTACGACTGAGATCACCGTCGCGGCCGCCGATATCACGGTGGATGGCGCGGGTGCGGTGACGGTCGCCGGTCAGGACCTGTCCGGCCTTGCCGATGGCGAGATCACGGTGACGGCGGAGGTTACGGACGCCGCCGGCAACAGCGGCACCATTACCGACACCACCAGTCTGGATGCCACGGCACCGACGGTGGCATTGGATCCGCTTACCACCAACGACACCACGCCGGCCCTGAGCGGCACGGTGGACGATCCCGCGGCCACCATTACGGTGACCGTGGATGGCACCGACTACGACGCCACCAACAACGGTGACGGTAGCTGGAGTCTGGCCGACGATACCCTGGCGGCACTGCCGGAAGGGGATAACACCATTACCGTGACGGCTACCGATGCGGCCGGTAATGAAACAGCCGTGGACGCGACAGTGAGCGTGGACACCACCGGTCCGTCCGATGGCGATGGCAGCAACAGCATTGCCTTCGACGACGGTGGCGATGAGCTGCTGAGCGCCGATGAGGTGGGCAGCGTCACGCTGAGTGGTCAACTGGAGGCGGGCAGCAGCATTACCAGCCTGATCATCAGCGATGGTACTACTGAGATCACCGTCGCGGCCGCCGATATCACGGTGGATGGCGCGGGTGCGGTGACGGTCGCCGGTCAGGACCTGTCAGGCCTTGCCGATGGCGAGATCACGGTGACGGCGGAGGTTACGGACGCCGCCGGCAACAGCGGCACCATTACCGACACCACCAGTCTGGATGCCACGGCACCGACGGTGGCATTGGATCCGCTTACCACCAACGACACCACGCCGGCCCTGAGCGGCACGGTGGACGATCCCGCGGCCACCATTACGGTGACCGTGGATGGCACCGACTACGACGCCACCAACAACGGTGACGGTAGCTGGAGTCTGGCCGACGATACCCTGGCGGCACTGCCGGAAGGAGATAACACCATTACCGTGACGGCCACCGATGCGGCCGGTAATGAAACAGCCGTGGACGCGACAGTGAGCGTGGACACCACCGTTCCGTCCGATGGCGATGGCAGCAACAGCATTGCCTTCGACGACGGTGGTGATGAGCTGCTGAGCGCCGATGAGGTGGGCAGCGTCACGCTGAGCGGTCAACTGGAGGCGGGCAGCAGCATTACCGCTCTGGTGATCAGCGATGGCACCGACACCATCACGGTGGATGCCGCGGATATCAGTGTCGATGCAGACGGTGTGGTCAGTGTTATTGGCCAGGATCTCAGTAGTCTGGCGGATGGCGAGTTGACCGTCACCGCGACCGTCAGCGATGCGGCCGGCAACAGCGGCACCATTACCGACACCACCAGTCTGGATGCCACGGCACCGACGGTGGCGCTGGATCCGCTTACCACCAACGACACCACGCCGGCCCTGAGCGGCACGGTGGACGATCCCGCGGCCACCATTACGGTGACCGTGGATGGCACCGACTACGACGCCACCAACAACGGTGACGGCAGCTGGAGTCTGGCCGACGATACCCTGGCGGCACTGCCGGAAGGGGATAACACCATTACCGTGACGGCCACCGATGCGGCCGGTAATGAAACAGCAGTGGACGCGACAGTGAGCGTGGACACCAGCGGTCCGTCCGATGGCGATGGTCTCAACAGCATTGCCTTCGACGACGGTGGCGACGAGCTGCTGAGCGCCGATGAGGTGGGCAGCGTCACGCTGAGTGGTCAACTGGAGGCGGGCAGCAGCATTACCGCTCTGGCGATCAGCGATGGCACCGACACCATCACGGTGGATGCCGCGGATATCAGTGTCGATGCAGACGGTGTGGTCAGTGTTGTTGGCCAGGATCTCAGTAGCCTGGCGGACGGCGAGTTGACCGTCACCGCGACCGTCAGCGATGCCGCCGGCAACAGCGGCACCATTACCGACACCACCAGTCTGGATGCCACGGCACCGACGGTGGCACTGGATCCGCTCACCACCAACGATACCACGCCGGCACTAAGCGGCACGGTGGACGATCCCGCGGCCACCATTACAGTGACCGTGGATGGCACCGACTACGACGCCATCAACAACGGTGACGGCAGCTGGAGTCTGGCCGACGACACCCTGGCGGCACTGCCGGAAGGGGATAACACCATTACCGTGACGGCCACCGATGCGGCCGGTAATGAAACAGCAGTGGACGCGACAGTGAGCGTGGACACCACCGGTCCGTCCGATGGCGATGGCAGCAACAGCATTGCCTTCGACGACGGTGGTGATGAGCTGCTGAGCGCCGATGAGGTGGGCAGCGTCACGCTGAGCGGTCAACTGGAAGCGGGCAGCAGCATTACCGCTCTGGTGATCAGCGATGGCACCGACACCATCACGGTGGATGCCGCGGATATCAGTGTCGATGCAGACGGTGTGGTCAGTGTTATTGGCCAGGATCTCAGTAGTCTGGCGGATGGCGAGTTGACCGTCACCGCGACCGTCAGCGATGCGGCCGGCAACAGCGGCACCATTACCGACACCACCAGTCTGGATGCCACGGCACCGACGGTGGCACTGGATCCGCTCACCACCAACGATACCACGCCGGCCCTGAGCGGCACGGTGGACGATCCCGCGGCCACCATTACGGTGACCGTGGATGGCACCGACTACGACGCCACCAACAACGGTGACGGCAGCTGGAGTCTGGCCGACGATACCCTGGCGGCACTGCCGGAAGGAGATAACACCATTACCGTGACGGCCACCGATGCGGCCGGTAATGAAACAGCCGTGGACGCGACAGTGAGCGTGGACACCACCGTTCCGTCCGATGGCGATGGCAGCAACAGCATTGCCTTCGACGACGGTGGTGATGAGCTGCTGAGCGCCGATGAGGTGGGCAGCGTCACGCTGAGCGGTCAACTGGAAGCGGGCAGTAGCATCACCAGTCTGATCATCAGCGATGGTACTACTGAGATCACCGTCGCGGCCGCCGATATCACGGTGGATGACACTGGCGTCGTGACGGTCGCCGGTCAGGACCTGTCAGGCCTTGCCGATGGCGAGATCACGGTGACGGCGGAGGTTACGGACGCCGCCGGCAACAGCGGCACCATTACCGACACCACCAGTCTGGATGCCACGGGACCCAGCGCTCCCACCATCGCTTTGGCTAACGACACAGGCGTAGCCGATGACGATGGCATTACCAGCGACGGCACCGTTAACGTCACAGACCTTGTAGCCGATGGCTCCTGGGAATACTCGACCGACGGTGGCTTGACCTGGGAGGACGGTTCTGGCGATAGCTTTGCGTTGCCGGAAGGCGACTACGCTGACGGTGCTGTCCAGGTGCGCCAGAGTAATACGGCCGGTAATACCAGTGCTGCTGCCTCACTTGGCGCAATAGTGGTCGATGCGACCGGACCCGGACAGCCAACTCTGGCGATTGCCGAGGCGGATGACGGTCTAATCGAGACAGGGGAGATGGCTGATGGTATTCAGACCGAGGTGACGCTGGGAGCGGATACCGAGGTAGGGGATACACTGACCCTGACAGTGGAAGACGACACAGGAAATTCCGTCACCACTGTCGATTACACCGTGACCGAAGATGACGTGGCAGATGGCGTCTCCAGCGTAACCATCCCTGTCTGGCTGGATAACGGCAGTTATAGCGTCACGGCGAGGGCTTCTGATGCAGCAGGTAATGCCTCGGCTGTTTCCGGCGCCGTAAGCTTTGACGTCGATGCTACAGCGCCGTTTGTCAACGTCAGCAGCAGCGGGTTGTTGGGACTGGTCGGTGTGGATGCCCTGGGGCTTCTCGACCTCAGCAACCAGGCGTTTTCGGCCTACGATCCGAATAACAATCTCGAGTCCGTCACGATCGAGATGAGTACCGCCCTTTCGATTACTCAGATATTGGGCTTGCTGGGGCTTGGTGAAGACTCGTTGAACTACTCGCAGGAGTTGGCTAACGAACTGGGTTTGAACGTCGAGTTCGAAGAGATGTTTATGCTGTTGGGCATAGGTAACCCTGCGACGCTGACAGTGACTGCTGCGGATGGCGGCACCATCGATAATCTGGCCATCAACGAGTTTCTGGCAACGGTAAGTATGGGAGGAGGACTGCTCGGAACCGACCTTAATGTGTTGCCAAGCTTTACGATCACGGGTACTGCTGCAGATGGGCAGACGGGAACGGATAGTGCAACGGAGCTGGCTGATCTTAGCCTTTTGAACCCGGATAGCAGCTTTATCACGGAAGGCACTGGCGATGCTGACACCCTGCAGGGCACAGATGACAGCGACTATCTGTATGGCTATGCAGGCAACGACACCCTGATCGGCGGAGGAGGCAACGATATCCTGCGCGGCGGTGAAGGCGATGACACGTTGCAGGTCAGCGATGACAGCTTTGTGATGGTCGACGGTGGAGATGGCTTCGACATCCTGGAGCTGGACGGTGGAATCGATCTGGATGTGACTCAGATTGACGGCCGTTTGGAGAATCTGGAGCGGATCGAGCTGGTGGATGGCGATGCGGGCTCGAACCTGACACTGGATGAGTCGACCGTGCTCGAACTGACCGATGATGCCAACACCCTACAGATCGCCGGTGATTCGGCGGATACCTTGAATGTATCCGGTGCGACTGCGACGGGTAACACGCAGGACATTGATGGCGCGAATTACGCCGAATATGACCTGGGCAGCACGACGTTGCTGGTCGAGGACACTGTCAACGTGGAGGTGTCCTGATTCCGGGGAACCGGAAGTGGGGATTTCTGGGCACGCAAGGACGCGTGCCCTCGTTCCGCTTCCGGAACTCTGAATTATACAGGAGCAATAGGCCCCGCGGGTTGACCAGCGCATTGGTGGTCGCGCTGGGACTGCTGCCCGGTAGCTTGCAAGCCATGACATTGTTGGAGGCGGTCAGCCAGGGGCTGGCCGTCAACCCCGAGATAATGGCGGCAGAGGCAGACGCTCGTAGCGTGGAAACCGAGGTGGATATTGCCAAGGATAGCTACTGGCCATCGGTCAGTATGTCGGCAGGCCCCGAGAACCAGATATTCGGTGAAATCGGTTATGACGTTACCGCCACCCAGGTGTTGTACGACTGGGGGCGTATTGCCTCTCAGGTGAGTACCGCATCGGCCGAACATCAACAAAGCCTGGCCACGCTCAAGGTGACCAGTGACGAAGTTGCGCTCGATATCATCGAACTGTATCTGGACGTTATCGCTGCGCAACAGCGTGTCGCAGTGGTTGAGGATTACCTGCAACGCCTGAATGAATTGGCCACCATGACCCGCGATCGAGATATGGGGGGGTATAGCGATCGTAGTGAAAGCGAACGGGCCAACCTCGATCTGGCACGGGCCCGGGAGCAACTGTCGGTCGAGCGAGGCAGCTTGCGTGAGGCGCAGCGTCAGTTGTCGGTGTTGTTGGAGCAGGAATTATTGACGACTCAGGAACCCGTTCCGGGAAGCGACCTGCTGGCGACACTGGAATCCCCACAGGCAATGAGTGATGCCATTGCTGATGCGCCGGCACTCGACAAGACCGAGGCGGGTATAGAGGCAGCACAGGCGCGCCTGGATGAATCACGTGCCGCGCTGAAGCCACAGTTGAATCTGGAAGGCTCGTTGTTGCGCCGCGAAATCGGTGGACGAGTCGAAGATGACCAGGTCATTGCCCTGCGCATCAGCATGGAGCCTATTCAGGGGCTTTCCAACTGGCGTCGGACCGAGGCTGCCGGACAGCGCATGGAGGCTTCCCGGTATTCGCATCGAGCAACCTTGATGGATATCGAGCGCAGCTTGTCGGGCTTACTGGACCAGCGCGAGGTGACAGCCATGCGTCAGCAGGGTCTGCGGCAACAGGTGCTGAGCGCCGAGAATGTGATCTCTACCTACCACGAGCAGTTCAATGCTGGGTTACGTGATATTGCTGATCTGCTCAGCATCGAACGTGAGCATTTCGAAGCGGCTCGTCAGTTGGTGGATCTGAAGATTCAACAGTATCGACTGCAATATCGTGCTGCTTCGCAGCTGGGCATGCTTGATGCCGTGATGCCGGGAATAACACGGATGGTGGCAGGAGGCGTCAATGGATAAGCCAGATATGGCGGACAAGGACCCTCTGCGTGAGGGGTTGGTGCTGCTGTGTGAGCATCAGGAACACAGCAGTAGCGTGGCAGAGCTCGGTGATGGCCTGCCGCTAGAGCAGGGGCGCCTGCCTCTGTCGCATGCTTCAAGGGCGATGGCACGCGTCGGGATGAAGGCGCGTGTACTCGATAGTCGACTGGCAACCTTGAGCGAGGCACTGTTTCCGGTGCTGATAGAGTTCAATGATGATCGCTGGGTCGTTGTTGCCTCGCGAGAGGACGACCAGTTTACAGTACTGACGCCGGAAAGCGCTGGCGGCTGTGAAAACTGGTCCCTGGCCGACATCGAGCGGATGCACACCGGGGCGGTAATCGTCGCTCGACCACAATTCAAACCCGATGAGCGTGCCGGCAGTTTTGCTCGGGAAGTGAAGGGCCACTGGCTCAAGACACCTCTCAAGGAGCGCCGCGGGGTTTATGCGGAAGTTGGGGTGGCGGCATTGATGGCCAATATGCTGGCCATCACCACGGCAATATTTGCCATGCAGGTCTATGACCGTGTGGTGCCCAACGAGGCCTTTTCCACGTTGTGGATTCTGGCCAGTGGTGTGGCGCTGGCGGTACTGATGGAGTTCCTGTTGCGTAGTTTGCGAGCGCACCTATTGGACGCCACGGGGAAGGCACTTGACCTCGAGCTGTCATCGCGACTGTTCTCTCAGCTGATGCAACTGCGGTTGACGGCAAAACCAGGCTCGACCGGGGCCTTCAGCAGTCAGATTCGCGAGTTCGAGTCGGTGCGTGAGTTCCTGACGTCTGCCACTGTGGGGGCGATCAGCGATATTCCCTTTGTACTGCTGTTCCTCGGCGTCATCTTCATGATTGGCGGCTCCATGGTCTGGGTTCCGATCGCCGCCATCGTGTTGATGGTGGTGCCGGGCCTGTTGGCCCAGGGTCGGCTGGCCCGATTATCTCGGCAGAACCTGCGTGAAGGCGCGGTTCGTCAGGGCGTACTGCTGGAAACCATCGAGCATCTGGAAACCGTCAAGGCGACTCACGCCGAAGGCCGTCATCTCAAGCTCTGGGAGGATCTATCCGGAGATCTGGCAGATGCTGGCATGAAGCAGCGCAGTCTATCGGCGCGCCTCTCTTTTGCGGCAGCGGCAGTACAGCAACTGGCCTATGTCGGCGTGGTGATCGTTGGTGTTTACCTTATCTCTGCCGGTGAGTTGACCGTGGGGGCATTGATCGCCTGTACCATTCTCACTTCGCGCACCGTTGCGCCGATGACGCAGGTGGCCAATCTGCTGGCTCGCTGGCAACACGTCAAGGTGGCGATGGAAGGGCTGGACAGCATGATGGAGGCTCCGGTGGAGCGGCCACCGGGTCGCCAGTTTGTCCGCAAGTCACGCCTCAAGGGCGACTATCTGCTGGAGAATGTCGCGCTGACCTATCAGGAGGATGCTCCTGCTGCCCTGGCGTTGGCCTACCTGAAGGTAGAAGCCGGCGAACGGGTTGCGTTGTTGGGGGGCAATGGTTCAGGCAAGTCATCGTTGCTGCGCTTGATGGCGGGGCTGGTGGACCCTGATGCCGGTGACCTGATGCTCGATGACGTGCGTCTGGGGCAGATAGATCCTGTCGACCGGCGTCGTGCTATCGGCTACCTGCCTCAAGATATCGCGCTGTTTCACGGCACGTTGAGAGACAACCTCACACTGGATGGTGGAGCGCATGATGATGAGGCTTTGCTCGAAGCCTTGAAAGGCGTTGGTCTTGCCAGGTTTGTGCGCCGTCATCCGCTGGGACTGGATATGCCGATTGCCGGTAACGGCAGTCTCTCCGGAGGGCAGCGTCAGGCGGTAGGGCTTGCACGAGTCATCCTTCAGGACCCGCGTATCGTACTGATGGATGAACCTACGTCTGCCTACGATCAGACCAATGAACAGCATGTCATTGGCTTTCTCGAGTCCTGGTTGAAGGGACGCACACTGGTGGTATCCACCCACAAGAAATCGTTGTTGTCGCTGGTGACAAGAGCCGTTGTGCTACAGGACGGAAAATGTGTCATGGATGGCCCATTGAACTCCGTTGTCAGTGGGAATCGTGTAGAAGTTCCGGCTTCAAGCGGTTCGAGGAATCATCGTCATTCCGCACATCACCAGCAGGAAGGAGTCTCCGATGTCGATGCAGGCCATACCGCAACGCCTGGCAACTGAAAAGCAGGCCCTTGAGCAGTTGCGATCAACAGCGCGGCCACATCGCTTGTCCCATCCGGTGCTGTGGTTGTGCGTACTCATTATTCTCGGCTTCATTGCATGGTCTTCCTGGGCCACGATTGATGAGGTGACACGGGGGGATGGCAAAGTCGTGCCATTGTCTCGCATGCAGACCATTCAGAGTCTCGAGGGTGGGATTCTCCAGCAACTGTTGGTAAAGCGCGGCGAGGAAGTGATTGCCGGGCAGCCGTTGTTGCGTCTCGACGATACGCGTTTCCGCAGTGCCTGGAGTGAGACGCTTAGCCAGATTCTGGTATTGCGGGCAGCAATCGCGAGGCTGGAAGCGGAAGTGCTCGAGAAGGAGAAGGTCGAGTTCCCGGAAAGTGTTGATCCTGAGGGGGAATTGGCACGCTCTGGACGCTCATTGTTTGCAGCGCGCCGCAATCGTCTGCTCGAGGCCGAGGATTCGATCCAGAATGAAATTGCGGTCACTCAACGCCAGATCAATATTCTCGAGCCATTGGTGCAGAGGCGCTCCGTCAGTGAGATGGAGCTGCTCAAGCTTCAGCAGAGTGTGGCCTCTCTGGTCGGCAAGCTGGCGGAAATGCGCAATACCTATGTGCAGGATGCCTACTCCGAGCTGGCTGCCAAACAGGCTGAACTTTCCACTCTGGAGCAGACGTTGCTGCAGAGGAGCGATCAGCTACAGCGCACCGAGATTCACTCTCCCGTCAATGGACGCGTCAATGAGGTGATGATCAATACCAGGGGAGGTGTCATCCAGCCTGGTGAGCCGATCATGGAAATCACGCCGCTGGAGGACCAACTGTTGATAGAGACGCGGATTCGTCCTGAAGACGTCGCTTTTATCGCTCCCGGTATGCCGGCCAGTGTCAAGATCACCGCCTATGACTACACCATATATGGGGATTTGGCCGGCACTGTTGAACAGATCAGTGCCGATACCATTGAAGAGGAAACCCCGCAGGGCAAGAAGTCATACTACGAAGTCTTGATACGCACTGAAGAAGCGCACCTGGAAAGACACGGTAACCGACTGGATATTCGCCCGGGTATGGTGGCTCAGGTGGATATTCAAACAGGAAAGCGCACTCTGCTCAGCTATCTACTGAAGCCGCTGGTAAAAGCCAAGCTGTATTGAAGAGAGGCGGTGTTGGGAGGATAGGTGTTGTTGCAAGGATGGTTTTTGTCGCAAGGATAGGTGTTGTTGCAAGGAGAGCTGTCGTTGGTTGGACGCTGATGGATGAACGATGCCCCGCATATGGCGGGGCATCGTTCATCAGTACGCAAGGTTGGCCATCACGAGGCTTGAACGTGACTCTGGACTGAGGTGTTCTGAGTGTTATCTGCCTGCGACTTCACTCTCCAGATGGCGATATTGGCGTATCCATAGAAGATGGATATGGCGATTACCAGCATGTGGTACCAGAGAAAGGGCAGGTAGGTGAGAGTTGATACACCAAGAGTCGTGGCCATGAACACGCCGCCATCCGTCCACGGCACCATGGGCGTTGTAATCGTGCCTCCGGCTTCGGCGTTGCGGGACAGAACTCGACGGTCGACGCCCTGATCGTCATAGTTCTTTTCTGTAATGGTGCTGGCGGTGATCAGTGAAACGTAAGCGGCGCCACCGAAGAAATTGCCGAAGAAGCCCCCCAGCATGGTGGACACTGTCAGACGCCCGGGGTTGTTGGCCCAACGCAGAAAGCCGTTACTGATCGCTTGCAGAATTCCCACCTGTTTCATCAAACCGCCAAGGCCAAGAGCAAAGAGAATCAGGGCCACTACACCCAGCATGGATTCGATGCCGCCACGGTTGAGTAGCGTATTGAGAAACTCGACATCGGACTGCATGGCATTGCCGACATAGGCAATATTGATGGATTCGATCGCATCAACGCCCTGAACCCACCATGCACAGAGACTTCCCAGCAGGGCGCCAAAGGTGATCACCGGTATCGCGGGGTAACGCCGAGTCAGCAGGAAGATGACAACCACCGCGGGGAGAAGCAGCCACGGAGTGATGGTGAAGTGACTCTGCAGCGCCTCCATGGCGATAACGGTGCGGGAGGTATCAACACTGTCGCTGATGTAGAAGAAGCCGGCCACGAGAAAGAGAATCGAGGCGATGAGAATTGCCGGGGCACTGACCCACATCATTGAACGTATATGGTCTACCAGATTGACCTTGCAGAGCGAGGCGGTCATCACGGTGGTATCCGACAGGGGAGACATCTTGTCGCCGACATAGGCGCCGGAAATCACTGCGCCTGCAACAAGGGGGAGTGGGATGCCGAAACTATGACCAATTCCCATCATGGCAACCCCCGCGGTTCCCGCAGTACCAAAGGAGGTGCCTGTTGAAAGAGAAGTGAGGGCACAGATCACAAAGGCGGCAAACAGGAATATCTGTGGATTCATGACCGTCAGGCCATAGTAGATGATGCTGGGAACGACCCCGCCGGCAATCCAGGTTCCGATCAGCGCACCGACCGTGGTCAGGACGAGTACCGCTTCCATGCCATTGTGGATTCCATCGATCAGCCCTTTCTGCATGCTCTCGTAGGACATCTTCAGACGCAGGCCTAGCGCCATCACAAGGAACCATGAGGCGAAGAGTGCCAGTTGGATGGGAAGTTGAAGGACATTGATGCTGACAAACATGATGGCGATGAAGCCAATCATTATCGCCACAACTTCTGCCATGGTCGGTAGTCTTGGGGAACCGGTGGATGGTGACATGATCTCTCCTTTGGAATTGTTGTCCGAATAGGGTTCGGGGTCAGGAAAAGCGGCTTGCCTTGTAGGGCTGCAGGTCGGGGAGCGATGAAGCTGCTGGACTATCTCCGTAGGTTGCCAGGTGGGTAATGATCTCGGCGGTCACCGCTGCCTGTGTCAGACCAAGGTGGTGGTGACCGAATGCCAGCAGTACCTTGCCGTTCTTGACCGAATCGATGATCGGCAGCGAGTCAGGCAGCGATGGACGAAAGCCCATCCAGACAGTCGCTGAACTGGCGTCCAGATCTGTCTTGAACAGCCCCTGACTGAGGCGATGTAACTGCCATGCGCGTTGCATATTGGGAGGCTGTTTTAGGCCTGCGAACTCGACGGTCCCTGCCAGGCGCAGACCTTCATCCATGGGCGTCATGATGAAGCGCCGTTCCAGAGAGGTAACGGCTATCGGCAAGCGGTGCTGTTCACCCGGGAGCATCAGGTGATAGCCGCGCTCCGTGTCCAGAGGAACGCGAATACCGGCCAATGCGGTGGTGAGAGGTGCAGAGTGGGCGCCACAGGCTACCAACACCTTCCGCGCTCGGATCTGTCCTGACTCAGAGGTCTGAAGGCAAACACCCTGATCGTCGACCTGTCCTGTCAGCACTTCACTTGTTGTGAACTGGACTCCGTTGTGGCGGGCGGCGTCGACCATTGCGTTGACGACTTGCCAGGGGTTCACCACATGTGCCGTTTCCGGGAAGAACAGCCCGCCCTTGATACGTTCAGAGAGCTGGGGAGCGGTATGACGAATGGCATCGCCTTGCCACCGTTCCACACTGACCTGCTGCTCGAGCATTCGTGCCCGGAGCACATCAAGGTCGTGGCGGGTATCGGAGCGTTCGTGGACCAGCAGGGAACCTTCCTTCTTGAGAAGATGAGAATGCCCTATGGATGCCAGAAGCTCCTGCCAGGCGCTCAGGCTTGCTTGATTGAGCGCGCGGATGCCTGCGACGGTGTTCTGCCATGGGTTCTTGCGCAGATTCCAGAGCAGGCGTGAAAGCCAGGGGAGAGCCTTGGGAAAGTAGCGCCAGTCCAGGCGCAGAGGACCCATTGGGTCCATCAGCATCCCGGGAAGGCGCTTGAGTATCGACGCATCGGCAATCGGGAAGACCTGTTCCGTCGCCATGTGGCCGGCATTGCCCCAGGACGCGCCCATGCCGGGAGCTTCGCGGTCGAGAACCAACACTCGCCAGCCCTGTCGGCTGAGCATCAGGGCGCATGCAACACCCACCACACCAGCGCCAATGATGGCGATATCGGCATCAGTACCAGCGTCGCTGGCTGACGAGGAAGGCACTTGCATGTTGATTCCTTGGTGTCGTTTTGTCGATTGTATAAAATATAAGATACACCAATGATGGGATCAATATGAATATCAACCAAATGGAAATCAACCAAAGTTGGAGGTAGGTGGGGTACAGACCGAGGGTAGAAGGAAGAGGGGAGAACGAAGAGATCCGCTGTCGAGATGGGCTGGTCATGCCTCGAAGAGATGAGGCTGGAGAAGGGGAGAGCCTTGCTCCAGCGGGCGCTACTCTGTCATCGTCGCGCGTTCATCCAGAACCGCAACGATACCTTCGCAGGCTTCCTGAACGTGAGTCTTCAGCAATGCACAGGCTTGGTCGACATCGCCTTTGCGAGCGAGTTCGAGAAGTCCGTGGTGTTCCTTTTCCGCTTTCTCTATTTCCTGGGTATAGAGCAGCTGCATACGGATATAGCGGTCGGACTTGGTGTTCAACTGACTGATGATGGCAAGCGTCTCGGGCAGCTCGGCAGGAGCATAGAGCGCATGATGAAAGGCGAAGTTGTACTCACTCCAGTTGTCGATTTCACCTCCGGAGTCCAGAGCTTCATCGTACTTCTTGAGAATGTCTTCGGCCTTTTTCAGATCCGTATCGGTCAGGCGGGGGATGGAATGCCGGAGGATGTGAGTCTCGAGCAGAATACGTAGCTCGAACAGCTCGCGAATCTTGAGCACGGAAAGTTCAGTAGTGAACGCACCGCGGTGCGGGTGAAATTCCACCAGCCCTTCGGACTCAAGGGTCAGTAGGGCTTCGCGAACAGGGATCCGGCTGACATCATAGTCATTGGCCAGGGCATCCTGGCGAAGCTGCGTGCCGCCCTGAAACTCGCCGCCAAGAATACGTCTACGCAAGTCGTCGGCGACAAATTGTGCCCGTGTCTTGTAGGTGGCCATGACCCGGATTCCTTCAGGCAAGTATTTTTGCACATTGTATACAAACTGCCATGAAAGTCCATGTCGCCTTGTTTCCAGGGCCTCCAGGGAATGCTGACTTTGCTGGTTTGCATGTCTCTCATTCCATCGGGGAACACCATGAGAGATGAAGAATCCGATTGCGTCGCAGCTTGCCTTCCATTGTCATGCCTGTCTCGGTAATGGCATGAGGAAGTCAATGGTGGCCCCATGGACCACCATTTCAGGCCGATCTACCCGTCATTATTCTGCGTTGTCATTTCAGAGCCGCTGACCACTGGGCATACCAATTGCGGAACAACTCATACTGCGTTTCGGCGTACCGGCGTTGTGCGTCACTCAGTGCATCAGTCTCGTTGAAGTGCAGCGAGTATTCGGTATCACCATTGAGCACCATGAGGTGCTTGTAGTAGAGAACCAGGTCCGCACCTTCGTCGAAGGAGGACAGTACTCCCAGAGCAGATTCGAGCTCCAGGGCCAGGCGGCGCGCTTCGACGTTACCCTGTGCTGCTTGCTTGCAGAGGGCAACCAGCTGCAGAACTTCACGCGGCAGAGCGTTGCCGATGCCGGTAATGGCGCCTGTTGCTCCGCAGTTGACGAAGCCGTGGAAGACCGTGGTATCGACACCGACCATCAAGGTGACGTCATCATCCTGTGAGGTGATGTTCTCTGCCGCATATCGCAGGTCACTGGCTCCTCCGAACTCCTTGAAACCGATCAGATTGGGATGCTGACGACGCAGTTCAAAGAACAGGTCTGCACGAGTGGCAAACCCATAATAGGGACTGTTGTAGATCACCGCAGGGAGCTGGGGGGCAGCATCGAGGATTGCAGAGAAGTGAGCTCTCTGTGCGGCAACGGAGGTACCGCGTGACAGCACGCGGGGAATGACCATCAATCCATGTGCACCTACCTCAGCGGCATGTGCAGCGTGCGATACCGCTTCTCTGGAATTGACGGCACCGGTACCGACAATGGTGGGGATTCCTGCTTCAACCAGTCGTGAGACACCCTGCTGACGCTGCGCTTCAGTCAGCAGCGGCCAGTCTCCCATCGAGCCACAATAGACAACTCCGCTCATGCCGATGTCGATGAGCTCCTGCCCCTTGGCGACCAGAGCGTCAAAGTCCGGTTGGCGGTCAGCGGTGCAGGGAGTCATGAGTGCGGGAATACAACCTGTAAAGATGGAGTCGTTCATCTATCTGGTCCTTTTCGATCAATGGTTTCGTTGTTGGTCAGTGGCTTCGTTGTCGTTCAGCCTGTCCGCCATAGCGGCTATGGCCGGGTATGTATCACGATGCGCTGATCCCCCATGCAAAGGGATCCTGTTCATCGATCAGCAGCGTGGCTTCGGCGCTCAGGAAGGCTCGACCCTTGATATAAGGGCGCACGCGATCACCTTCCCATTCGTAGTAACCCTCGAACTGGCTGCCGGTGATGCTGGCCTGTGTCCAGGACGTGCCGGGCTCCAGCTTCCCATCAGCGGCGAGGCAGGCCAGCTTGGCACTGGTGCCTGTGCCGCACGGTGAGCGGTCATATGCCTTGCCGGGGCAGAGCACGAAATTGCGGCTATCTACCACCGAGTCATCGGTAAACAATTCGATATGGTCGATCAGCCCTCCATCAGCGCCGGTGATGGACTGAGCTTCGAGTGCCTGGCGAATGGCCCAGGTGAACGCGGTCAGCGCTTCGACGTTGTCCAGCTCAAGCGAGTAACCATGCTCACTGACGAGGAAGAACCAGTTGCCTCCCCAGGCGATGTCTCCGTACACCACACCGTGTCCGGGGACTTCGACGGGGACCTGTTTGCGGTGACGCCATGAGAGAACGTTGCGCACGATGACTGAACCGTCATCGAGGAGCGTCGCTTCGACAGGACCTACAGGTGTGTCGATCTTGTGTAAGCCGGGCGCCATCAAGCCGAGGTGATGCAGGGACGCGACGAGACCGATGGTGCCGTGGCCACACATACCGAGATAACCGGTGTTGTTGAAGAAGATGACACCACAGGTCGCATCTGCTGTTTCCGGCTCGCAATACAGGGCGCCGACAAGTACATCGTGCCCCCGTGGTTCCAGCATGCTGGCACGACGCCATTTATCGTGCTGGTCGCGAAGTGCATCACGCTTTTCCGCAATGGTCGCCCCCGGTAAGGAAGGGAAGCCGTCCATGACCACTCGAGTGGGTTCACCTGCTGTATGGGAGTCGATGACATGCACGTGTTTCATGAGGCACCTGTGTTGATCTTGTCGTTGTCAGCAGTAGAGGGTTTCGGTGTTGCTTGAGCAGTTTTATATTTTATACAATCTTCAAAGTGTTTTGTGAAGCCACCATCGAACGGTATCGACAAGGCGTGATGGGCGACGCAATGCTGGAACAGCGCAACTGACGCGCTACGGCAGGGCATGACGACAGTGACGGGGAATAAGTGATGACTCGCAGGCTGGACTAAAGTCCAGGCCACCCAGGTGCGGGGGGAGATAATGGTAGATACGGAGAGGAGGAAAAAGCGCGCTCTCCCGGTGAGCACCGGGAGAGCGCAAAGGAAAGAGGGGGCAATCCGTCTGGGGCAGGATGAACTGAGGTCAGGACAGCCGCTGACGGAAATCCTCGTAGCCGAACTCGCGGATGACCTTCAACTCATCTGTCTCGGAGTTCCACACTGCAATTGCGGGCAGTCGAGTGCCATTGAAGGTGGTGGTCTTGACCATGGTGTAGTGGCTCATGTCCTGAAACACCAGGCGTTGTCCCGACAGCAGCGGTGCATCGAAGCTGTAGTCGCCGATTACATCACCGGCTAGACAGGTCAAGCCGCCGAGGCGATAGGTATACGCCCGCTCCCCCGGCTCACCGGCACCGAGGATACCCGGCCGATATGGCATCTCGAGAATATCCGGCATATGGCAGGTCGCCGAGGTGTCGAGAATCGCCTGGTCGATGGCATTCCAGCTGGTATCCAGCACTGAGGAGACCAGCACGCCGGTGCCGATGGCCACGGCCTCACCGGGCTCCAGATACACCTGCACTTGATGGCGCTCTGCGAAATCTCGGATGCAGGCCACCAACTCATCGCGCTGATAGTCCGGACGGGTGATATGGTGGCCACCGCCGAAGTTGACCCATTCCATACGCTCGAGCAGATGACCGAAACGCTTCTCCACAGCGGCTAGTGTGCGCTGAAGGGGAGGGAAGTCCTGTTCGCACAGGGTATGGAAATGCAGCCCGGAGATGCCCTCGAGGCTGGCTTCATCGAGCTGCGATAGCGGAATGCCCAACCGAGAGCCTGGCGCACAGGGATCGTAGATCGGCACGTCGCCTTCCGAGTGCTCGGGGTTGATGCGCAGACCAAAGCGTAATCCCGGACGTTCAGCCAAGGCTGCACGCACCAGTGGCTGAGCACGCTGCCACTGGCCACAGCTATTGAACACCACATGATCGGCGATGCGCAGAATCTCGGCGAGATCCGCCTCGCTATAGGCGGCACCGAAGACGTGCACTTCTCCGCCTGCTTGGCCGTGCTCGTCTTGACGATAGTACTGGTGGCCCAGCAGCGCCTCGTGCAGGCCGCTGGCGCAGGTGCCACTCAGGTAACGTGTCACCAGCGGCGCGAAATGCCACATGCTGAAGGCCTTGAGGGCCGACAACACCTTGGCACCACTGGCCTCGGCGACGTCGGCGAGGATACGCAGATTGCGTTCCACGGCGACCTCGTCGACCACGAAACAGGGTGACGGTACGCGCCTGGTATCCAGGCGCGAGAAGTCACTGAACTGATGGATTTCCACGGCTTGGGTTCCCACAGCTTGGGTTTCTACAGCATGGGTTTCCACGACCTAGAGGTCCTGGCCTTTCTGGACATCCAGGCGGAACGACGGATCCAGCTCGACGGCTTTCCACGGCAGTCCATACTCGTTCATGTCGGCCATGAACGGATCCGGGTCGCACTGCTCCATGTTCCACACCCCTGGACGCTTCCAGTGACCCTCGAGGATCATTTTGGCGCCGATCATCGCCGGGACACCGGTGGTGTAGGAGATGGCCTGAGACTGAACCTCGGCGTAGCAGGCCTCGTGGTCGCAGATGTTGTACAGATACATCAGCTTTTCCTTGCCGTCCTTCTTGCCGCGAACGAGGCTGCCGATGCAGGTCTTGCCCTTGGTGCGCGGGCCGAGGGTCGACGGATCAGGTAGCAGTTTGGCGAGGAATTGGATCGGCACGATCTGCTGGCCGTTGTATTCCACTGGCTCGATGCCGGTCATGCCGACGTTGCCCAGCACTTCGAGGTGCTTGAGGTAGCTGTCGCCGAAGCTCATCCAGAACTGCGCACGTTTGAGGCTCGGGAAGTGCGTGGACAGCGACTCCAGTTCCTCGTGATACATGCGATAGATGTTGTAGCTACCGACATTTTCCGGGCACTCGAAGCGTGCCATCATCGACATCGGCGGTGTAGTGACGAATTCGCCACCTTCCCAGTGGCGGCACTCGGCCGTCACTTCGCGGATGTTGATTTCCGGGTTGAAGTTGGTGGCGAAGGGGTAGCCATGATCGCCACCATTGACATCAATGATGTCGAGTTCATCGATCTCGTCAAAATAGTGCTTGGCGAGATAGGCGGTGAACATGTTGGTTGCGCCGGGATCGAAGCCACTGCCCAGCAGCGCAGTCAGACCCGCTTCCTTGAACCTGTCCTGATAGGCCCACTGCCACTTGTACTCGAATTTGGCGGTATCCAGCGGCTCGTAGTTGGCGGTATCGAGGTAGTTCACGCCGGCGGCCAGGCAAGCATCCATGATGCTCAGATCCTGGTACGGCAGGGCAACGTTGATCACCAGCTCGGGGCGTTCAGCCTCCAGCAGCGCGGTCAATTCGGCGACATTGTCCGCATCTACCTGGGCGGTGCGAACAGGCCGCGGCAGCTGGGCAGCGATGGCCTTGCATTTGGACTCGGTGCGGCTGGCCAGCAGAATATCGGTAAACACCGACTCCAGTTGTGCGCACTTGTGAGCTACGACCGCGCCGACACCGCCGGCACCAATGATGATCACTTTCGACATGAAGAGTCCCCCCGTGTCTTGGCTTGGGCAGGAGATGCCCGTCAAGATGTTTCAGTCCGGTAGTCGTGGATACGCAATCCCGGTGACCTGAAAGGCCTCGGGAGTTGGTCCCGATGGCACTGTGTCTGGTAGTTCAGGGTAGACGCTAGCGCAGCCTGCGTCTTTTCCAGCGGGCGCATGCTAACCGGGATTTGCATTGTGTGCCATGGTTTGTGACGACTTTGCGATGGTTCGTGGCGATAAGTGTCGTAGAGAGGCATTCGAGGGGCAGTGAATGCGGCGATGCAAGGTCCCTCCTGCGAGGGGGCTGGTATTCATTAGGGGGCGCTCAGCAGGGCTCGCTCATGGGGGCTCGCTCATGAAGGCTTGCATGGTGCTGGGTTTCCAGAGTAAAGGATAGTGTCCACGCCATTCACTCGGGAGCACCTCGATGTCCGCACCACTTATTCTCACCACCTCGTCGCACCTTGAAGGCTATCGCGTTGTCGAGCACATCGATATTGTCTCGGCGGAGTGCGTATTCGGTATGAACATTCTCAAGGACATGTTTGCCGGGATTCGCGACATCTTCGGTGGCCGTAACAAGTCATCGCAGAATGCGCTGCGCGATGCGCGGGTTTCCTGTCTTGAAGAACTTCGCCGTGAGGCGGGCGAGATGGGGGCCAATGCTGTGATTGCTGTGGATATGGATTACAGCGAAATCTCCGGTGGCGGCAAGTCGATGCTGTTTCTGGTCGCGACCGGTACCGCGGTAAGAGTCGAGAAGGTGTAATGCTGAGCTACGCGCCGAAGCTGAATCTATACACTAACGGCGACGATGATCAGTAGATACTGGATCACGGTTACCACACACTGGAGTTTCAACAGTCGCAGGCTGCCGGCAATGCGCCCGGTCAGGCTGCGGGGCGCAGTGGTTCCGGGGATCAAATGCAGCGCAACGAGGATACTGTCCATGGTTTCCGGTTGCAGGCCGCGCGCCAGGCGCTCAAACAGCGCGCGGTCGAAGTCGACGCGTATGGCCAGATAGAGTTGCATCAGACCCAGTATGGTGACGGCGACCAGCAGGAAAGGCAGTGTCTCGGTAGTGAAGGGGCTGATGATCAATCCCAGTAACGCGACACCACTGACGAGTAGAGAGCAATGGCGCACCAGGCGTCCCTGGCCCAGCAAGTCCGCGGCGATCCCGGCCTGGGTGTGTTGCAGTTCGTTCATGCGACCTCCGTGCAACCTTCGTGCATGGCGGCTGCGATGAGTCGCCGATGACGTTCGTGAAGACGAATGCCTGGGCGCTTTGTTGCGATCATGGCAATCGCTTCGTCAATATCAGTGGCCCGTCCTGAGCGCAATAACCACAACGCAATAACCCCCGCGCTGCGCGAGTAACCCAGAGCGCAGGCCACCAGCACAGGGCCCTCTCGACTATCCACATCAAGCTGTGCCGCGGCGGCGGCAACATCCGCTGGTGGTGCATCGACCAGGTCCAGCATGGGTTGGCAGAACCAGCGGACTGTCGTTTCGGGAGCAGGGAGCTCGGCGGTCACATCAATCACTCGGGTGAAGCGGCCGTTGAGGCTGGCAGACGTCGGAAAACGTCCCAGCCACACGCCATCGACGATCTCACTGGCATCGGGCTGACCGCGCGTCCACAGGCGCGAATTGATCCAGGCACCCACCAGGTATGGCAACAGTAGTAGTCTGGCAGCCACCGACATATATCCGTGAGGGTACTTCTGGAAGCCGACGGCGCCAATTACCAGGTAGTTGGCAGCAACGAGTCCCAGAGAACATGCCGGATACAGCAACCATAGCCAGGTTCCGCCGCCAATACCGGCAACGACGACCAGCAACAGTGCGCCGATCGCGTAGTAGGCGCATAGCGTCAGCCGGCGACGATCATTGGTCATACGCAATGAGCTGAGCGGAGCAACGCCTTCCATGGGCCACAGCCATAAACACAGCAGGCCGAGTAGGGCGCCGGTGGGGATATCGAAGAAATGGTGTTGCCAGGTGGTGAGCACCGAGAGACCGACCAATACAAACCAGCCATGCAGAAGCCAGCGCCATATACCGCCAAGGTGTTCACTGTAGAGTGCCCAGAGAATCACCAGCAAGGCGATATGCAGTGATGGGGCCTGGTTGTAGGGACGATCAAAGCTGCGCAAGGCATCGAACAGCACACCCGGTAAACCGGAGGCTTGCGGCTGGCCAAAGCTGAATGCCAGCGGCATGACGATAAAGAAGCTTACTGCGATCAGTTGAGCGGTCAGCAACCGTCTGGCGTGGACAGCCAATTCATGGCGTGTTGCACAGACAAACAGTGAAGCGCAGTAGAACAGGTTGACTGACCAGTAGGGCAGAATCGTCCAGGCGATAAAGGGAATATGCTGCTCCCAGCCGAACACGATACTCGGCACATCGGCGCGTTGCGTCGCCAGCCAGTTGGCGAGTCCGTAGGAGGCATAGAAGAAGATGCCCAACCCCACCAGCCATGCCGTCGCGCGTCGCCAGGGACGAGGCTCATGCCGGAGATGTGTAGCGGTCATGATCAGTGGCCTACCTTGCGTGCCAGGCTGACCGTGAAGATGCCCCACTCATCGATACGTTGCTCGATCTTTTCGAACCCGGCCTCAGCCACCAGTTGATCCAGTTCCGCCTGGCTGCGGCGTCGCATGACCCATGCCTGGCCACCGCGATGGCTGGTCAGGGCCCGAGCAATGAATTCGAGTTGCGGATGCCAGGGTTGGCCGGTGTAGACCAGATAGCCACCGGGTTCGACGGCATCGCCAAGCCCCGCCAGAGATCGCCGTACGCAGGCATTGTCGGTGAACAGCTCATAGAGTCCCGAGACGATGGCAAGGCTGGGCGCGGGAGTGATGCTGGACAGCGAATCGCGGTCGAAGGCATCCCCCTGTTCGAAGCGGGCGATATCGTCGAGTCCCGCGGCCTGAATCATGGCCTGACCTGCGGTGACGTTCTCGACATCATAATCACGCAGTAGCGCCGACTGAGGTCGCGGTTCGGCGGCTTGCAGCGCATCAATGACATACCGCCCATGACCAGCAGCAATATCGACCAGGTGGATCGGCACATGCTGTTCATTGAGTCGCGTCATCGCCTGGTTGAGCAGCTCTTCGATGTGCTTCTTGCGCTGACGGATGCCTTGCCAACCGATCGACTCGAGGTAGCCGCGGTCGACCCAGCGGCCGATGGCACCGCGGCCCTGTGGTTGGTTGCGATACACGTAATCGAGAGTGGTGCCGGAATCGAAGCCGGTCTGGTGTCCGAGGCGAACGCCTTCGGATAGCCTGCCACCCAGACGCAGACCTGCACGGGTCAGGGACCACCAGGCGCGGCGCAGGGATAGCGCAGGTAGAGGTGTTTCAAGGCGGTCGACTTCGGCACGGGTATATCCGACCTGATCGGCATTCAGCAGGCTGGGTGATTGCTGAGGAACGGCGAAACAGCGCTCGATGAAGTCACGGATTCTGCTGGTTGCCTGAGCGCGGTCCCGTTCACCCAAGGTGTCGTGAAAGAAACCATCCAGTACGTGGCGCTCCTTGATTGGGCTGGACAGATTCTCGTAGAAGCGGTGCTGGGGTGGGTGATGGACTACCCAGTCACTGCCGGAGATCAGCAGCTGAGTCGGTGTGGTGATCGCCCCGGCATCGGTGACCACGCGCTTGCCTGCCTCGAACAGCTGAATGAGGATCTTGACCGAGATGGCGCGCGAGACCAGCGGATCGTTATCGAAGGAAGCGACACGCTCTGGGTCGTGGGTCAGCAGCTTCGCCTTGACGTAGCTGTTGACGTAGAAGTGGCCACGCAATCGTTGCAGCAGCTTCAGGCCGGGAATGGCGAAGGGCACATACAGCTTGACCTTGAAGGCGGGCGAGGCGAGCACCTGACAACGAATGGTAGGAGCGTAGTCATGCAGCCAGGTGCTGACCAATACCGCACCGACACTCTGTGCGAGCACGGCGATATCGGTGACGGCAATACCGTGGATGGTCTGGATATGGCGGATGAAATCATCGACATCGCGTACCGAGGCATCCAGCCCCGGGCTGTAGCCTCGCTCACCGGGTGAGTTGCCGTGTCCGCGCGCATCCCAGGCGAAGAAGGCGAAATCTGTCAGCTCCAGCTCATCGACCAGATGCGCCATTCGCTCCGAGTGCTCATGGCCGCGATGGAACATTACCACGGCACCGCGTGGAGTTTCCGTTACCGCTGGCCAGTAACGGTAGAACAGCTCGACGCCATCAAAGGTAGTGAAGTGTTGCTGTTGCTGCGGCCTCATTCGGCTTCCTCCCTGAGCGCGCCTATGGCGCGGTTGATGATCGTCCATGCCAGCAGCACGCAGGCAACGGCCAGTGCAGCATTCATCAACCAGGTTGGCTGCCCTCCCAGCGCTACCCACAACGCCAGCGCGCCGAACAGCACCGCGCGATCGCTCTTGCCCATCGGGCCATCGTAGCGGCGCGTGCCACCCAGCGCCTGACTGAGCACGCCGGTCATCTCGCTGATGGTGGCGAGCAGTACCACCAGCACTACCGCCATGGGAGACAGCGGAGCCAGCAGTGCGAAGGGTAGGTAGAGTGCCGCGTCGGAGAACACATCGCCGAGTTCATTGAGGATCGCGCCCAGTCGGCTCTGCATATCATGTTCGCGAGCCAGCATGCCGTCGATGGCATTCAGCGCCATGCGCACAAACAGCACCACCGGCACCAGCCACAACGGCCACTGGTCGTTCGGCCAGATCACCAGCAGCAGTCCCGCTACCAGTGACAACAACATGGCCGCCAGCGTTATCTGGTTGGCGCTGATTCCAGCGTCGGCGATGCGCTTGACGAGGGGGCGAAGTCGAGCCTGGAAGGCGGGCTTGAGTTGGTAGATTGAAGGCATTCCATTACCGGTCGGTTGTGTGCGTGAGCTTGCTTGCTCGGGAGCAGCCCTGTTCCAGAGAAGCAGGGCTCAGTAGAAGCAGGGTTCAGTAGAAGTAGGGATCAGCAGCAACACTAGTTCAGCAGCAACTCTAGTTCAGCAGTAACGTGGCCCGCCATCTCGCGGGCGACTCCTGATCCACCAGTATTGCCGGTTATCCGCAGTGGCGGAAGGGAGCCATTGCCCATTGCGGCAGATTGGGAGGTTTCTGGCGTGATAGCGAGCGCGATTCAGTGACGCTGTGCCGCTTCTGCGATGGATTGCGGTTACCTTGGCCCTCGCGAGTTTGCCCCGCGCATCGATTGCTCCTAAACCTGAAGGAGGGCACGCTGACAACCACCACTGCTGGATGAGGATACATGGACTCAGGTGATACCACTCAGGACTCACACCGTGGAGTGCCAGCGATGCTGCGATTCCTCGGCCTGGTGGTGTTGGGAGGCGTCATCGGTGGCCTGGCCGCGTCATTGGCCGCTGGTTTTGTCGGGCTGGTGCTGTGGCTCAACGATATATTGTTGATCTCGCCTCGTGGCCGAATGATGTTTTCCGACCCCTCGATGTTGGTGCTGGCAATGTTGCTGGTACCGACCGTGGGTGGATTGGTCGTCGGTCAGTTGCATCGTCTCATTCGGGAGCGGCGTCCTCATGGTCCCGCCGATGTCATAGCCGCAGTGCAAACTCGTCGCGGTCGCTTGCCATTTCGCGCTGGGGTGCTGTCGGCGTTGAGTGGCCTGGTGTCTCTGGGGGCCGGGGCGTCTGTCGGGCAGTACGGCCCTCTCGTCCATATGGGGGCCAGCGTTGGCTCTCTTGGTGCTCGACTGCTGCGCCTGGGCCGCTCGGATGACAATGTCACCATTGCTTGCGGTGTTGCGGCCGTCATTGCCACAGCCTTTCATGCGCCGCTGGCGGGTATCGTCTTTGCCCATGAGGTGGTATTGCGTCACTACGCGCTGCGTGCCTTTGCCCCCGTGGCGGCGGCAGCGATCGTAGGGCATGTCATTGCCACCAATGTGCTCGCTCAGGGAGCGTTGTTTCATATAGCTGAGCCGGCTATCCCACATTCCTGGGAGTTCGTGATCTTTGTCGTCATCGGTGGGTTGGGAGCGCTGGTGGCGGGAGCCTATATGCATGCGATTCTCGCGGTAGGGCGCTGGTCCGCGCGTTTGCCGCTCACGCAATCACTGCGACCTGCAGTAGCGGGGCTGGGGCTCGGGCTGGTGGCCCTGTGGGTGCCGGATATTCTCGGCATGGGCCGGGAAACCCTGCGCTTTGCCACCATCTCAGGCGCTTTTGGTGGTATGGAGCTGCTGGTGGTGATGGTGTTGAAAATCGCCGCCACGGCGCTGTGTCTGGGAATGGGCTTCGGGGGTGGCGTCTTCAGTCCGGCATTGGTGATCGGAACGCTATTCGGTGCGTTGTGCGGAACCCTGGTAGGTAGTGTCGGCGTTGCTGACGATACCTTCATCTTCTACGCCGTCTGCGGCATGGTCGCTGTGACTGCGCCGGTGATCGGCGCCCCCTTGACGACTCTGTTGATCATCTTCGAGCTGACCGGCAGCTATGTGCTGACCACTGCGGCATTGGCCAGTGTGACCCTGGCCAGCCCGATTGCGGCGCAGTTGTTTGGTCGTTCTCTTTTCGATATTCAACTGGCCGGGCGCGGCCTGGACCTTTCCTCGGGGCGCAGTGAAGCGGTGATGAAGAGTGCGCGTCTCGAACCTTTACTCAGTCAGGACTGCGTCACTCTCGATCCGGGGCTGCGGGTGGATGAGGCGGTCGAGGCGCTGAGTCGTAGCGGCCATGGTGAGGCCCACCTGGTAGATACTCGGCAGCGTTACCATGGCATGGTGAGCCTGGCTCAACTGGAGGCCATGCGTGGTAGTGGCAAGGGGAGCAAACCACTGGAGCGTTGTCCGCGCACGCCGCGTCCGGTGCTCAGCCCTGATGGTTCGGTGTGGTCGGCCATGCAGTACATGCAGGAGGTGTCTGGAGAGGCGTTGGCCGTAGTGGATGAAAAGCGCGGAGATATCTTTCTCGGGGTGGTTCACGAAACCAGTATTGCGCGCGCCTATCTCAACTACAGCGAGGAACTACGCCGGGAGGAGCATGGTGTTGGCTGAGATTCTCGGACGTGGTGTGTGGCAGGTGGGGGCATGGTTGCTGGTGTGGCTTGCCATGCCGCCGGTGGCAGTAGGTCAGCAACCTGAAGAACTGGTGGTGCTGAGTTGGGGAGGAGCCTATGAGCGTGCTCAGCAGCGTGCCCTGTTTGCGCCTTTCACTGAGGCAACCGGGATCGCGGTAAGCGTCATGCAGTACGATGGCGGCATCAGTGAACTTCGCGAAGCGGTGGCCAGTGGTGATGTGGGTTGGGACCTGATCGATATGACGCGTAGTCAGGCCAGGGCGGCCTGCGATGACGCGCTGCTGGAACCCCTGACACCGGAGTTGCTGGCTCCCGCGCCGGATGGCACCTCGGCCCAGCGCGACTTCGTAGCGGGCTCACTGGGTCGCTGTTGGTTCACCCACTCGATATTTGCCACGGTGGTGGCGTATCGCCGCGATGCCTTTCCCGGCCACCGTCCTACCGAGATTGCCGATCTCTTTGACCAACAGCGTTTTCCAGGACCCCGTGCCCTGCAACGTCGGCCCGCTGCCAACATGGAGTGGGCGTTGTTGTCCTATGGGGTGCCGCGAGAAGAGCTCTATCGCCTGCTCAGTACCCGGCGAGGGCTGTCTTTGGCGCTGGAGCGCATCGGGTCTATCGACGACCTGCACTGGTGGGAGGATGGTGAAACGCCTGTGCGTATGTTGGCCGAGAAAGAGGTGGTGATGGCTTCCGGGTACAATGGTCGCTTCTTCAGTGCCATGACCGATCAGAACCTGCCTATCGAGATTCTCTGGGACGGGCAGATTCAGCAACATGAAGTCTGGGCCGTGCCTCGTCATGCTCCGAACCCTGATGCTGCGATGGAATTCATCCGCTTTGCAACAGCGACGGATCGTCAGGTGGCTTTGGCCAATCTGATTCCCTATGGCCCGTCGCGTCATTCGGCGACTCTGCAAGTCAGTACTCAACCGGAGCATGGTGTGGACATGCGTCTGCATATTCCTACTCATCCGCTCAACGCAGAGCGGGCAGTCAGCCTCGATGACGAATGGTACGCAAGTACCTACGAGCGGGTTGGTGAGTATTTTCGTGAAGCGTTGCTCAAGGAGAGCAGCGAGTAGAGGAGCGATCTCTGCAACGATGTGTGGTGGGCTGTCCGGTTATTCGGGACTGCGTTTTCTCCATTCGATTGGTTGGATCAGGATACGCTGATCAAGGCTGCCTTCCCAACTGACATGCAGGCCCTGGCGATTGATGGTGGAAACAATCTGCCGGGCAACGTCAGCGGCTGTTTCTTCACTGTTGTCGAAGGCGCCGAAGGCGAGATGAATTCTGCCCGATTCGAGCGCGGTATTGATGTCCTGACCGTGATAGAACACATACCCTCTGGCAGCCTCACCACGCTGCTGTCGAGCATCGAAGACTTCCATGGTGTCCGATAGTCCATCGGACTGTGTGGTACCTGCACAATGCAGGGCGATGATGCCGTCGTTCTCCAGGTCGTGAAAGGCACAATCGAGTCGATCCCAATCGGTGTTGCGCGGCCAGTGTTGCTGATGAATCCGCTTGTCGGCCAGCCTGCGCTGTATCTCGGTAGTGATCCAGCGACGGTCAGACGCGGTGAGTTGATCGCGAGTGAGAGACTGCTCGGTAATGATCTCGATAATACTGGCCGGTGTCTCGAAGCCGCCCCAGACCAGCAGGTGGATCTCACGTGCAATGCCCTCGTGATTCATCCGACTGTTCTCATCGTCCTCTGGCGCGTGATCACCGGCACGATTGCCCAGCAGCGATCTGAGAAACTTGAGCATGATGTCGTCCTTGTGGCCGTTGGAAGATATTGGACGTTGAGGATCTGCAACGAGCAGCGCACGTTCAAGACATGGCAGAGCACGCTCAAGGCATATTGGAAGCCTTGGATGAGCATAGTGCGTTGTGCCACGGCGTGCGACTTCGCTACCCGGTGGGTAAGCACGAAGTCGCTGACGATGTGATGTCAGGGTGGGGCTTGTAGGGAGGGCAGTAGTGAAGAGGGTTCAGGGCATCAGAAAATCGAGCATCTCTCGAGCGACGTCGCTAGGTTTCTCCTCGGCAAGGTAATGTCCGCAGTCCAGTGCATGACCGCTGACGCTACTGTGCGAGACATCCTGCCACAGTCGCAGCACATCGAAATGGCGACCGACGGCGCCATGTTTGGCCCACAGCACATGCAAGGGAACCGCGAGGCGTTTACCGGCTGCCAGGTCGGCGCGGTCGTGCTCGAGATCGATAGTTGCTGCTGCGCGATAGTCATTGCAGATGCCGGCAGCGGTGCCCGGGATATGTAGGCAACGCTCGTATTCGGCCAGCGCCTCTGGACTGAAGGCACTTAATCCGGCATGGCGTCGGCCGGATACATTGTGCAGATATGCGACCGGGTCGGCCTCGATCAGTCGCTCGGGGAGCGGGGCTGGCTGGATCAGGAAAAACCAGTGCCAATAGCTGCGCGCAAAGGCGTCGGTAGTGTTCTCGTACATTGCCAGGGTAGGGGCAATATCCAATAGCAGCATGCGCTCCACTCGTTCCGCGTGGTCCAGTGCCAGACGATGAGCGACTCGTGCGCCGCGATCATGGGCGCCGATAAGGAAGCGCTCATGGCCAAGCGAAGACATCACCTCGACCATGTCCTGTGCCATCCGTCGCTTTGAGTAGTTGGATAGGTCCTCTGTGGCTGGTGGGCGTGATGAATCGCCATAGCCGCGCAGATCCGCCAGCACCAGGCGGAAGTGTGGCGCCAGTTGCTCCGCGACTCGATGCCACATCACATGACTTTGAGGATGGCCGTGGAGCAGCAGTAGGGCAGGCCCGTCGCCGCCGACGCGAACATGAATGCGCGTGCCATCAGCGGTGTCGATGTCGTGGAAAGTGAAATGCTGGAACATGGCCTGACCCCCTGGTTCGAAAAACGGACGCTCGGCAAGGAGTGTTATTTGTTTCCTTGGGGTTTTCAATCAAGGTGATTTCAAAACATTATTTCTTCTGAGTGGATAGTCCTTGGATCCCATAGCCCCGAGCCATCCTCTGATCGGCGACGACTTCAGCATACAGTTCTATATTTTTGTATACGATAAAGTGAAATAATTGTATTCATGTGCCGGCCTGGCCGTTGTTCACGAAGATATTGATCCAGTGGCTACCGACCAGGAGCAGAAGAAGAACGATAATGACGGAGGAGCATGCGGAGATGATATCGGGACTGATGTTGCTGTATGTGGGAGCAGTGCTTTTCGTGAATGGCGTCTGGATGTTGGGCAGGATTGGCGACAGGGAGGTCTCTGTCATCAATATCCTGGTGGGGAGCTTGAGCTTTCTTGTCGCCAGCTGGCTGGTCTTCCATGACCCCGGCAACGAGCGTTCGATCAATGCAGGGGCCTTCTCTTTCCTGTTTGCCTTTACCTACCTGTGGGTCGGGGCCAATCAGTTTCTCGACTCGGATGGTCGGGGACTGGGGTGGTTTAGCCTGTTTGTCAGCATCACGGCAGCGGTCGTCGGTATCAACTCGCTACTCAACGAATCATCGCTGTCGCTATGGAGCAGTCTCAACTGGTTGGCATGGGCGCTGCTGTGGTTTGGCTTCTTTCTGTTGCTGGCGCTGGGGCGCGACATCAAGCGTCTGGTCGCGATATACACCTTATTCTGTGCGGTGTTTACCGGTTGGATGCCTGGCGTCATGGTTCTGGAAGGCATGATTCGTCTGTAGTGCCATCACTGGCTACCACCAGTGCAGCGGGTAGCGGCGATGGCGGGCGAGGTTGTTCACCAGTACGGCAACGACCAGCATCAGCAGGCAGCCTGCGCCGACCGGTACCAGCGCGTAGGTCCAGCCGAGTGCGTGTACTTCACCGGAGCCGATTACCGCGATCAGGGCGGTGGCACCGCCGGGCGGGTGCAGGGTATGGGTCAACTGCATCACCAGCACGGCGGTCGATACCGCGACTGCCGCCGCCAGCCAGGTATCTCCCAACCAATGCCAACTGAGTACACCGACCATGGCCGACAGCATATTGCCGCCCAGCACATTGCGTGGCTGTGCCAGTGGGCTCTCTGGAGCGGCATACAACAGCACCGAAGTCGCGCCGAAGGAGCCAATCATCAGCAGCGCATGGGTGCTCAGCCACGCGCTGCTCAGCCAACCGACACCGGTCATGCCGATGAACGCGCCAAACCAGGACCAGAGTGCGTCACGCCAGCAGGGGCGGGAGCGAGCGGGACTATTGCCCTTCATCTTGTAGAGATACGTCTTGACCATTGAACACTATCAGCTGGCGGAAAAAGCGGATCAATGTGTCAGATTAGAAGATGGATGAGAAATGTTTTTTTGACATGGTGTTATATCTCCTGCCTGAACCATCGACATGACGCCAGTCCAGAAGGCTGGCGCCATGTAGAGCAAAAGCCTTCTCAGAGCAGGCAGGTGGTGGTCAGGACGTGGATGACTGTGCCCAGATATTGACGCCGCCGTCGGTCGCATGACGGTTGATGGCATCGAGCTCGTCACTGGTGAAATCCAGGTTGTCGAGCGCCTTGACGCAGTCAACGACCTGTTCAGGGCGGCTGGCGCCAATCAGCGCTGAGGTCACACGTCCGCCGCGCAGCACCCAGGCCAGAGCCATTTGCGCCAGACTCTGGCCGCGCTGTTCGGCGATGTCATTGAGCGCCCTGACGCGCGCGAGATTGTCATCGTTGACATGGGCCGGGCGGATCGCGCCGCCCTTGGCCAGACGGCTGTCATCGGGTACACCGCCCAGATACTTGTTGGTCAACAGACCCTGGGCCAGCGGTGAGAAGACAATGGATCCCATGCCTTCTGCGTCGAGGGTATCGAGCAGGTGGTCATCCTCGATCCAGCGATTGATCATCGAGTAACTCGGCTGGTGAATCAGGCACGGAGTCCCCATTTCACGCAGGATACGCGCTGCCTCTCGAGTTCGTTCGGCGCTGTATGACGAGATACCTGCATAGAGTGCCTTCCCTGAGCGCACAGCATGATCGAGTGCGCCCATGGTTTCTTCCAGCGGAGTTTCCGGGTCGAAGCGATGCGAATAGAAGATATCCACATAGTCGATGTTCATGCGCTTGAGGCTCTGGTCGAGGCTCGACTGCAGGTACTTGCGACTGCCCCATTCGCCATACGGCCCCGGCCACATGTGATAGCCGGCCTTGGTCGAGATGACCAACTCGTCGCGATGCGCGGCGAAGTCACTATGCAGGATGCGGCCGAACATCTGCTCTGCGGAACCGGGCGGAGGACCATAGTTGTTGGCGAGGTCGAAATGGGTAATGCCGTGGTCGAGGGCCGTGCGGCAGATGGCCCGGGCAGTGTCTTCGTTCGCGTTGTGGCCGAAGTTGTGCCATAGGCCCAGCGATAGCGCAGGAAGCTTCAGGCCACTGTGCCCGCAGCGTTGATAGCGCATATGTTCGTAACGGTCTGCGGCAGGCTGGTAGCTCATGAGCATCTCCTTGAGGGGCGGAATGAATACTGGCGGAGCCTGACTGGCGCAACGCATTGTCATGCGCTGGGCGGATGTCGGCTCGGATGACTCCACACTAGAAGGGATCTCAGGAAGAAGGAAGCCGCTGCCAACGAAAAGACTGTTTGGTATAGAAAACAATCTTCTTCACAATGCTGCCTGCTCCCAACAATCGGTGGTTCTGGCGTGGTGCGTGAACACAAGAAGGTCGAGCGTCTGATGCTCTTTGTCGAGGTGGCTGAGTCGCTGAGTTTCTCGCGTGCGGCGGAAGCGCTGGGCGTATCTAGAGGCTATCTATCCGAGCAGATCCGGCGTCTTGAAATGGAACTGGGAGCGACACTGCTGATTCGCTCCACGCGCAGTGTGCGGCTCTCCGAGGAAGGGTTGAGCGTCTACCGGCATATGTCGAAGGTACGAGGTAGTCTGGTGGATCTCGAGCGTGAGCTGGCGCATTCCCCGGAGGGCTTCAGTGGAGAATTGCGGATCACGGCACCAGTACTGTTTGCTGAACGCTTTCTGCTTGATGTGTGCCACGAATTTCAGCGTGAGCACCCACAGCTCCGGGTGCATCTCGATGTCAGCTATACCAGCCATGACCTGGGGCGTGATCGTTTCGACCTGGCCTTCCGCTCGACACAGGCGCCGCCACACAACATGGTGGCGCGGTCACTCTGGAAATATCCGGCCATATGCTGCGCCGCACCGGAATACCTCGCCAGCTACGGGCAGCCGACAGGACTGCAGCAGCTGGCGGAGCATGATTGCCTGCTGTTTGCCGGACATGATCGATGGTCATTCAAGAATGGAGAAGTAGCGGTGACAGGCGGGATGGCGGTCAATGATCATCGCCTGCTCAAGCAGTTGGCGATGGAAGGGCGTGGCATTGTGCGGGTAGCGGAATACCTGGTTGATCGTGAGCTGGCCGATGGTCGACTCGTGCGATTATTGCAGGACGAGGAGAGTGACTGGCGCGTCATCTATATGATCTACCCGCCACGTCTTAGGGAGTCCGGAAAGCTGAAGGCCTTCATTGGCGCGGTGCGCCAGGCGATGCCGACCCATCGATAGGCTCACGGACCTAAGGAAACACTGATTAAATGTCTGTGCGGCTCAATCGTTGCGTTACGTGGTGCTCGGAATCCTCACCTATCACTTATAGGCTCCGGTTCCTGTGCTCCGGGCGCCTTGCGCTTGAGCATGCTCGCCGATTTATTCAGCGCTTCCCTAATACTTATGGAACTAATGCTCATGGGATGGCATCGCCAGGAATAACGCCACCCGTAGGGTGGCGTCGATAGCCCGCAGTTGATGCTCAGCGTGAAGGCGTTGGGTAGCTGCCCGGGCGCAGGATATTGCTGTCCACCTGCTGGATATCGCGCAATCCACAAAGTGCCAGAGTGGTGTCCATTTCCTTCTGGATGATGTTCAGACACTCCGTCACACCTTCTTCGCCCATCGCCCCCAGGCCATACAGGAAGGCGCGACCGATATAGACGCCCTGAGCGCCGAGAGCCACTGCCTTGAGCACGTCCTGTCCGGAGCGAATGCCGCCATCCATGTGCACTTCAGTACGGCTGCCAACCGCCGAGACGATATCCGGCAAGGCCTGAATGGACGAGGCGGCGCCATCCAACTGTCGACCACCATGGTTGGAAACAATAATCGCATCAGCACCAGCATCGACCGCGCTTTCTGCGTCTTCGGGCTCCATGATGCCCTTGATCACCAGCTTGCCGCCCCAGCGATCCTTGATCCATTTGACGTCATCCCAGCTCAGGTGTGGGTCGAACTGTGTCATGGTCCAGTTCGAAAGCGATGTCAGGTCATCGACTCCCTTGACGTGTCCAGCGATATTGCCGAAGGTGCGGCGCCTGGTCTTGAGCATGTTGTAGCACCAGCGCCATTTGGTCGCGAGGTCCAGCACCGTGCGTACATTCGGGTTGGGAGGGACCGTCAGACCATTGATCACATCCTTGTGGCGTTGTCCGATGATCTGTAGGTCGGCGGTCAACACCAGTGCCGAGCATTCGGCTGCCTTGGCGCGGTCAATCAGACGTTCGATGAAATCGTGGTCGCGCATCACATAGAGCTGGAACCAGAAAGGATCCGGGCTATTTTCGGCAATGTCCTCAATCGAGCAGATGCTCATGGTCGAGAGCGTGAAGGGCACGCCGAACTTCGCCGCTGCACGGGCGGCAAGAATCTCACCATCGGCGTGTTGCATGCCGGTCAGACCGGTGGGGGCCAGCGCCACTGGCATGCTGACCTTCTGGCCGAGCATGGTCGATTCCAGACTGCGATTATCCATATCCACCATGACACGCTGGCGCAGGCCAATGCTGGCCAGATCCTGGCTGTTGGCACGGTAGGTGCTTTCTGTCCACGAGCCTGAGTCGGCGTAGTCATAGAACATGCGAGGCACGCGTCGACGGGCCAGACGCTGCAGGTCTTCAACGCAAGTGATGACCATAGGGGGTCTCCAAAGAGCGAAACAGGGAATGCCATGATTATTGTGTGGTGTATCACAAGCAGGCATGACTCAAGAATGATGCCTCTGGAATACGGGAAAACACCCCACAGGCAAGCGGAGGAGAGCTTATGCAGCGCCATGGCTGAGAGTCAAATTTCAGTTCGAAAGATGGACTACTCTTGTTCGAAAATGGTCGAGCCCAGTGCCCTGTTGATTGGCTAGTCGTTGAGTGGTGCTGCCCAGCCGGAACAGGGTCCTGGCGCTCAAACTTTTCTCAATGGAGTCATGGCGATGTCAATCAGCGGTGATGTTACGGGACCGGTATTGGTAACGGGGGCGACCGGCTATGTTGCTGGCTGGATCGTCAAGGAGTTGCTGGATGCTGGTCGTACTGTTCATGCTGCGGTGCGTGACCCGCAAGACAGTCGCCGAGTAGGGCACCTCCTCGATATGGCCACCAACAGTGCCGGCCAGTTGAAGCTGTTTCAGGCCGACCTGCTGGATCCTGGTGCCTATGCCGAAGCCATGGCGGGTTGCGAGATTGTGATCCATACCGCATCACCATTCATCAACAGCGTGGCGGACCCACAACGTGAACTGGTTGACCCTGCGTTGCTGGGCACTCGTAATGTTCTTGAGCAAGCAACACTTACGCCCGAGGTTCAGCGTGTGGTCCTGACCAGTTCCTGTGCGGCCATCTATACCGATGCCATCGAATGTCGGGAAGCGCCGAATGGTAGGCTCAATGAAAGTATCTGGAACACTACTGCATCACTGGAGTATCAGCCCTATTGCTGGTCCAAGGTACTTGCCGAGCGTGAAGCGTGGAAAGTTGCCGACCGCCAGTCTCGATGGCAGTTGGTCGTTATCAACCCGTCACTGGTGATTGGACCATCGCTGAATGCCAACCCCACCTCAGAGAGCTTTTCCATTGTTCGCCAGTTGGTGGGTAGAACCGCGAGGTTTGGGGTTCCACGCTTTGCCCTTGGCGTGGTCGATGTTCGAGACGCTGCGCTGGCGCATATTTCCGCGGCGATGCTGCCCGATGTTCAGGGACGCTATATCGTCAGTGGTCACGATACAGATCTCTACGAATTGAGTCGGACGCTACGCGAGCGCTTTGGCGAGAGTTTTACATTGCCGTCCTTCGCACTGCCGCGTTGGATAGTGCTACTGGTTGGGCCGATGATGGCCAACGTCTCGCGGCGTTATCTCTCGCGTAATGTTGGGCATCCATGGCATGCCGATAACTCGCGTGGAAAACGTGAGCTGGGGATTCATTATCGTCCGTTGCAGGAGTCGATGGAGGACATGTTCATACAGCTGATCGAGCGCGGTGAGGTCTGAACCGCACTCGATCAGTGATGTAGACGTTATTCTTGAGTCGGAACTCCGTCCTGCCATTGATCCCAGTGCTCGACAATGTCATCGACGACATGCGAGCCAACCAGCTCGATATTGGCGACGGTCTCGGCGAAGCCTCCCGCGGTATTGCCGGGGGCCGGATCCAGATGCTGCTGGGTGGTCTCGTCGGGATTACCCTGATCGAAGTTGACGGCCCCACGTAGGCTCATGATGCGGTCGGTGCCATGCAGGCGATCGATCACTTGAGTGATGGCCGCGGCTTCCATTTCGGTGATGACATAGTCGTCAGCACCATAGAGCTCCGTCATGTATTGAGCTTCGGCAGACAGGCCAGGGCCATGGAAGAAGGTATCGCCGGTCATATGTGTGCCGGTGCGCACAAAGGGGGCGCGGCGGGCCATCTCGTCAGGATAGCGTTGGCGGTATTGCTGAGCGGAGTCTGAGTCCTCAAGTGGTGTGTCCTTGCTCAGAGCCATGGCGCGCTCGACCAACTGTGGGTTGAGTTGATAGACGCGAATATCCTCGTAGCCCTTACGAGGCTGGAAGACCGGCTCACCAGGTTCGCCTTCTTGCGGTGCCCAGCGATGGCCAAGGTCATAGTCGACCAGCCAACTACCCCAACTGACCATGCCGATGGTGCCCTGGGATGGCGGGGTCCCGGCAACGCCACTGAGAATGAACCAGGTGTCGGAGAAGTCGTAGCGAGGGTCGAGCAGAATCGCCTGCATCGAGGATGAAGACGCCACCTTGCCCATACCCAGCACCGAGCCACACACACCTGCATCGTTGCAGTAGAGATCGTGGCTGGCGCCATGCACCTCGACCGGCTCGGCATCCTGCCAGTAGCTTTCGTACCAGTGCTGAAATTCACCCGCACGGTCGCCACTATTGTCACCGATCTCGAACATACTACCGACGAAGACCTTGACGGGTACCGGGGTAATACCGTCATCAGCAAGCGCGGTGGTTGTGGTCAGAGCGAGCCCAGCGACAGTGGATGCCAGCGGAAGCGCGATACCTTTGATAGTGGGAAACATGGTGGGCCTTGATGGAAGAAACTCGGGAAAGGCCAGTTTAGTGAGTTGCTGGTTGTTTGTCTGTGGGAAGGTGCAGTGACGATCAACGAGCCTATTTCACTCGAGTGCCCCCAGGGAGTCTTGTCTGCTCTCCATGGGGGCACTATCCAGCTCAAAGCTCGACAGCTCAAAGCTCGCCACTCATTGGTTGACCAGTTTGTCCTGGTTTTCCAGTCACGCCGTCAGCTATCTTCCATGGCTTGCGGAATCGCTGACAGGATCTCCTCATCGGAGAGCAGGTCGTGGAGTGTCTGCGAGGCCATCTGTGAGCCGCCGTCCATGACATCGTCCAGCCACAGTAGCGCCTGCTCGCGGTTGGCATTCTCCAGGCCATTGGCAGTCAACCATGCCTTGGCCAGTGCCAGACGTGCAGAAGAGTGGCCCTGGCGAGCGGCTGCGAGCAGGTAGTCGGCGCCTTCGCGGACATCCTGGTCGAGGTTCTCACCACGGAGATACTCCCGACCCAGAGCTGCCTGGGCCCCGGCATTCCCTTTATCTGCGGCGGCAGTCAATAGGCGCTGGCCCTCGGCAACGTCCTGAGCGAGGCCTTCGTCGCCACGGATCAGGGCTGTGCCCAGTTGTGCCTGCGCCGCCAGGCTACCGGCGTCGCTGGCTTGTTGCAGCCAACGCCGTGCCTGTTCAGGATCAGCTGGCACTCCCTGGCCCTTGAGATAGGCTTCCCCGAGTCGCTGAGCGGCGAACTCGTTACCATTGGCGGCAGCTTCTTCGAGCAGCTGCTTGCCGCGTTCAGGGTCAGCCTCGACACCGTTGCCGGTCAACAGTAGTTGGCCGAGGTCGGCGCGAGCACCGGCATGACCACCAGCCACGGCAATACGCAGGAATTCCGCGCCACGGGCGGTGTCACGACTGACACCATCACCATCGATGTACATACGCCCCAGGCTGGCGGCGGCGCCAGGGTGGCCCTGACGTGCTGCACGTTCGAGCCAGCGGCTTGCCTCGGCAGGATTGCGTTGTACACCCTGGCCATCGAGATAGGCGCGACCGAGGTCAGCCATCGAGCCCGTGTGACCGCTCTGTGCTGAGGCGATCAAGGCATTGATGTCGCCGGCCTGTCCGCGGTCCTGCTGCGTACGTGCCAGCTCGGCGGCAGCCGATTCATGGCCTGCCTGTTCAGCGCGTTGCAGCCAGTCCGTCGCCGTTGTGAGATTGCGAGGCACGCCCGTGCCTTCACGATAGGCACGTCCCAGTACCACCATGGCGTAGGCGTCACCCGCGTTGGCGGCGTCTTCCAGCATTTGTAGACCGCGTTCGGGCTGTGCGGTGCCGAACTGCCCGCTGAGCATGGCTTCGCCGAGGCTGGTTTGAGCAGTCGTGTCTCCGGCATTGGCGGCTTCGGTCAGCAGCTTTTCAGCTTCACTGGGGTGGTATGGCAGTGGGCCGTTTTCCTGAAGATAGGCTTCGCCAAGGGTGCGCAGCGCGCCGGTCTGGCCGGCAGCGATGGCTTCGCGCAGCAACGCTTCGCCGCGACCAGGGTTGGCGGCGACACCACGCCCTTCGAGGGTGATCTGTCCCAGCAGCTCTGTGGCGTAGGGATGTCCCAGCTCATGAGCCCGCTCCAGATAGTCGGCAGCGATAAGCGGCTGACTGGGGACGACCTCATCCTCGAGATATGCCTTGGCAAGCTCGGTCATTGCCAGAGGGTCGTTCTCGCGGGCGGCACTTTCCAGTAGATTGATGCCGCGTTGAGGCTGGGGAGGCAACTGCTCGCCGGAGAGCAGCGCGCGGCCCAATGTCGTCGTGGCGTTGATGGACCCTTCGTTGATCGCTGCTTCAAGCCACTGCTGGCCTTCCCGAGGACGCGGGGCGACACCATCGCCTTCAAGCAGTACCTTGCCGAGACGTTCCATGGCGTTGATATCACCGTTTTCAGCGGCTTTGGACAGCAGTTCGATACCGCGTTCCGGGCTGCGTCCCTCAAGCATATCTCGTCCAACCTGGGAGAGTGCTGAGGTATCACCAGCTTGTGCGGCCTGAGTCATCCAGTGGACGTTCTGCTGAGGGTCGTCGATCAGGCCGTCTGCCGCATAGAGTCGAGCCAGCTTCTTCATCGCCCCGACGTCACCGGTCGCGGCCAGCTTGCGCAGCTCTCCAGCATATTGCTCAGCGTACTGGCGTGACAATGATGAGTCGCTCGGCAACCAGTCTCCCTCATGCCAGGCCTCGGCCAATGCCTGCATGGCGTCGGTGTTCCCGGCCTCGGCGGCCTTCTGATAGAGATCCCGGGCCCGTTCCGGGTCAGCGGTAATGCCCTCTGCTCCATGCGACAGGAGCTGGGCCATCAGGACTTCCTCGTTGCGTCCGATCTCGTTCTTCTGAGCGTCGCGCAACAGGTACCAGGCAACCAGTGGCTGGTTGGGTACGCTGTCCTCCTCGATATACAGCCGAGCCAGGTTCAGTGCGGCCTGGCCATGAATCCACGAGGGCAGGCGTAGCGCCTGGCGATAATTCTCTTCGGCCTTGAGCTTGTCGGGTTCGATGCCCTTGCCCTGGTCGTAGATCTTGCCCAGTTCGTAGTACGCCTGAGGAATGCCCTGGTTGGCGACGCCTTCCAGCTTGGCAATGGCCTGGCGAGTCTGGTTCTGTTCGACCAGTAGCTTCGCTTCCTCGATATCGTTCTTTTGAGTCCACTCGGGATTGCGTGGTTGCTCGAAATCGAACCAATCCTCGTATTGGGGAGGCAATGGTGCCACCCCCGGTCCGGCGAGTTGGGAAGACGGCGCTGCACAGCCACTGAGAAGCAGTATCACGGCCGCTGAGGTAGTCAGGGGACGGTGGCAGTGGCGCAGTATCAAGTGTCTTGTTGAAGGTCGTAATCTGGTGTTCACGTCAGCCTCGCTTGTCAACTGGATTCATCGGATGCACTGGTGTCCTGTTCGGGAGCGTCCACAGAGCTTTCCAACCCCTTGAAGGCCTGGGTTTCGCGCTTTTCCTCGTTGACCACGATGTGTTGCTGAGCATCTTCGTCCATGAAATACAGGGTCATGTAGCCGCCAGCGCTGCGGTTGTAGATGGGACGCACTTCATGAAGGAATTCCTCGATGCGGGAATCCTCGAAATGACTCCGATAGATTTCCATCCAGGAGAAGTACTGGTTGTCCTTGAGGAATCCGGTGTACTGCTCGAGCGGAGCCATGTCGCCGAAGACGGCTGGATCCTTGAAGATACGTAGGGCGAAATCCACGGCATCATGGATATCCTTGCCATCGATCGCCAGCTCGAAGATTGGATACCCCTGTCGGGAGATCACCTGCATGTTGGTGATCAGATACAGCAGTGCATAGTTCTGATAGTGGGTGGCACGCCGACCACGGGCGACTTCGAGGGGGAAGGCGCCGTCCTCGGTCATGTCGCTGAGTGCCGAGTAGATGGCGCTGACGCCGAAGCGAAACAGCTCATCGTCTTCGGTGAGCACGCCGATCACGCTGGCGTAGAGCGCGCGACGATAGAAGTGGTTATTGCAGCAGCTATTGCCTTCCTGCCCGGGAATCTTGACGTGGCGGTGTGCCAGGGCGTTGAGCCACTGTTCGATGTGCTCGCGTTCCTTGTCATATCCCTTGATCTGCGGACGAACCAGCGAATAGGCCATGCCGGCGGCGAAGATCATCGATTCGGTGGCGAACCAGGCTTGAGGCTCGATAGGGTCATAGTGGAAATTCATCAGCGCATCCTGCTCGGCCCACTTATCGAGGAACTTGACCAGGCATTGCGCGTAATAGTGGTCGCCGCTGGCGATATAGGAGCCTGCCAGCATCGATACGCTGTCCTCGAACTGGAACAGCGGTTCGGATGCCAGCTCCCATGCTTCCGGGCTGGGGTAGTAACCGGGAATCCTTAGACGCGTGGTGATGGGCTCCAGCGACAGCAGTTGCTGACAGCTGGGACCATTGGTCAACTGGTCGCGTTCCTGAAGCAGGATGGAATTCTCGCTATCGTGCAACGTCTTGACGCGTTCCTCGACATCGAAATAGGACGCATCCGGAGCCGTGACACGATAGTCGCTGAGATCCAGCTCGGCGCGCTCCTCCAGCGTCAGGGCGCTGGCCGGTCCGGCCAGCAGGGTTGTGAGAACCAGACTCAGCACTTTGCGTAGTGGATGTTGGCAGCGCCGCCCCCTGTGTGGCGGCGCTGCGAGGTGGATGGCTCTGGTGAGCATGAATCGGTCTCCTCGACAGTTCACTTGCTCAGGAGGCCGGAGCATGGAAGCGGAAATCGGCGAAATCGGCGTACTGGTCACGCGGCGTGCGCCAGTCCTCGCCATGCCCGCCGAAGAAGGTCGAGAACATCAGGCCGTCGATGTGCACGCTGTCGCTGGTGCGATAGACCAGACCCTGTTGTTCCAGTACCGGCTGGCCATCCACCCACACGCGTACCACGCCGTTACTGCTGCCCGGGTCGTTGAGGATGACTTCCTGTTCCAACTGCACCCACTGACCGCTGGGGAAGTGCCACTGGCCACGCCCTACGGACTCGCCGTAGTCCTCGTCCTCGCCGCTCTGATTGACAACGTACTCATACAATTCGCCGGCACCATGCTCGCGCCACATGTAGCGCATGGAAAAACCGTTCTCACCGGTGACTTCGTCACCACCACTGGGCGCCTCGCCACCATACAGACCGGGCAGCTTGCCACCCTTGACGAAATCGAAGCCGGGCTCGAAGCGAACCCGGTAGGTGAGGCAGACGTGATCGCGTCCCTGAAGCGCGGGAGGCGCAGCGTAGAAACCTGCGCCACCGACCTCGGTGTCACCTGGGGAGGAGGTGTCTTCGGGATAGGTCACACGCAGTGCGGTAGCGGTGCCGTCGTCAACAAGGTCAACATTTTCCTCGGTCCCCCAGGTGCGGTCGGTGGAGAAGCCATCGCGGATGGCTTGATGTGCATCGCCACCGCCCGGCAGCGGAGAGGGTGCGGCCAGTAGTGGAAGGCGGGCGGAGCAGGCCGCCACGGTGGGCCTACTTAGCTGGGGCTGCTCATCATCCGCTTGTACAGAGAACGACAGACCTGCCATTAGCGGTAGGGTCATCAGGCTCATGCAAGCGGTTGTCTTTACCAGAAGGAATCTTGAAGTCATGCAGAATTTCCCGATTGGCGTGCGTTGGCGTCCTGCCAGCGCACGCGGTATGAATGGGGATCAGAGCGCCGCCTGTTGGCGATCTTGCTGATCCTCGGCATCGGTCATGCCGAGCATTTCGCTGGCGCCTTGAAAGACGGCGCGTCCGCCCTGCCAGATCCATTCGGCAGCGGCACCAAGCATCGGTTGTTCGGTGAAGCGCACATCAACAGGAGTACCGACAGATTCGACAGGAATGGGGTCTTCAGGCACCAGCAGTACGCTGGCCACGTTCTGCTGCTGTCGGACCCAGCTGGGGAAGCCCGCACGCGGCTGGCGCTCGATATCCAGTGCTACGCTGCGCACGCGGGCGCTGATTGGCCCGGCAGTATTCGGCAGTGAGATATAGGCCAGTTGATCCGGTTCGATGCGCGCGATGTCATCCATATGCACCAGAGCCTCGACCATGACCTCGTCTTCACCGGGGCGAATCAGGGTCATGATCTTCTCGCTTTCATTGATGTAGGTGCCGTCTGAGCTACTCAGCGCCCAGGCGACCAGGCAATCACAAGGGCTGTATATCTCGTTCTGCGACTGTCGGGCCTGCAATGCCGTCAAACGAGAGCTCTGGAAGTCGCGTGCGGTCTCGAATTGCTCGATGCGCGCCCGTGCCACATCCGGAGAAACATTCTCGAAGCTCAGCGACTCGCCGTTGGCAGGTTCTGCGGAATTGGCAAGGCTGACATCCTGACCATTGGCGTTGTCGATGCTCTCCTGGAGATTCGATATCAATTGGGTGTTGTAGCGTTGGGCAGCCTCGGCAAGGATCAGGTCCGATTCCAGGTCGACATCCTTGACATTGGTCAGTCGCTCATCACGGCCCACGCTGTCGCCGGCCTGTAGGTCGTGAGCCATGAGAATGCCGGGGCTGGGAGCTCGGATGTCGATGCGTGGAGCGGTCACTGCAGCAAAGCTGGGTTCGATCAGCATGAAGTTGCGGTAGGCGGTCGCAGCGGCGACCACCGCCAGTACGCCGAATGCCATGAACAGTGCCACATAGCGTCCCAACGGCTTGGGTGGGCGCTGTATGGGCTGCGGTGCGTCTGCGGCTCCACGTCGTTTACGCGGTGTCTGTGGATCCTCTCCCTGCAACAGGTTCTGCACATCCAGCGGGCGACCCGACAGATGAGCGCGTACCACCTGACGCAGCAGTTCGAGATGCGCAGGACTGATGTCGAGGATCTCGAAGCCGGCGATATGGCCGCTATTGCGACCCGGCAATGTCTGGCAATGACGGCATTCGGCGGTTACCGGGACCAACAGCTCGGTACCGGAAGTCTGGATCGCCAGTTCTCCACGCACTCTGGCCTGTTCGCGCATCGGGCGTGAACTCTTGAGTGCAAAGCCCCCCTGGGACAGGTCGACGCCGCGAAAGTGGTTACCATCTTCGAAACGCACCTCGAAGTGGGCATGTACGCGGATAAAGCGACGTTCATCACGACGCTCGTGAGACATTGATCCACGTGCCTCGCTGGTTGTCTGTTGGCTTCTCGAGTGCACGGAGGGCGACTCTTCCGGCAGGTAGGGCTCCTCCGACAGGCGTGGCTCCCGCCGGCCACCACCGTTGTGTGGCGGTAACTGCGCTGATTGGCGGTCATGGGCACTGTTCTGGAGGTCCCTGCCCTGGGCAGCACCATTGTGCAGTTCGTTGCGAGGATAGTCGTTACGAGGATGGTCGTTACGAGGATGGTCGTTCTCGTTGGCACGGCCGTTCTCGTTGGCAAAGTAATCGCTCATGGTTGATTCCTTGTGTCCGGTCAGGAGCTCTTTTCGGGAGCTGGCGCGCTGGCAGGTGTCAGGCCGCCAAGGTCGAGGATCTGCAGTGACACGCGATCCGGGGCTCTGAGCACTCCGGTGGCCAGCAGCAGCACGAAGACCATCAGGCAGACGTGGAAACCATGCAGAAGATGCCCCATACGGCGTTGGCGCCGTGCAGCGGAAAGGGAGTCGGGTTCGCCGGCAGAAATACCCTGACGTGACCATTTCTGGCGATTGAAGCGGAAGCTCACCCAGGTCTTGAGCAGAGCGCCATAGACCTGGTTGTAGTAGATCAGTGGTATCCACAGCAGGCTGTAGCGCCCACGCTGCCAGGCCAGAATCAGCGTGGAAATGCTGCGGGTCATCAGGATCCACAGTACATAGACGAAGATGAAGGACGGCCGGATGAACAGCGTCACCAACACCGCCACTGTAGGCCCGATCAGGGTTGTCCACATCGACAGGCGTTGGTCGACCAGGCTCCACCAGGTGAACAATCCCATGGGTCTTGGACCCAGTGCGATGGCGCGGCCACTGGTGCGCAACATGTTGCCGTACCAGCGACGCATCAGATCGGTGGTCGAGGCGAAGAAGCGCTTACGGTCGGGAAGTTCCTCGAACCCGGTGACAAAGACGTCGGGGATGTAGAGCATCTTCCAACCGTTCTTCAGCAGCCAGTACCAGGTTGACTTGTCGTCGCCGGAAAGGAACTTGAAGTCGCCGAAGCGCCAGTGATTGACGTGATCGCTCTCGACCATGCCGATAAAGGTCGGGTGCGTCGCCAGGTCGGCACGAAACACGCTGTAACGACCGGTCAGTACCAGCAACCGTTCGGAGACCGACATCGAGCTCATCACCAGATGACGCTGAGCATAGCGCAGGTCATACCATTCAGCGGTCGCATCACTGCCGGTGACGATGGCGCTGTTGTTGGTCGTCAGGGCACCGAGGTCATCGCGCAGCGCGAAAAATGACAGCGAACGCTCCAGAGTGTTGGGCTCGAGCAGAATATCGCCATCCATGGAGATCAACAGAGCACCTGGTGCAGGGGTGCGGCGGGAGATGGCGCGAAGCACCTCGGCCATGGCTGAGCGCTTGCCATCACCTTTCTGGAACATGTAACGCAGCTCGATATTGCTCGGCCAGCCATGGTCTTGCAGCACATGGCCGATGATATCGACATCGGTCTGATCAGAGACGGAGGCAAAGATCGTACTCGGTACACCGTAGGCCGCCACTTCCCTGATCAGAGCGTCATAGACGCGGTAGCACACCGGTGGGTCGATACGAAATGACGTGCATAACACGTACAGCTCGGCAGGCTTGCCCTGCTCGCCGAGCGCATCGGCTTCTGCACGCATACGTGGAAAGATGCGTCGGTTGTACCACACCGAGCGTAGCGCCTGGACGAACCACCAGCTGTAGCGCCAACTGCCGACCACGCCGACAGCCAGGAAGAAACTCTTCGACTCCGTCGAAAAGACTTCCCGCGGCAGCTCACTGATCAATACCGTCAGTATGGTCAGCATCAGAAGTAGTACGGTCAGTTCCGTGGCCTTGCTGGCCACGGAGATATGTTTCGGCAGATTCGACATGGCGCGACCTCAGAGCCCGACCGGAAGCAGAGAGTCGCCGCGGCCGATAGCGTAGTAATCGAGGCCGGCACGTTTTACGTCTTCCGGAGAGTAGAGATTGCGACCATCGATGATGACAGGGTGGTTGAGGGTTCGCGCAATGTAATCGAAGTCGACGCTGCGGAAGGCCTTCCACTCGGTGCAGATGACCAGCGCATCGGCACCTTCCAGCGCGGCGTCGCGCTGACGAGACAGGAATAGATCAGGTCGTTCTCCATAGATGCGATGGCACTCCGCCGTGGCCTCTGGATCATAGGCCTGAACCCGAGCACCCTCGGCCCACAGTCGTTCCATCAGACTGCGGCTGGGAGCTTCGCGCATGTCATCCGTGTTGGGCTTGAACGCCAGTCCCCATATGGCGATGGTGCGGCCCTTGAGATTGCCATGCATGGCGCGCTTGAGCTTGTCGAACAGGCGTGATTTCTGGGCTTCGTTGACCTCTTCCACAGCGTGGAGCAGTGTCGCTGAAGTCCCTGCATCGTCGGCAGTTCGCGCCAGGGCCTTGACGTCTTTCGGGAAGCAGGAGCCACCGTAGCCACAGCCCGGATAGATGAAGTGGTAGCCGATACGTGGGTCGCTGCCGATACCATGGCGAACATGCTCGATGTCGGCGCCCAGGCTTTCGGCGAGATTGGCGATTTCATTGATGAAGCTGATCTTGGTGGCCAGCATGGCATTGGCAGCGTACTTGGTCAGTTCGGCACTGCGTACATCCATGAAGATCAGCTTGTCCTTCTGGCGGCTATAGGGTGCATAGCACTCGCGCATCAGCCGCTGTACATGCTCGGATTCACTGCCGACCACGATGCGGGCACCGCGTGAAAAGTCCTCGATGGCTGCGCCTTCCTTGAGGAATTCCGGGTTGGAGCAGACATCGAATTCCAAGGTCTCTTCACGGTCTTCCAGCACCTCGCTAATGGCCTGGTTGACACGGTCGGCGGTGCCGACAGGAACCGTCGACTTGTTGACGATGACCCGATAGTCCGTCATGTGCTGGCCAATGGTACGCGCCACATTGAGCACATGTGTCAGGTCTGCACTGCCGTCTTCATCGGGGGGAGTGCCTACCGCGATGAACTGCAGCATACCGTGCTCGATACCTTCCTGCGGGTCGTCCGTAAAGCGCAGGCGCTCATTGCCGAGGTTGTAGCGAATCAAGTCTTCGAGACCTGGCTCGTGAATCGGGACTTCACCGCGTTTGAGGCGGGCGATCTTGACCTGATCCACATCGACACAGACGACGTCATGTCCCACATCTGCCAGGCAGGCGCCGGTAACCAGTCCCACATAGCCGGAACCATGAATGGTGATCTTCATCAATGACCTCCTCGCGTCACTTGAATCAATAGGGGCCCAATGAAACTGCCCGATTGCCATCCGGCAGCGCTCATGGCATGTACTGGTGGTACATGCCATGAGCTGACTGGAGGGCATCACTGGAGTGCGGTCTTCGGCGCTTGCTCTGGCGTTGTAGCGGGCAGCGAGTCATGGGCCGCAGGTTTTCGGTAGAGGGGAATTGCAAGAACCGGTCCATTAACGTAATTCTTGTTTGCGAACAGTGTTTTATTTCGCACGGGAAGCCCGGGAACCGAGCGTGGGGCAGTGAGGTGCGTGAATTACGTCGCCGGGGGAAGACAGGATTTAGAGGTGAAGGATAAAATAAAGTAAAAACAATGAGTTATATGTATGAAATTGGCTACATGCGGGAGTGGGACGGAAAAGTGGCGACGCAGGACGCGCTGCCTCTTACGTGTTCCAGGCGCTTGTTTTTCGCCCATGGAAGACATTGCACCTTGGCCTGTTGAGGGGCGACGTACTGCTGGTGTTGGTGAATGGCATCATGCTTTCTGGTGTTTTTCTGGATGAGGAAAACTCAGTCCTGTGCGCACATCGGTACATATGGCAATACTGTTCAAGTAGCTCGATTGAGACACATGGGATATGACCCAAAGGCGGGAGAGCAGAGGGGAACGAGGAGGCCAGTAGACTCTTTTCTGACGAAGTATTTTTCTTATCAATTGGTTATGTTGAATAAAATGAAAGATCTGGTGTTTTTGTCAGTGACTGACCAAGGGGTTATACAAGAAAAATCGAAATATCTCATGCTTCATGGATGATGTGTTTGATGTTCTCGTGTGATGAAGATATAGCCTGTTCAACATGATTTTTTCCAGGTGGATAGTTTGCTGTATCCGAGAATTTAAGCTTGGGTTTACATCAAGTGATAGTGCTGTTTTTCCCTGGTACTTCAGTACAATGACGGGATCCTTCCTGCTTGGCTATTTGTTGATTCACAGGTTTGGTGGCGGCTGATGACAGAGCGCCTCCGATGATGAATTCGAGAAAATGGCGGAGCAGGGAACATGGAAAGTACAACGATAATGTATATCGAAGGGCAGGCCTGGGCCGTCGGCGCTTCGGGTGAAAAAAGAGAACTGCATCCTGGTGATACGCTCGCGAACGGTGAACGTCTGATTGCGCCAGACGGGGCTCGAGTCGTACTCGACTTCGGTGATGGTATACAGCCGACCATCGTCAGTGGCGTAGGACAGCTCAACTTCTACCCGCCGCAGGGCCTTGAGTCCTCCCAGCTACCTTCCCCTTTGGACTCGTCGGCATCGGTTGCTGGTACTGATGCTCCTGACAGTGCATTCGCGCCCGATAATGTATTGGGCGATGCGGAATTGGAACGGTTGCTGGTGGCTCTGGATGAAGGTTCTGGTGATCTGCTGGATGAGGTCGAGGAGCCGGGAGCAGGAGACTCGAGAGGTGGTGGCGACAATGAAGGTAGCTCCTTTGTTCGCCTACTGCGTATCGTCGAAGCCGTTGATCCGCTGACCTTCCATTATGACGATCCACAACGTTTCGATGGCGAACAGCGCGATGGCTTCGGAGCCGGGGGCGAAGAGGATGTGCTGGAGGAGCCCGCTTTTCCCGAGCCTGTTGATCAGCCGGTTGGCGTGGCTGGTGCTGAACAGACGGTATATGAGGCCAATCTAGGGCAGGGCAGCCAGCCAGATGATGCAGCCCTGACCCGCCTCGGTAGCTTTGAGATATCGACTCCTGATGGCCTTGCAAGTCTGGTCATTGCGGGGGTTCGTCTCGATCTGGAACGGCTCGGCGAGTTGGCGAATGACCCTCTGCATCTCACCACAGAGCAGGGTGTCCTGACACTGACCAGCTATCAGGGTAACGAGCACGGTGGTGTTGTCAGCTATCGCTGGACGCTTTCCGATAACGTCGATAATGACAGTCTTGCTGGAGCCACAGACGGTGGCTATCTGGTCAGTTTCAACATCGAAGTCAAAGACCTCGACGGCAGCAGCCGCTCGGACTCTCTGGATATCTTGATTGTCGATGATGTCCCTGGCGCAGTGGACGACCCGACCAGTACTACGTCAGACAATCAAGCTGTCAGCATCAATGTGATCACCAATGCTGTCGGTAGGGACAGTACGGGCGCCGATGGGAGCCGATTGACAGCGGCGGAACTGGACAACCCCGCAGCAGGAAGCCTGAGTTTCAGCCCCGATGGTCAGGTGATCTTCACTCCGTTGCCAGGCTTCGAGGGCATGGCGGAAATCCGCTATACCCTGACTGACAATGACGGTGATTCCAGTCAGGCGACCTGGCGTGTGGTGATTGAGGACGATGAGCCTTGGGTCGAGATCATCCCCGATGATGACTCACCTGCTGTCGGCGGCGGAAATCTGGTCGATGAGGCGGGGCTGGTTGAAACCGGCAGCGCCGGGGATACCGATGCGGAGTTCACCGAAGGCCGTCTCGATATCGATACCGGCAGCGATGGTCTCGGTTCATTGATCATCGGTGGCATCAATGTCACCAGCGGCGGCACGGTGGTCGGTGACTACGGCACGCTGACCGTGATCGAGAGCAACGGCAGCTACCGCTATCGCTACGAACTGACCAGCAACAGCCTCGAGCACACCAGCGTCGACAGCCGCGCAGTGGATGGCGTTCAGGATATCTTCGCGGTGTCGGTGACCGACTCGGACGGCGACAGTGCCAGCACTGATCTGACCATCGATATCCGCGATGACGTACCGCGGGCGGTGAATGATGGTGGCTGGGAGACCGACGAGAACACGCCGATCAGCGTCGATGTGCTGGCCAATGATGTCTCTGGTGCCGATGGGCCACTGACTCTGGTCAGCGCGGAGCTGGCGAATCCCGCGCAGGGCAGTCTGGTGATCGATGGTGGCAATGTGACCTTCACGCCCGCCGCCGGCTTCGATGGCCAGGCCATCATCAACTACACCATTCGCGATGCCGATGGCGACACCAGCAGCGCCCGGCTGGTGGTGGAGGTCGATGCCCAGCCTGACGTCGATGTCACGCCTGATGACCCCAATGCCGAGGGGCATGACCAGGTCGATGAGGCGGGGTTGGATGAAACCGGCAGCGCCGGGGATACCGACGCGGAGTTCACCGAAGGCCGCCTCGATATCGATACCGGTAGCGATGGTCTCGGCGCACTGATCATCGGTGGCATCGATGTCACCAGCGGCGGCACGGTGGTTGGTGACTACGGCACGCTGACCGTGATCGAGAGCAACGGCAGCTACCGCTATCGTTACGAACTTACCAGCAACAGCCTCGAGCACACCAGCGTCGACAGCCGCGCAGTGGATGGCGTTCAGGATATCTTCGCGGTGTCGGTGACCGACTCGGACGGCGACAGTGCCAGCACTGATCTGACCATCGATATCCGCGATGACGTACCGCGGGCGGTGAATGATGGTGCTGAGGTCGCGGAGAACGACGAGATCACGGTCAACGTGCTGGAAAATGATCTGTTCGGCGCCGACCGGGAAGTGATCCTGACTGGTGCCGAAATCGTTTCTCCTCTGGACCCAGCACCAGGCGAGGTTTACTTCAATCCCGATGATGGCACCGTGACTTTTGTTCCTGTGCCGGGCTTCGCCGGGGGGGAGGTGAGGATTCGCTATACCATCGAGGATTCCGACCATGGTCCTGATGGCACGGGAGGTGGAGATCGCGACAGCGCCGTGCTGATTCTCGATGTGGCCGGGGACTCCACGCCAGAAATTGATGTATCGCCGGACGTTGGCGATCGAAACATGGTTGATGAAGCCGGGCTTGATGACGGCGGTAGTCAGGCAGCCACGGATCTCGAGAAGACTTCGGGGTCGCTGAATATCTCTACCGGTAATGATGTGCTGGTGAGCCTGACCATCAACGGCGAAAACCTTACCAGCGGCGGCACGGTGGTCGGTGACTACGGCACGCTGACCGTGATCGAGAGCAACGGCAGTTACCGCTATCGCTATGAACTGACCAGCAATAGCCTCGAGCACACCAGCGTCGACAGCCGCGCAGTGGATGGCGTTCAGGATATCTTCGCGGTGTCGGTGACCGACTCGGACGGCGACAGTGCCAGCACTGATCTGACCATCGATATCCGAGATGACGTACCGCGGGCGGTGAATGATGGTGGCTGGGAGACCGACGAGAACACGCCGATCAGCGTCGATGTGCTGGCCAATGATGTCTCCGGTGCCGATGGGCCACTGACTCTGGTCAGCGCGGAGCTGGCGAATCCCGCGCAGGGCAGTCTGGTGATCGATGGTGGCAATGTGACCTTCACGCCCGCCGCCGGCTTCGATGGCCAGGCCATCATCAACTACACCATTCGCGATGCCGATGGCGACACCAGCAGCGCCAGGCTGGTGGTGGAGGTCGATGCCCAGCCCGACGTCGATGTCACGCCTGATGACCCCAATGCCGAGGGGCATGACCAGGTCGATGAGGCGGGACTGGATGAAACCGGAAGCGCCGGGGATACCGACGCGGAGTTCACCGAAGGCCGCCTCGATATCGATACCGGCAGCGATGGTCTCGGTTCACTGATCATCGGTGGCATCAATGTCACCAGCGGCGGCACGGTGGTCGGTGACTACGGTACGCTGACCGTGATCGAGAGCAACGGCAGTTACCGCTATCGCTATGAACTGACCAGCAATAGCCTCGAGCACACCAGCGTCGACAGCCGCGCAGTGGATGGCGTTCAGGATATCTTCGCGGTGTCGGTGACCGACTCGGACGGCGACAGTGCCAGCACTGATCTGACCATCGATATCCGCGATGACGTACCGCGGGCGGTGAATGATGGTGGCTGGGAGACCGACGAGAACACGCCGATCAGCGTCGATGTGCTGGCCAATGATGTCTCCGGTGCCGATGGGCCACTGACTCTGGTCAGCGCGGAGCTGGCGAATCCCGCGCAGGGCAGTCTGGTGATCGATGGTGGCAATGTGACCTTCACGCCCGCCGCCGACTTCGATGGCCAGGCCATCATCAACTACACCATTCGCGATGCCGATGGCGACACCAGCAGCGCCAGGCTGGTGGTGGAGGTCGATGCCCAGCCTGACGTCGATGTCACGCCTGATGACCCCAATGCCGAGGGGCATGACCAGGTCGATGAGGCGGGGCTGGATGAAACCGGCAGCGCCGGGGATACCGACGCGGAGTTCACCGAAGGCCGCCTCGATATCGATACCGGCAGCGATGGTCTCGGCGCACTGATCATCGGTGGCATCAATGTCACCAGCGGCGGCACGGTGGTCGGTGACTACGGCACGCTGACCGTGATCGAGAGCAACGGCAGTTACCGCTATCGCTATGAACTGACCAGCAATAGCCTCGAGCACACCAGCGTCGACAGCCGCGCAGTGGATGGCGTTCAGGATATCTTCGCGGTGTCGGTGACCGACTCGGACGGCGACAGTGCCAGCACTGATCTGACCATCGATATCCGCGATGACGTACCGCGGGCGGTGAATGATGGTGGCTGGGAGACCGACGAGAACACGCCGATCAGCGTCGATGTGCTGGCCAATGATGTCTCCGGTGCCGATGGGCCACTGACTCTGGTCAGCGCGGAGCTGGCGAATCCCGCGCAGGGCAGTCTGGTGATCGATGGTGGCAATGTGACCTTCACGCCCGCCGCCGACTTCGATGGCCAGGCCATCATCAACTACACCATTCGCGATGCCGATGGCGACACCAGCAGCGCCAGGCTGGTGGTGGAGGTCGATGCCCAGCCTGACGTCGATGTCACGCCTGATGACCCCAATGCCGAGGGGCATGACCAGGTCGATGAGGCGGGGCTGGATGAAACCGGCAGCGCCGGGGATACCGACGCGGAGTTCACCGAAGGCCGCCTCGATATCGATACCGGCAGCGATGGTCTCGGTTCACTGATCATCGGTGGCATCGATGTCACCAATGGCGGCACGGTGGTCGGTGACTACGGCACGCTGACCGTGATCGAGAGCAACGGCAGCTACCGCTATCGCTATGAACTGACCAGCAATAGCCTCGAGCACACCAGCGTCGACAGCCGCGCAGTGGATGGCGTTCAGGATATCTTCGCGGTGTCGGTGACCGACTCGGACGGCGACAGTGCCAGCACTGATCTGACCATCGATATCCGCGATGACGTACCGCGGGCGGTGAATGATGGTGGCTGGGAGACCGACGAGAACACGCCGATCAGCGTCGATGTGCTGGCCAATGATGTCTCCGGTGCCGATGGGCCACTGACTCTGGTCAGCGCGGAGTTGGCGAATCCCGCGCAGGGCAGTCTGGTGATCGATGGTGGCAATGTGACCTTCACGCCCGCCGCCGGCTTCGATGGCCAGGCCATCATCAACTACACCATTCGCGATGCCGATGGCGACACCAGCAGCGCCAGGCTGGTGGTGGAGGTCGATGCCCAGCCCGACGTCGATGTCACGCCTGATGACCCCAATGCCGAGGGGCATGACCAGGTCGATGAGGCGGGGCTGGATGAAACCGGCAGCGCCGGGGATACCGATGCGGAGTTCACCGAAGGCCGCCTCGATATCGATACCGGCAGCGATGGTCTCGGTTCACTGATCATCGGTGGCATCAATGTCACCAGCGGCGGCACGGTGGTCGGTGACTACGGCACGCTGACCGTGATCGAGAGCAACGGCAGCTACCGCTATCGCTATGAACTGACCAGCAATAGCCTCGAGCACACCAGCGTCGACAGCCGCGCAGTGGATGGCGTTCAGGATATCTTCGCGGTGTCGGTGACCGACTCGGACGGCGACAGTGCCAGCACTGATCTGACCATCGATATCCGCGATGACGTGCCGCGGGCAGTGAATGATGGTGCTGAGGTCGCGGAGAACGACGAGATCACGGTCAACGTGCTGGAAAATGATCTGTTCGGCGCCGACCGGGAAGTGATCCTGACTGGTGCCGAAATCGTCTCTCCTCTGGACCCAGCACCAGGCGAGGTCTACTTCAATCCCGATGATGGCACCGTGACTTTTGTTCCTGTGCCGGGCTTCGCCGGGGGGGAGGTGAGGATTCGCTATACCATCGAGGATTCCGACCATGGTCCTGATGGCACGGGAGGTGGAGATCGCGACAGCGCCGTGCTGATTCTTGATGTGGCCGGGGACTCCACGCCAGAAATTGATGTATCGCCGGACGTTGGCGATCGAAACATGGTTGATGAAGCCGGGCTTGATGACGGCGGTAGTCAGGCAGCCACGGATCTCGAGAAGACGTCAGGTTCGCTGAATATCTCCACCGGTAATGATGTGCTGGCGAGCCTGACCATCAACGGTGAAAACCTTACCAATGGCGGCACAGTGATGGGTGACTACGGCATTCTGACTGTGACGCGCAACGGCAATACTTTCACATACAGCTACGAACTGACGGGTAATGCCGAACATGGCGCACCGGGCTCGGCAACGGATGCTGTTCTGCTCGAATCCTTCGACATCATCGTCACCGATTCGGATGGCGACTCGGCTACCGCGACGCTGGATATCGACGTCAAGGACGATGTTCCCCAGCAATTCAGTCCTGGGGAGCATGAGCTCACCAATGGCACCGGGATGCTGGATCTGGCCGACCACATCGGGGCCGATGGGCTGGGCGCTCTGGTCTTTGATGGGTCGCTTGGCGGCCTGCCGGCCATGGATGTGGATGGCAACCGATTGAACGTCGCGGGTCAGGCGTTGAGCTATCGGCTTGCTGACGATGGCAGGACACTCTATGCGGAGACCGCCTTCGGTGCAGAGGATGGCTTCCGTGTCAGTCTCGATGCGGCCGGCAATGGGTATACCGTCGAAGTGATGGGCGATGTGACCAACAGTTCATCGGTCATGAGCGCTGCTCGGGTGGTACGTACTACCGGCGCAGGAGTGTTGGGTACTGTCCTGATCACGGCGGTGGTGGAGGATGGTAGCGGCAACCCCCTGCAGCTGGGTAGTGAGTCGGTTCGCGTCTTCAATCAGTATGGGGTTGATGTGACGCTGGATGTGTCAGTCTTGCCCGAGGGCGATGGCATTCGTGTCGAGGGCCTCCAGGATGGCTGGGAAGTGCGGGTCGAGACGACTGCCGACAGACCTTTCGCAAGCGTCGATTTCGTACCCCAATCTGGAGAGACCTCACTGGAAGGCTCTGATGGCTTTATGGTCAGCGAACCGCGAATGGACCTCGCACTGGACCTGGCTCTGGTCGCAACGGACAGCGATGGCGATGGAATTACCAGTGTCCTGACCTTGACGCGAGAAGCTACCGGTGAGCTCTACGTTGGTGGTAATGCCGAACAGACGCGGACAGGTGGGGATGGTGATGATGTCCTGATCGGTGACGCCGGTGGCGTAAACGTCGAGCCGGCAGGCAACTACAACATCTCTCTGCTGGTCGATACATCCGGAAGCATGAGCAATACCTTTGGCTCCAGTGGTCAGTCGCGTATGGCGCTTGCCAAGGAGGCGTTACGCAATCTGGTGCAACAGCTGGCCAACCATGATGGAACGATCAACCTGCAGTTGGTGGATTTTGATACGGAGGTTGGTACTGGCGACGTCATTACGTTCATGAACTTTTCCGCGGATGACCTTGCCGCCGTTGAGGCATTCATCACCGGGATGGTGGCGGAGGGTGGCACCAACTTTGAGGACGGCTTCGATTCAGCAAGAGACTGGTTTGCTGCACAGGCCAACGGCTTTCAGAACATGACTTTCCTGCTGACTGATGGTGAGCCGACGTATTTCCGCAATGATAACGGTTCCCTGGGGGGCAATGGCTCCGACTATACCGCGACTACCGTGCAGAACTCGCTGGATGCCTTCAGCGATCTGGTGCAGTTCAGCAATGTTGCAGCGATTGGAATGGGATCGGGCATTCGCAACGACATCCTGAGTTTCTTCGACAACACCAATGTGGTGACCGCTAATGGCAGCATCGATGTCAATGGTGATGGCATCAATGATGTGACGGGGCCCAGAGGTCAGCCGCAGATCGTCCTCGAGGGCAATCAGCTCGAGGCGGCACTTGAGGAGGCAGCGCGTTCGTTGTTGCCACTGGGTGGCGATACGCTGTCGGGTGGCGCTGGAGATGATGTGCTGGTGGCCGATACGCTCAACAGCGATTCGCTTGGCTGGGTCAATGGCGATACCGGTGTGACCTTCGCTGCAGGAACTCATGATGGTCTGGGCTATGCAGGGCTCTACGAGTACCTGAAGTGGGGAATCAATGGTGGCACCGCGCCGCAGTCCAATCAGATTATCGATCATGTGCGTAACCATTTGGCGGATCTGATCGACAATGAACGCACCGACGGTGGCACCAATCGTCTGGAGGGTGGGAGTGGTAATGACATCCTCATCGGCGGCGCAGGTGACGACACCCTGATCGGCGGAGAGGGCAATGACACCATCTTTCTTGGCTTCGGTGCTGATACGGTGGTGTGGAACGCCGGCGAGCAGGGCGCGAGCGGGGCACCGGCCAACGATACCGTGGAGGGTTTCAGCCTGGGCAACTTCGGTGTCTCTGCCGAAGCCGACAAGCTTGATATCGCAGACCTTCTGGATGTCGCTGATACTGCGGATATTGCCGATTATCTGTATGCCGAGGAGGGGGGGGCCGGCGATACACTACTGCACATCAAGAGCGATGGGGGCATCAATGCCGGTGGTGGCAATGCTGATCAGATCATCACCCTCGCAGGGCTCGATATGGGCGGTCAGGATTCGGTCAATTTCGTTCAGCAACTGATCGATCAGGGCCAGCTCGACATCGAGTAGCTGACGGCCCACGCCGATTCCGGTCGGCGTGGGCGGCGGAGCCAGGCGTGCTAGAAGTCGATGCCGCGGCGTGCTTTCAGGCCATTGTTGAAGCCGTGTTTGACCTCATTCATCTCGGTCACAGTATCGGCCATGGCGACCAGCTCCCGATGAGCATTGCGTCCAGTGATGATGACCGTCTGCTCTGCGGGACGGTTCTCCAGTGCAGTGCGTACGGTATCGAAGTCCAGATAGCCGAACTTGAGCATGTAGGTGATCTCATCAAGCACCACCAGGTAGACGTCCGGGTCGGCCAACATGCGTGCGGCCTGTTCCCAGACTTCATGGCAGGCGGCGGTGTCGCTTTCTCGATTCTGGGTATCCCATGTGAAGCCGGTTGCCATGATCGCCACTTCGAGGTTGTCGTCGGCGACCAGCCGTTCGCGTTCACCGCATTCCCACAGGCCCTTGATGAACTGCACCACAGCGACTCGATAGCCGTAACCCAGCGCCCGAGTGACGGTGCCCCAGGCGGCGGTGGTCTTGCCTTTGCCGTTGCCGGTGAATACCAACAGCAGACCGCGTTCTTCATCGGCGGCTGCCACCTTGGCATCGACATGAGACTTCAGCTTCTGCATCGCAGACTTGTGTCGAGTGTTTCGATCTGGAGAGCTGCTGTGCGAGTCGCGATCCGTCATGCGGGCTCCTGACTGTTGTTGATGCTATGGTTGTTGACGCCATGGTTGTTGACGCTATGGTCATTGACGTTTTGAATGCTGAAACCGTGAATGCTGAAATGAAGACGTGGAGAGCCTGGCAGCGTAGCTCAGCAGACCGGCCACGTCAGCCCGCTCAAGTCAGTCAATCTGCCTGGGTCCGGCTAAACCAGACCTATGTCGATAGTGAGCCACTCTCCTGTCGGTCCGGTAGCTCACGAGCGTGGGCACGACGTCGTGCCTCCATGCGCGCCAGGAACACCTGCATGACCCGGTCGTAAAGCTGGTTGCCGAGCACGACATCTTCGATTCCGGCGTCGATGTTGGGGTTGTCATTGACCTCGATGACCAACACGCGGTTGCCGATCTGCTTGAGATCGACCCCATATAAACCATTGCCGATCAGGCGTGTGGCTTTCAAGGCGGTGCGCATCACTGCCCGAGGCACCTCGTCCACTGGGTGAGTGGTGAAGCCCCCGCTCTTTACTCTGACTCCGGAATGGTCGTAGATCTGCCAGTGCCCCCGCGCCATGAAGTAGCGGCTGGCAAATAACGGTCTGCCATCGAGCACTCCGATCCGCCAGTCGAACTCAGTGGGTAACCACTCCTGTAACAACAGCAGGTCGGACGAGCTGAACAGGCGAGTGGCTTCTTCGACCAACTGCGCCGCTGAGGCAACCTTGACGATACCGCGTGAGAAGGCGCCGTCGGGAATCTTCAGCACCTGCGGATATTCGATGGTGTCGGCCTCGGCGCGCAACCGCGACATCGAAGCCTTCTTCAGCAGACGTCCTCCGGGGGCTGGCACGCTGCGAGCTCGCAGCAGTTCGTGCAGGTAGACCTTGTTGGTACAGCGCAGGATGTCCTGGGGTGCATCAATGACCACCAGGCCCTCATGCTCGGCCCGCCTCGCCAGACGCCAGGTGTGATGGTCAAGAGAGGTGGTTTCGCGAATGAATAGACCATCGAATTCGGCAAGGCGCCCGGCGTCGCGATGGGTGATCAGCGAAACATCAATACCCTGGCGACGTCCCGCTCGTATGAAAGCCTTCAGTGCGCCCTTGTTGCTGGGCGGCATACGTTCTTCGGGATTGATGAGCATGGCCAGGTCGAAACGATAGCGGCGCCTGGCACGAGGCGTACGCCATACCTTTCGCGAGTGACGGTTGAGGGCACGCGCGAACAGATCCTGTTCTTCGCCATGCAGATCCTTGAGGCGCAATGGCCGAATGCGACTCAGGCGCCAGTTTCCGGACTTGCGAACCAGACGAACATCCAGCAGAGGGCAGGGTAGACGCTCAAACAGGCGCCGGGCCAGTCGCGTCAGGTGAGGCTCACGGCATTCTCCGAACATCACCTTGAGGCTGATTTCATCCGCCAGTGAATGGGCTTCAGCGTTGCGCGAAAGCTCCTCCAGTACCGGAGTCAGCCCCTCCAACTGCATATCGGTGGTCGATTTGCGGCGCAGAGTATTGAGCGTGTCGACACTGGGGAGGACTCGATCACCGCGCGCCTGGGCCAGCAGTGAGACATAGTAGCCAGTGCCCAGATAGTCGAGATCAGAGCACAGGTTGATGACCTGGTGATGGCCCGTGGCTTCGATCAATGACAGGTAGCCATCGGAATCGATCAGGTCATCAGTGGGGTAGTAGGGACGCCAGTCATCGTGACGATCAACGACAATTCGTAGCGAGCACATCAGGGAGAATCCTCGGGCAGCCCCGGGCGACGACCGATCGCGACCAGGTTGCGCAGAGAATGCGCCTGAGTCGATATCAGCACAAGCGGTTACCATCGTGAAATGATTTCACGTTCAGAGACGCTGACAGTAGTCCGGGACAAGCGGCAGAATACCGCTGAGACAGGCGTCTCGAGCTGGCTGATGATCAGTGCATGATATCGCCATCTCATCAGCCGTGTTTCAGGACTATCTCTCAGGATTATCTCTCAGCAGGATTATCGCGTCAGGAATCTTTCATTCATGTCCGCCTTGATTCGCCCCGTTCAGGGGAGTGACCTCAATGCTCTGGTTGAGCTGGAAGAGCAAGCCTTCAATGGCGACCGGTTTTCCCGCCGTCAGCTCTGGCACCTTATCCATCGCGCCAACGCGCAAACTCTGGTGGTGGAGGCTGATGGACAGGTCCTGGGGTACGGCACTCTGCTGTTACGTCGTAACAGCAGCAACGCGCGTCTTTATTCGCTGGGGATCGCCCCCGAGGCTCGCGGGTTGGGCTATGGTCGTCAGTTGCTCGATGCTCTGGAAGCCTTGTGCCCTGACCTCGGCTGTACGCAACTGACGCTCGAGGTGCGTGCCGACAATCGCACGGCAATGGCGCTTTACCGGCGCTCCGGGTTTCGGCTGCTCAGTTGGATCGATGACTACTATGAGGATGGTTGCGCGGCCTGGCGAATGCGCAAATCATTGAGTGACGTTCAGCTCGCTGGCTAGTGCCGTATGTTCCCTGTGTCTGACCATCCGTGTGTCCGATCAAATAGTGACATTACCGGCATGCTGATAGAATAACGGTTTTCTCTCGCGCAGCAGGAGTCTTGTGCATGCCTTCCTTTGACATCGTCTCTGAATTTGATCGCCATGAAGCCCAGAATGCGGTGGACCAGGCCAATCGTGAAGTGCAGGGACGTTTCGACTTCCGTGGCGTCGATGCCAGCTTCGAACTCAATGATGAGGTTGTGGCGCTGACTGCTGAAGTCGACTTTCAGCTCCAGCAGATGCTGGATGTCCTGCGCAACAAGCTGATCGCTCGTAGCATCGATCCGCGCACCATGGATATTCAGGACCCGGAACTGTCCGGCGTCAAAGCGCGCCAGAACGTCAAGCTCAAGCAGGGGCTGGAGCAGAAGGAAGCCAAGGACATCGTCAAGCTGATCAAGGACACCAAGCTCAAGGTCCAGGCGCAGATTCAAGGAGACAAGGTCCGAGTCACTGGCAAGAAGCGCGACGACCTACAGAGTGTCATGGCTTTGCTGCGCGGTGAGCAGGGACCGGAGCTGGCACTGCAGTTCGATAATTTCAGGGATTGAGGGAGCTAAGAGCGGTAAGCTGTAAGTTATAAGAGGGAAGAGGGAAGAGGGAAGAGGGAAGAGGGAAGTAACCCCGACCCCTGATTCCATCGGTTAGCGCTGGACAACTTCCGGCTCGAAGCCCGGGACTCCTCGGCTTACGGCTTACGGCTCTCCTAACACCTTGATAGCTTTGGACCATTGGCCTTTGTTGCGTAAATCAGCTTCAATCAGCTTATGTCGATTGATGAAGTCAACAGGAGCGGTGCTGTGATTGGACCTGCCAGACGTGCCCTGTATCTCACTCTGGCCTGGCTGAGTTTCGGCCTTGGGGTGTTGGGTGCCTTCCTGCCGCTGTTGCCCAGCACGTGTTTTATGCTGGTGGCGGTATGGGCCGCGTCGAAGGGATCACCACGATTCGCCAACTGGATCCGCTCACACCCGCGCTTTGGCCCCACGGTGGTTGCCTGGGAAGAAGCTGGTGCGATTCCACGGCATGCCAAGTGGCTGGCGATGGTGATGCTGGGCATCTCCATTACGATTCTGGCTTTTACTGTGTCGCTGATGTGGTTGAAGGTGGCGCTGATCATTGGTCTTGTGGTGCTGGCCATCTGGATTCTGACGCGTCCCGAACCGGTCTCTTCGTCTTCCTGAGTTCTTCTCGATCCATCGAGCCTTGTTTCCCCGCATGGCGGCTTCTGTTGCCGCCGCTTCCCGTTGTGCGTGCATCAACTCGATAGTCTGTTTTGAAAAGATTGCGTTCCAGGACAGTCCTCCTTGAGCACACTTCTTTGAGCATCAGGGGGCTGGCACCGTACAATGCTCGAGACCCTTCTGAACTGGAGCATCACTGATGTCCGAACCCCAGCCGATTCACTTGAGTGACTACCGTCCTCCGGCCCATCGCGTAACCCGTACTGAACTGACCTTCGACCTCGCCCCTGGTGCTACTCGTGTCAAGGCACGCTTGCATCTCGAACGTCATCCAGAGCGCGAGGCCGGAGAGCCGTTGTGGCTCGATGGCGAGTCGCTGGTGCTCAAGAGTATTGCCCTCGATGGCCAGCCGCTCGAGGAAGATGAATACCAACAGAGTAACGCAGGACTCAAGGTACATCAGGTGCCGGAGCGGTTTATCCTCGACACCGAAGTCGAGATTGCTCCCAGCGAAAACACTGCGCTGGAAGGGCTTTATCAGTCTGGCGGTATGTACTGCACCCAGTGCGAGGCCGAAGGCTTCCGACGCATCACTTTCTATCCGGATCGGCCGGATGTAATGGCCACCTTTACCACCACGGTGATCGGTGATACTCAAAGTGAGCCGATACTGTTGTCGAATGGTAACCCGACGGAGCGCGGAGAGTTGCCCAATGGCCGCCACTTCGCGACCTGGGAAGACCCCCACCCCAAACCTTGTTATCTGTTTGCGTTGGTGGCGGGTGATCTGAAGAAGGTTGAAGATCACTTCACGACCATGAGTGGGCGTGAGGTCACCCTGCAGATCTGGGTTGAGGAAGAGAATCTCGGCAAGACCGAGCATGCCATGGAGTCACTCAAGCGGGCCATGCGCTGGGATGAGCAAGCCTATGGCCGTGAGTATGATCTCGACCTGTTCATGATCGTCGCGGTCAATGACTTCAACATGGGTGCCATGGAGAACAAGGGGCTCAATATCTTCAACTCCGCGGCAGTGTTGACGCACTCCCGGACGGCCACCGATGCCACCTTCCAGCGCGTTGAAGGCATTGTGGCGCATGAGTACTTCCACAACTGGTCCGGTAACCGTGTCACCTGTCGCGATTGGTTCCAGCTGTCGCTCAAGGAAGGCTTTACGGTATTCCGTGACCAATCCTTCTCCGCTGACGTCAATTCTGCGCCAGTCAAGCGTATCGAAGAAGTGTCCTTCTTCCGTACTGCGCAGTTCGCCGAGGATGCCGGGCCGACGGCTCACCCAGTGCGCCCCGATCAGTACATCGAGATCGGTAATTTCTACACCCTGACCATTTACGAGAAGGGTGCTGAGATAGTACGGATGCTGTGTAACCTGGTAGGGGAAGAGAAGTTCCGCGAAGGCTCCGACCTGTACTTCTCGCGATTCGACGGCCAGGCCGTCACCATTGAGGACTTCGTTTCCTGCATGGCTGAGGTCTCGGGTCTGGATCTCACCCAGTTCATGCGTTGGTACAGCCAGGCTGGCACCCCGGAAATCGATGCGTTTGGCGAGTATGACTATGCCAGGGGGCAATACCGCTTGTTGCTGCGTCAACGCACTCCAGCCACTCCCGGGCAGTCCGAGAAACAGGCATTGCATATCCCTGTGCGCCTGGGCCTGGTGGGCACCAAGAGTGGCAGTGATCTCACGCTGACCCTTGACGGTGAATCGCTGGGCACAGATGCCGTGATCCATCTGCGTGAGGAAGAACAGGAGTTTCTGTTCACTGATGTTGAGGAGGCTCCGGTACCCTCACTGCTGCGTGGTTTTTCCGCGCCGGTCAAACTGGCCTTCCCTTACTCTCGCGAGGACCTGGCGTTTCTGTTGGCCAATGATAGCGATGGTTTCAACCGTTGGGACGCAGGTCAGCGCCTGACCCTTCTGGCGTTGGATGATTTGATTGCGGCGCATCGCAATGGCGTTGAGAAGGTCATGGATAGCCGTGTGGTCGATGCGTTCCGTATCCTGTTGGAAGAGAACAGTGACGACAAGGCAGTGCTTGCCGAAATGTTGACGCTGCCCAGCGAGGCCTACATCGCTGAACAACAGCCGTTGGTAGATGTTGATGCCATCCATGCCGCCCGTGAGTTCGTGCGTCAGTCACTGGCTCATGAACTGCGTGATGAGCTCCTTGCCGTATATCGCACCAACCAGAGTGATGCTGCTTATGAGCCTACGCCTGAGCAGATTGGCCAGCGAGCACTGAAGAATGTGGCGCTGTCCTATCTAATGAGTATCGAGGACGAAGAGGGCGTTGAGGCTGCGAAGGCCCAGTTCGGCACCGACCACAATATGACCGACGTGCGTCATGCGCTGACGTTATTGGTACATAGCTCATGTTCCGAGATCGCCGATCCGGCACTCAAGGCTTTCGGCCAGAAATGGGCGCAGGATCCGCTGGTGATGGATCAGTGGTTCAGCTTGCAGGTGACTCGTCCACAACCGGACGCACTGGATCGGGTGCGCTACCTGATGGAGCATCCCGCGTTCTCGCTCAAGAATCCCAATAAGGTGCGTGCACTGATCGGCGCCTTCGCCAACCAGAACCGTATCAACTTCCATCGTCTCGATGGCGAAGGTTACCGTCTGCTGGCCGATGTGGTCATCAAGCTCAACCGTCTCAACCCCGAAATTGCCGCACGAATCATCACACCTCTGACACGTTGGAAGCGTTTCGACGAACAGCGCCAGGAGTTGATGAAGGCCGAGCTGGAACGGATTGCCGGGGAAGATCTGTCGCCGAACCTGTATGAGGTGATCAGCAAGGCGCTGGCGTAGGGACGGAGTGGTAAGCTGTAAGTTACATTCAAGCTGTAAGCGGTAAGTTATAAGCTGTAAGTTATAAGAGGGAAGAGGGAAGAGGGAAGAGGGAAGAGGGAAGAGGGAAGAGGGAAGAGGGAAGTAACCCCAACCCCTGATTCCATCGGATAGCGCTGGACAACTTCCGGCTCGAACCCCGAGACTCCTGGCTTACGGCTTACGGCTTACGGCTTACGGCTTACGGCTTACGGCTTACGGCTTACGGCTTACGGCTTACGGCTTACGGCAACAACGTCGACAGCACGATCAGACCCAGCAGTGCCCAGATCAGTGCGGCAACAATGGCGCGGTTCATGGCTGCGCGTATTGCCCGCCACAGCAGGAACAGCCCAAGAATCAGCAGCGCAATGCTGAAGAAGGTCGGGGTGATACCCAGCGAACTGGACAGGCCATTGACGAAGCCTGCGCCGGCATCATCAATGCCGGAGAACATGGCGCTGAGGCCGTCAACGATGAAACGAATCAGGTGGCCGAGTGTTTCACCTAGCCAGGTGAATATATCTTCCATGGTGCCGGGAATCCTTGTGTTGCGCCCTTGTAGATGAGGAGATTCTAACCCAGTTGTTCGCTGCGTGATGCCAACCCAGCCTCTTCTGCTGCGCTGTCGGCCAGCGCGCGTCCCGCCTCGTCATAGACGTGATGGACTGCATGGGCGCCCAATTCTCGAATCGGCTCAATCTCTTCCGGGTATTCGACAATCGCGGTGATCTTGCCAGGGAAGTCGCGGCTTCGCAGTTGCTTGAGAGCGAAGAGGTTACCTGCGTGGTGAGGCATCGCCAACACCACCAGACGTACATCTGATGACATCAGCATCTTGTCCCAGAAGTCCGAGTCAACGGCATCACCTTCGAGAATATTGAACCCGGCCGCCTGGAGAGTGGTCACACTGCGTGGATTGGAGTCGACGCCCAGTACCTTGAGACCATACTCCTTGGTCAGACGACGATATACGCTGCGCCCAATTCGCCCCATCCCCAGCACAACTGCTTCAGCATCACCGACTTCCAGAGGTCGGTCGCTGGGTGACAGTCTCTCGGTGCTGATTCTGGGTAGGTAGGATTCGACTCTTTGATAGATCTGCTCGCTGGCGGAATTGATCAGTGCCGAGATGATAAAGCTCATTGCCAGCGCCAGCGAGATGACCACGACCCATTGCGGAGACAACCAGTCGTTGGTGACTGCAACAGCACCCACTATCAGGCCGAATTCCGAGTAGTTGCTCAGACTTAGCGTTGCCAGTATCGAAGTGCGGTGACGAATGCCGAAACGCATCAACACCATTTGATAGATCAGGGTCTTGACCGGGAGCAGCACGAGTAACAACACGGCAGCGCCAAGCAGTGTCCAGGTAGGTAGGGCATGAAAGCCGATAGTAAGGAAGAAGCCAACCAGCAACAGTTCCTTGATGTTGAACATTGATCGTGCCAGTGACTGAGCAGCGGAGTGAGGTGCCAGTAACATGCCGATGATCAGCGCCCCCAGGTCACCTTTGATCCCTACCGCTTCGAATAATCCATAGCCGAGAACAAGCGCCATCATGATACCGCACAGCAACTGCATTTCGCCGTGTCCCATTCGGTCAAGTAACCGTGCCAACCAGGGTGCCAGCGGAACAAGGATCACCAGCCCCAGGGCTAGCGGGTGTGGCATCTCTGCGGTGGAGAAGGTCAGGAAGATCACGGCGAACAGGTCCTGCATGATCAGAATACCGATCGACAATCGACCATAGGCTGTCTGTGTCTCACTGCGTTTTTCGAGTATCTTGACCACAAATACCGTGCTCGAGAACGACAGGGCGAAGGCCAGAACCAGTAAGGTAGAGAAGTTCAGAGAGGCCACCAGATCGCTGAAGTCGAGACCAGGTATCAACAGCAACATGGTCTTGAAGGCGACGAGTATGCCGATCAGTGCGGCGGTCGTCAGACCCGTACTCAGTACGGCTCCTCCCCATACCTCGGGGTGCAGTAGGGTGCGTACGTTGAGCTTGAGACCGATGGAAAACAGCATCAGAGTCACGCCGAGGTGAGCCACGGTATCCAGTAGAGCTGGCTTCTCATAGCCGAGGGCGTTGAGCAGGAACCCCGCGATCAGAAACCCTACCAGCGGAGGAAGCCTCAGCAGCAGCGCAGTGACGCCTGAAAGAAAAGCCGCCAGGATGAAAACCGGGTCCATCGATCACCTGTATAGTCGGAAAAGCGATTGCAAAGGCCTAGTGTAACGGTATTGTTACGGGAAAGGGACGATCTTGAGCGGCGCAGGGGTCTCTGGAACACTCGGTAAGGATGTCCGGTGATCATTGAGTTTTAATGAATAGCTCTCTTGAACAGCTCGCGTGAATAATTAAGGAAGAGTCAGGATGACCCAGCCGTCAGGCACTAACCGACTGATTCTCAATGGTCAGGCTGCGCAGGCCCCGGAGGTGCGCAGTGCGGTCTATAGCTGTCGGCGTGGTGGTCTGGATGTCGACGTGAGGGTGACCTGGGAGAGTGGCGACGCCCAGCGACAGGCGCTTCAGGCGGGACACGATGGCGTCAAACGAGTCATTGCCGGGGGAGGGGATGGCACCGTCCATGAAGTGGTCAATGGACTGATGCAATTACCCCGTGACAAGCGCCCCGAGTTGGCGATCATGCCGCTGGGCAGTGCCAATGATCTGGCGCGTTCGCTGGGCCTGCCGCCTGGGCAGGCGGCGGCGCTGGATGCGGCCTGCCGCCTGCCCAGTCGCTGGATCGATATACCGCGTATGAATGACCACTATTTCATCAACATGGCCACGGGCGGCTTTGGTGCAGAGATCACTACGTCGACGCCAAAGGGGCTCAAGCGTCTGATGGGCGGTGGTGCCTATTCTGTTGTTGGGGCCCTCAAGGCCTGGCGCTACAAGCTTTATCCGGGGCATCTTGCCTGGGATGGTGGTGAAAGCCATACCGAGATATTTCTGCTGGCGATCGGCAATGGTGTTCAGGCCGGGGGCGGTCAGCAACTTACCCCCGCGGCACGTCTGGACGATGGACTGTTTGATGTCATGCTGGTGCGCGATTTCAAGTCACTCCACCAGTTGCGGGCCATGATGCAGGAGCTGCGTACTCGGCCTTATCATGGCCTCCACGTTGACGCCTTCCGCTCGGCCTGGCTGCGGTTCGAGGCCGACGGGGATGCCTGGTTACCGCTGACGCTGGATGGCGAGTCCTGTTATCAGCGCTGCTTCGAAGCAGAAGTCACCCCGTTGGCATTGCGCCTGGTGATGCCCGATCGCTGTCGCCTTGCCGCGCCGCTGGGGGAATAGAAAAGCTCCTGGCTCGCAGCTGTTGCCTTCACGGAACTCAAGACCGAAGCTAAGTGCCTTATATCTTGCACCTCGGTTGTTGCTTTGGTGCAATAAAGGCTTATTTCATGGAGAGACGCTGATGGCAACGAGCCCCGGCAAGGCCGTGTTGGTGGCACTGATGCTGCTGGCCCTTACCGCCTGCGACAATAATGAATCCGCAGGTGATGACGAGGCTGCATCTGGTGCCGAGCCGACTGCCGCTGAGTCATCGGCGGCGAATGATGGTGGAACGAATAACGAGGTAGAGGCAACGGTGGAGTCGGACTCCAGCGCTGATGCACAGGATGAGGCCGCTGCAGAGCAACCTCCTGCTGTGTCAGATAATGCGTCAGGGGAAGCTGTCTCGGAGCAGGAGATGTCTGAAGATAGCGCCGCTACCGCAGATGCCGAGGCAACGCTTGACGAAGAGCAAGCCTTGCCCAATGAGACCAGTTCCAGTGACGTTGACGCGATCATTGAAGAGACCGAGCGACGTTTCCAGGAAGCCAGCCGCCAACTGGATCAGCAGTTCGAGGAAGTTGAGGTGGCTGAGGAGCCGACCAGTGGACCGCAGCTGGATTCAGCAACCGCTACGCCAAATCCTGGTGTGAGTGATGGCGAGCCAACTCCAACCGGAAGTGCGATTGAAGACGAGTTGAGCAAGGATCCGGTGACGAGTGAGGTTGATGCCATCATTGAGGAAACCGAGCGCCGCTTCGAAGAGGCCAGTCGTGAAATCGACCGCCAGTTTGAGGAGGCGGAACGCCAGGTACCTGAATCGGTGCCCCCCGAGGTCGAGTCTGAGGTTGACCAAAGCCTTGAAGGTTCCGAAGGCGATAGCTCGCCATAACGGGCAATTCCAGATAAGCGTAAGTCTGGAGCAGCACCACATAAAGAAGGCCCACCTTGAGGTGGGCCTTTGGGTGCATTGTCCTTGAATAGCTGGACGATGCCGTCCCCGTGCGGGAGACGGAGCGATCACCTGTTTACTCGGCAATCTTGATGTTGGAGGCCTGAAGGCCTTTCTTCCCTTGAGTGACGTCGAAGGAGACCTTCTGGCCGTCCTGTAGGGACTTGAAGCCTTCAGCCTGAATTTCGGAGAAATGAGCGAACAGATCATCACCGCCGTCGTCGGGGGAGATGAAGCCGAAGCCCTTGGTGTCGTTGAACCACTTGACAGTGCCAGTTGCCATTGTCGATTTCCTTAACTCGCTAGATGATGGTGCGGGTTCAGCCTGCAGGGGATTGTTTCCGCCATGGCGTGGTCTGAACCTTGTTGCGTGGGCAAGACAAGACAGAAGAGCGCATTGTGTGTTTCGAAAGAATCGAGAGATCGACAAATCGAACTACCAGTGACGACATTTCCACTTGCTGTCCAACGCTGCGATTCGAGGGCATGATAGGCAGAGGCCTATGTCACCCATCTTGACGATGGTATACCTCGACTCGCCAGATTTACTGTAGATCGAAAGGGGTGCAGCGTCCAGAGGTTCAGGGGCCTGTACCAGGCTTGGGTTTGACCTGATTGGGATTTTTCATGACGACTTCAGAAGTTCATTCAGAAAATACGCACTCCAAGGTGGTGGGATACCTGCTTTGGCTATTCGGCTTTCTTGGCGCGCACCGTTTCTATTACGGTAAGCCCGTCACCGGCACCATCTGGTTCCTGACTCTCGGTCTGTTCTTCATCGGCTGGATCATTGATCTGTTCCTGATCCCGAGCATGGATCGCGAGGCAGATATGCGCTTCCGAGGTGGTTCGATCAACTACACCGGCGCGTGGTTACTGCTGACTTTCCTTGGCGTCTTCGGTGTACATCGCTTCTACATGGGCAAGTGGGTGACCGGCATTATCTACCTGTGTACAGGCGGCCTGTTCCTGGTCGGTATTCTGTACGACTTCTGGACACTCAATGACCAGATATCGCTGAAACACAGTGATGAGCTGAGGACAGTGCGCTGATGGAGTCGCTGATCGATGCCCAGTTTCTGCCCTTTGTGGTGGCGATTACTCTGCTGAGCATCACGCCGGGGGTGGACACACTATTGGTGATCCGCAATACCGCGCGTGGCGGCCTCGGCGATGGCATCCTGACCAGTGTGGCGATCTGCCTGGGACTGTTCGTGCATGCCACGGTATCGGCGCTGGGGGTTTCACTGATTCTGCTGCAGTCGGCATGGGCCTTCTCGGCTCTCAAGTTGATCGGTGCCGGCTATCTGATCTGGCTGGGAATCCAGAGTCTCAGGCAGGTGCCTCACTCCAGAGGACTACCGGTCGCGGAAGTCGCGGTAGGCGAGCGGCAACAGACGAGCTTCTGGCGGCCGTTACGGGAGGGCCTGCTGTCCAATGTGCTCAATCCCAAGACGGTAGTGTTCTACATGGCCTTTCTGCCGCAGTTCATCGCTCCGGAAGATCCCGTATTGCTCAAGTCGCTGTGGTTGGCTGGCGTGCACTTCGTGATCGCCAACATCTGGCAGGTCGGAGTGGCAGTGATGGTGGGTAGTGCAGGAGCTTTACTGGCGCGGCCAGCCTTTTCGCGTTGGCTCAATGGCATCACTGGTGCGGTACTGGTGATATTTGGTGTCAAACTGGCATTGACCCGAGCGCCAACGTGAAGCCGAGCATGCTCGGCTGACTCTCCCACTGCAACTTGATCTTGGTCACTTGAAATGAAAGGGCCTCGGCTGGAAAGCCGAGGCCCTTTTACGTTACCTGAAGCCGTGAACTTGACGCCTCATGAACTTGAAACCGAAGTATCAGCGCCTGACCAACAGGCTGGCGTCATAGCGATGGTCACGCTCTGCAGGTGTCAGCACGCTGACCCCTTGCGTCGAGCCACCATTGGCAAGACTTTCGAACACGACGCGATATTCGAGTACCGCGCGCACGTAGCGGCGTGTCTCCTTGAAAGGAATATGCTCGACGAACAGGTCAAACTCCCCAGGAGAACGTGCCAGCCACTGGTCAACACGCTGCGGGCCAGCGTTGTACGCGGCAGCGGCAGCGATACGGTTTCCGTCATAGCGGTTGATCATGTCTCGAATATAGGTGCTGCCGAGACGGATATTGGTTGCTGGTTCGAGTACACCGTAAGGGCCGGGATCACCGATACCCACTTGACGCCCCACCAGGGAAGCGGTGCCGGGCATCAGCTGCATCAGGCCACGGGCACCTGCCGGTGACTCGGCGCGGGGGTTGAAGGCGCTTTCGCGGCGGGCGATACCCATCAGCAGATAAGGGTCGACGCGGTTGGCTTCACCCCAGCGCATGAAGTCATCGCGATATGCTTCGGGGAAGCGCCACTGCAGGGAGTTGAGCATGTCATCGGCAGCAATGGTGGTCTGGATCAGCAGCATGTACCAACCACGCTGATGAGCGTAGTCCGCCAGGCGGCGAGCATCGTTCGGAGTGGCGGCCTTCACCGCATGTATCCATTCCAGGTAGGCGAGGCCATCCTGACCAATGCGCTGAAGCGCTTCGGTGCGCCGCACGGTTGGCCAGTTACTGACTTCCGCGCGCTGAGCATCGCTGAAGGTACTGGTGTCCATATTCAGGTTGTAGGCCTGGCCGAGACGGTCTGCTGCGACAAAGCCGAAGAAATCACGCTGCCCGGCAGCACGCGCGAAGGCGGTCTGAGCGGCGGATGTCTGCCCGCGAATCTCCAGCGCGCGTGCCAACCAGTACTGCCAGCGGGCCTTGCCTTGCGTTTCCGCGGGCATGATGTTGATCGTGTTCTCGACAGCAGACCAGTCTGCATCGCGAATCGCCAGGCGTGCGCGTAGCTCGTAGACTTCCGGATCGGTCTGGCGAGGCAGGGCCGTATCAATCCAGGACAGCATCTGGCGCTGATCACGACGCAGCCCCCAATAGATGATGTCGTGCTCGATATCTCGCGTCGCATCCATCGAGAACGGCTGAGCACTCGCTAATTGCTGCCAGGAATTCAGGGCGGCCTGGCTGGATGAGCGGGCGCTTGAACGCAATGCAGCGGTAAAGAAACTCTCGTTGCCGGCACAGTTTGGCCCAATGCACTGCCCAACACTGCTCAGGGCGGCGGGGTTGGCTGCCACGCTCCGTTGTGCGGCAACCGCACTGCCCCAGCTGGGGCCCATCTGGCGACCGAGATAGCTGGCCAGACCGTCTTCTCCGGCTTCCCAGGCCAGCATCATGCGCTGCCAGATTTCCATGTCACCGATCTCACCACGATTGCGCAGAGTGGAGAACAGTGAGTTGCAGGCATCCGGTTGCGAACTACCGACTCGCCACAGGCGACGACCGCCAGTGGCGGCAGCCACAGGATCTTGAGACATCAGAGCCGTGTAGTAGTAGCACTGCTCTGCGGTGCTTTTCGGCTCGCCGGCAGCGACTGCCAGTACATCGTCGTAGCGTCCGGCCCTGCCATAGCGCAGGATGGCCTGCTCACGCATCCAATCGCCCATCGGTGCGTCGGCGTTGGCCGCAATATAGTCCAGTACCTCGCGGGGCGAGGCGTTAGGCAGGCGCTCACGCAGGATGTAGTATTCGACGTAGCCGCTCAGCTCATGTCCGCGGTAATCGGCAGGGTTGACATGTTGCGTATCACCGCGGCGTACGGTATCCAGGGCAGCACTCAAGGAGCTGTCACTGGCTTGTGCAGGACCGAAGGCCAGCATCGGCAAGCTCAAGGCGGCGATGGTAGCCAGTGATGGTAGACGGTGTGATCGCACAAGACGGCACAGCTTTTCAAACGGACGCAGCTTTTCAATAGAACGTAACTTTTCAATAGAACGTAACTTTTCAATAGAACGTAACAAGGCTACCGACATGTGTTCCCTCCTCGACGATGATCCCGTGCGATCTTCTGTATGGGCCAGGCATCCTGCCTGCTTGCGTGTTCGTGATTAACGCTCATGGTCGCCTGGTGCGGGGCGCTTGAACAGTCCTTCTTGTGTCGGATAAGCACAGCAATTCTCCAGGCTGTTGCTATGTCACTTGCTTGGAGGAGCATAGTCTGAATGTGGTTGGGTGCTTGATTGATACGTTGGAAAGCCCCATAACAGCATTATTGGCGGCTGCTGGACCCTTTTCCAGGCGGCCCGTGAGTGTGGTGTGCCATAAGGCCGTAAATGCGTCATGCAGAAAACCGCGGCCCAACTGGCGCTACAGCACACAATAGGAGACACAACATGGCAATTCGTGATTATTTGCCGAGGATCGGGCGGTTCTCGCAGCGTTCTCGTGCCTTCAAACAGATTCTGCGTGCGCTGAAGCTGTTTGTTCCCATGCTGCAGGATGTGGCCTCTGGCCGCTACCGGCCGGTTCCCTGGTCAGCCATTGGTTGGATGGCGGCAGCCTTGGCCTATCTGGTTTCGCCGATTGACTTGATACCGGACTTCCTGATGCTGTTCGGAATCATCGACGATGTGGTGATTGTCAGTTGGCTGCTGACCAAGGTTGATCATGCCCTGATGGATTATCGTGCCTGGCGTGGTGAATCGGAAGAGCCTGATATTCGCGATATTTGATGATTGGCTGACGTGGCGCTCGCGCCACCTGTTGATTTCCTGTTCCTCGCTTTCGATTACCTCTTCACCTCTGGTCGTATTGCGTGGTTGCTGATGACAGGCCATATTCAGACAAGTGTTTGAATAGCCATCTCAACCATCACGGGACCAGCGAATGCCTCATGCGCCTTCTCCCTCCTTCACGTTGTGGCGCCATGCGCTGCAGCGCGTGGTCGAGGCGATTCCTCATACACAGCATCTTGGCCTTCAGGTTACTGAGGTCAATGACGATAGCGTGACCTTCCACCAGCCCTGGCGGGATGACTTGAGCGGGGACCGCCAGCGTGGTCTTGTGCATAGCGGTGTGCTCAGCATGTTGCTGGATACCGCATCCGGCGCTGCGCTGCTTCCGGCGCTTGATGCACCGGAAGTCTGCCCGACCCTTGATCTTCACGTCAGTCACCGAAGACCAGCCGTCGCCGGTCAGGGGTTGTGGATTCGGGCGCGGGCCGTGGAAGTGACTCAGTCGCTGGTTTTCACCGAGGCTGAAGTCTGGCAGCGTCCGGGAGTCATCGTCGCGCGTGCCAGCGGCCACTTCATGCGCCTGGGAGAACGTAATACGCCGCCGGGCTTTTCCGCGGCCCTCTTTGCTGGCCTGGATGAGAGAGCGCCAGATGTAACAGTCGCATCTACCACCGTCGTGCCAGATATCAGTGAGAGACATCAATGCTCCAGGCCGCTGCGTGAATCACTGACGAGTGGTCGAGCCAGCGGGGATATGGGGGTATGGCTGGAGTGGATACCTTATGCACAATACATCGGCGTTACGGTGTCAGGGACCGAACAGCCGGCACTATTTGTGCTTGAACCGCAGCAGCGCAACATAGGCAACTTCATGTTGCCGGCCTTGCATGGTGGTGTGGTGGCAGCCTTCATGGAAACCACGGCGGCACTGAGTGCATTGCATGCCGCGCGCGAGCCGCGTCTACCGCGATTGGTCGATGTCACCCTGGATTATCTACGCAGTGCGAAGGTCCAGCCGACCTACGCGCGTTGCTGGATCGAGCGAGAGGGTAAGCGTATGGCCAACGTCAAGGTCAAGGCATGGCAGGACGATGAAGACCAACCGGTAGCCAGTGCTCGCGTCAACTTCCTTCTCGGTGAGGTGTGACGTTTTTCCAGGCGGTCACGGCTTGAAAAGCTGTTACCGGGCCCCATATCCCCTTGCATATTGAAGTAGTGCCCGCGATGGGCGCTGATCAATCAGCGGCGCTTGCCGCGGATACTGGCCAGCAATGTTGAAAGGGGTTCGACCAACCATGACCACCGCTACCCAAGAAGAAACCCTGGGTTTCCAGACTGAGGTGAAACAGCTCCTCAATCTGATGATTCATTCGTTGTACTCCAATCGCGAGATATTCCTGCGTGAGCTGATCTCCAATTCAGCCGATGCTTGCGACAAGCTGCGCTATGCAGCGCTGGACAACGATAGCTTGTATGAAGGCGACAGTGAGCTACGCATCGAAATCGAACACGACAGCGATGCCGGTACGGTAACCATCCGCGATAACGGTGTCGGTATGAACCGTGAGGATGTCATTGCCAATCTCGGCACCATTGCCCGTAGTGGCACCGCTGAATTCCTCAAGCAGCTCTCCGGTGAACAGCAGAAGGATGCGCGCCTGATTGGTCAGTTCGGGGTGGGCTTCTATTCGGGCTTTATCGTCGCCGATGAGATCACCGTGCGCACCCGCAAGGCGGGTGATGATGCCTCCAGCGGTGTCGAGTGGCGTTCACGCGGTGAGGGAGAGTTCACGGTTGCTGATGTCGAACGCGAGCGTCACGGCACAGAGATCATTCTGCACCTCAAGGAAGACGCACAGGAATTCGCTGATGATTTCCGTCTTCAGAGCCTCGTGCGCAAGTATTCCGATCACATCGAAGTGCCGGTCAAGATGCCTCGTACAGAAAAGGCGCATGACGATGACGGCAACGAGGTAGAAGGTTCAGAAGTTACCACCTGGGAAACGGTCAACGAGGCAACCGCCCTCTGGGTGCGCCCCAAGGGTGAAGTGTCAGATGACGAATACAAGTCCTTCTTCAAGCACATCGCTCATGATTTCTCCGATCCGCTGACCTGGAGCCATAACAAGGTCGAAGGCAAGCTCGAGTACACCAGCCTGCTGTATGTACCGGGTCGTGCGCCTTTCGACCTGTATGAGCGTGATGGCGCGCGTGGCGTCAAACTGTACGTACAGCGCGTGTTCATCATGGACGATGCCGAGCAATTCCTGCCGCTGTATCTGCGCTTTGTCAAAGGTGTGCTCGACACTCGTGACCTGTCACTCAACGTGTCACGTGAACTGCTGCAGCAGGACCCAAAGGTCGATCGGATCAAGTCTGCGCTGACCAAGCGTGCGCTGGACATGCTCAAGAAGCTGGCCAGGGACAAGGAGGCTTATCAGGGCTTCTGGAACACCTTCGGTTCGGTGCTCAAGGAAGGTCCTGCAGAAGATTCCGCCAACCGCGAGAAGATCGCTGAGCTGCTGCGTTTTGCTACCACGCATACCGATAGTGCTACTCAGGATCAATCGTTGGCCGATTATGTGTCACGCATGCAGGAAGGCCAGGACAAGATCTACTACATCGTTGCCGATGGCTTCAATGCAGCGCGTAACAGTCCGCACCTCGAGATCTTCCGCAAGAAGGGCGTCGAAGTGGTGCTGCTGCATGATCGTATCGACGAGTGGCTGATGAGCCACCTGACTGAGTTCGACGGCAGGAAACTGGTCGATGTTGCCAAGGGCGACCTCGACCTGGGGGATGTCGAGAACGAGGACGAGAAGAAGGCTCAGGAAGAAACCGCAAAGGCCAAGGAAGAGCTCGTCAAGCGCGTCAAGGATGCACTGGGTGATGAGGTCCAGGAAGTCCGGGTTACGCATCGTCTGACCGACTCTCCCGCTTGTGTGGTGCTGCCGGAACATGAAATGGGCTACCAGATGCGCCGTATCATGGAAGCTGCCGGGCAGGCACTTCCCGAAGTCAAGCCGATCCTCGAGCTTAACCCGGAGCATGTGCTGGTTGGTCGTCTTGAAGGCACCGATGAGGGCTTTGATGATCTGGCACGCATTCTGTTGGATCAGGCAATCATTGCTGAAGGTGGTCATCTCGATGACCCGGCAGCCTATGTCAAACGCCTGAACGCTCTGCTCAGTGCCTGATCTCTCATCGGGAGACGTCGTTTGATATGGATCAATCTACCCGCCGCCAATGGCTGATATGTTGATCCTGTGCTTCCGGTAGGCCAACGGATGGTGATTTCCTTCAGGGTTTGAAGGTGGACCGGAAGCATTGAATTCGACGTGGCAGTGTCCAGTGATGCTGTCAGGGGAATGAAAAAGGGCCGATACCTCCGGGTATCGGCCCTTTTTGCATATGCGGTTTCGGCGGTAGCGTCAGTCTGCAGTTTGGCTCGACAGCTGTTCTCGCTCACGCGCACGGCAGGCGGCGGCGGTAAACAGCACATCAGTGGAGGAGTTGAGAGCCGTTTCGGTGGAGTCCTGCACTACGCTGATCACGAAACCGATGGCCACTACCTGCATGGCGACATCTGCAGAAATTCCGAACAGGCTTGCAGCCATCGGGATCAGCAGCAGTGAACCACCGGCGACACCGGAAACGCCGCAGGCCGCCAGCGCCGAGACTACGCACAGCAGCAGGGCGGTGGGGAAGTCGACACTGATGCCCAGCGTATGGGTCGTGGCCAGCGTGATCACCGTGATGGTGATGGCGGCACCCGCCATATTGATGGTTGCGCCCAGCGGAATCGAGATCGAATAGGTATCAGCATGCAGCTTCAGGCGCTTGCACAGCTCGAGGTTGATCGGAATGTTGGCCGCACTACTGCGAGTGAAGAAGGCGGTGATTGCGCTACCGCGCAGGCAGGTGAACACCAGCGGATAGGGGTTGCGACGCGTGGTCAGGAACACGATCAGCGGGTTGGTGACCAGCGCCACGAACAGCATACAACCGACGATCACGGCCAGCAGGCGGCCATAGTCGAGCAGCGCGCCCATGCCGGAATCGGCCAGGGTGCCGGCCACCAGGCCGAAGATGCCCAATGGTGCGAGGCGAATCACCAGACGCACGATATTTGCTACCGCGTTTGATAGGTCGTTGAGCGCATTCAGTGTTGTGGTGTTGGCTCCGCGCAGGCTGATACCGAGGCCTACAGCCCAGGCGAGAATTGCCACGAAGTTGGCTTCCATCAGTGCAGTGACCGGATTGGCTACCACGCTGAGCAGCAGATCACGCAGAATCTCGATCACACTGCCCGGAGGTGTGCCACTGGCCTGGGCAGTATCGATGATCAGGGTGGTTGGGAACAGGAAACTGGCGGTAACTGCGACCAGTGCCGCCACCAGGGTGCCGACGAGATACAGTACCAGCACCGAACGGATATGGGTGGGTTGGCCCTTCTGATGATTGGCAATCGCCGCCATTACCAGCACGAATACCAGTATTGGAGCCACAGCCTTGAGCGCGGAAATGAAGATCTGCCCCAGCAGGGACACGGACTCAGCGGCCTGCGGTGAGACAAGGACCAGCAGTACACCACACAGAATGCCGATGGCGATCTGCGGGATCAGGCCCAGGCGCATGATCGGGCGCAGCGGGGCAAGGAACGGGGCTGTCATATTGGTGTTCTCGGAGTGTGAAATGGGGGCGGATCACGCCCTTTTCGGTGCTATGCAGACGTGGGTTGTCCACGAAGCGGCGCATTCTAACACTCCGTCGACGCCGGGTGGGGTCGACTTAAGTCGCAGGCGAGCAGCCTGAGCTGCTCGAACTGTAAGTCATTACATCAGCTTTAAGCTGTAAGTTATAAGCTGTAAGTGAACCCAAGAGACGAGCTTCGAGCGACGAGCACTCTACGCTCGAGCTTGAACCCCGAACCCGAGCCTTGTCTGCGCATTGTCAGGCGGCACTGGATAGCTTTAAAGCTCGCCGCTCGAAGCTTACAGCTTGTTTTTCAGTCTCTTGCCTTTCTTATCGCGGCAGCCAGTTCACGCGTCAGCTGATGTACTGCGGCGGTGCCTTGTTCAGGCGTTGCGCCGTTGGCCTGGGCATCAATCAGTGCCGATCCGACCACCACGCCGTCGGCAAAGCGACCGATGGCTGCTGCCTGTTCGGGAGTGCGGATCCCGAAGCCAACCGCGATGGGGATATCGCTGTGCTCGCGGATGCGTTCGATTTCCGTGGCGACACGCTCGGCGGTTGGGGCTGCGCCGCCGGTGACGCCATTGCTGGAGACGTAATACAGAAAGCCAGAGGTGTTGGCGAGCACGCCGGGCAGACGGCGTGCGTCGGTCGTCGGCGTGGCCAGGCGGATGAAGTTGAGCCCTGCCGCCGCCGCAGGCAGGCAAAGTTCGTCGTCGTGTTCCGGGGGCAGGTCGACGACGATCAGGCCGTCAACACCCGCGCTGTGTGCCTCGCTGAGGAAACGCTCGACGCCGCGGCGGTAGATGGGATTGTAGTAGCCCATCAACACCACTGGAGTATCGTTATCCTCACGGCGCAGTTCCCGCACCATATCGAGGGTCTTTTCCATGGTATGTCCAGCGTCCAGAGCACGGCGTGTGGCATGCTGGATGGCAAGGCCATCGGCCATCGGGTCGGTGAATGGCATACCCAGTTCGATGATATCGGCACCGGCCTCGGCAAGGCCGAGAAGCGTCGCGAGGCTGGTGGTGTAGTCGGGGTCGCCAGCGGCAATATAGGTTACCAATGCAGCACGGTTTTCTTCACGCAGTTGGGTGAAGCGGTGACGCAGGCGATCGTGGGTAGTGGTCATCATGGTGTCTCCTGAAGGCGCTGGATTCGGTCAGTTGGCATCGCTGGTATCGAGGCCAAGGCTATCTGCCAGATGCTCGGTAACGGTGGCCATGTCCTTGTCGCCGCGCCCGCTGAGGTTGACGACCATCAGATGGTCGGCGGGAAGCGTCGGCGCACGCCGTATGACTTCGGCCAGAGCATGCGAGGATTCCAGCGCCGGAATGATGCCTTCAAGGCGGCAGAGCAGAGTGAAAGCGTCCAGTGCCTGCTGGTCGGTAGCTGCGACATATTCGGCACGCCCGACTTGATTCAACCATGCGTGCTCGGGGCCGATGCCAGGATAGTCGAGACCCGCAGAAATCGAGTGGGCGTCACTGATCTGGCCTTGCTCGTCCTGGAGCAGAAAAGTGCGGTTGCCGTGCAGGACGCCAGGATGACCACCTTGCAGGCTGGCAGCATGGCGGGGAGTGTCCATGCCCTCACCGGCGGCCTCAACACCGATCAGTGCCACGCTGCTGTCATCGATAAAGGGGTGGAACAGGCCCATGGCATTGGAGCCGCCGCCGATACAGGCTACCAGCGAATCCGGTAGACGACCTTCCTTGTCCTCGAGCTGCTGGCGAACTTCCTTGCCGATCACCGACTGGAAGTCGCGCACCATGGCCGGGTAGGGGTGAGGGCCAGCAACGGTACCGATGATGTAGAAGGTGTCCTCGACATTGGTCACCCAGTCGCGCAAAGCCTCATTCATGGCATCCTTGAGCGTACCGTCACCCGCGGTTACCGGGCGTACGGTGGCGCCGAGCAGTTGCATGCGATGCACATTGGGTTGCTGCCGGTGAATATCGGTGCTGCCCATGTAGATGACGCAGTCGAGTCCGAAACGCGCCGCGACGGTGGCGGTGGCAACGCCGTGCATGCCGGCGCCGGTTTCGGCAATGATGCGGGTCTTGCCCATACGCCGTGCCAACAGGATCTGGCCCAGCGCATTGTTGATCTTGTGCGCGCCGGTGTGCATCAGGTCTTCGCGCTTGAGGTAGATCTTTGCTCCGCCGAGGTGTTCAGTGAGGCGTGCCGCGTAATACAGAGGACTTTGACGACCGACATAGTCGCGCGATAATTCGTCCAGCTCGGCGGCAAACTCTGGGTCCTGACGGGCGTCTTCGTATTCCTTTTGCAGGTCGAGGATCAGCGGCATCAGAGTTTCGGCCACAAAGCGGCCGCCGAAGTCACCAAAGAAGCCTCGTTCGTCGGGGCCGGTCTGAAGGTTGGGCTGGGTCATGTTGGAAACCTCACCATTGCAAGGAAAATTCAATGATTGCCACCTGGCTTGAGCCAATGGGTGAGCCTGGATAGGAATAGACTAGGTTGTTACTCACTCGAGGAATATCGATTAATTTGCCATAATGTGTGAGATATTCTCACATGAGGGGTGAATGCCGGCATGGCCGAGTCCTCCGATCTGACCGACCTTCCTTCACTCAACGCTCTGCGTGCTTTCGATGCGGTTGCCAGCCAGTACAGCGTGTCGGGTGCTGCCGAGTTGCTGCATGTCACTCATGGAGCGGTCAGCCGCCAGATCAGGCAGTTGGAGGCGCAGTTGGGCATCGCGCTGTTCGAGCGTGCCGGGCGTGGGCTGGTGCTGACCAATGCCGGGCGCCAGATGGCTGCGGCAACCCGACAGCATTTTTCCGGTCTGGCACAGGCCTGCCGTGAGCTGTCGCGGGTGGATGGCAAGGCACCATTTGTGCTGAGTTGTCCGGGGTCGTTTCTGGCGCGCTGGTTCATCCCACGGATGGCGAAACTGCAGCAGGCCCTTCCGGAACTGCAGTTGCACCTGACCGCCAGTGACGACAGCAGTTTGCTGCGTCCTGGTGTCGACGCTGTGTTGCGTTTCCAGTCTCCACCTCTGCAGTGTGGCGATGATGAACAGCTACATGTGCTGGGCCCGGAGCGCATCGGGCCGGTGATGAGGCCCGGACAGTGGCCTGAACTGGAGAGTGAGTCGCCACCGCCGACCGAGTTGCTGGCAGAGTTGCCGTTGCTGCATACCGGATCGCGTGCTGGTGCCTGGGCTGACTGGGCCCGCCATCAAGGCGTATCGATATTCGAGCCTGGCGTGGCACAGAGCTTCGAGCACCTGAGTTATCTGCTCGAGGCTACTCTGGTGGGGTTGGGCATCGGCATTGCGCCGGACTATCTGGTCGAGGAGGACCTGCGCAGCGGACGCCTGGTTGCGCCCTGGGGCTTCGTGACCACCGAGGCGCGACTGACGCTGGTGATTCCCGGCGATCGTGGCGCGCCGAGACATCCGGCAAGCAACGCACTGGTGGAGTGGCTGTCTCGGCAATTGGCAGAGCCGGTAGTGGGAGCCTGACCGGGACACGAGCGAAATCAAGAGTCGTCGGCTGATTCATCGCGCAGGGCCCCAGCCCAGCTCATGTAGCGTAGAGAGAAGACCACCTGTGGGTGGCAGCTGTTGGGGTCAGTATGTGGCTGAGCGGGTTCGGCACGGAAGGTTTCATGTGGCGCAGAGAGTGTATTGAAGGCCTCACGTACGATACCGATGTTACAGGCCAGGTCCTGCTCGTAGGTGGCGCGTAATGCAGGGTCGAGGCTGTGGGTGCCATGACCATCCTGCCACCAGACCTGCCAGCCGTTGCCTGTCAGGGTGTTGGCCCACTCCGCATAACGCCTGGGTGGCAAGAAGCCGCCGGTGAACATGCTCAAGTGGAGTTGACCATCCAGAGTCCTGGCGGTATCGGCCAATTGTCGATTCAATTCGTTGCGTACGTCTGGGTCGCGGAACAACCAGTCATCGAGCTCCAGTGACAGATACCAACCGACTGGATTCAGTGGCCATTCGTCCTGCACGATTCGCTGTTGCCGAGCTGTCTCCAACATCTGCTGCTGCCAGTAACTGGCGAAACCTGCATTGTCGGGGAGCACAGAGTAGTAATGAGGATCCTGGCTCAGACCGACAACCAGTTTCAGTCCATGCTCTTCGGCGGATGTCAGTGCCTGGGCCAACCAGCCATTACCACCACCAAAGTCGCTATTCCCATGGCGAGTCCACTGTACGAAGACACGATCGAAGCCGACATCTCGGGTGTGTTGCCACAGTTCATCCCACTGAGTCGAGCTCAGTGACGCATCGGCGTTCTGCGGCTGGTAGAAGATGCCGTGGGAGGCGAACAGTTCTCCAGACGGCACGTGTTCCGCGCGAAACAGGAGGTTCCTCAGGATCGGAAAGGCCAGGGCCAGCCCCAGTAATGCTACTGTCAGGGCCCCGGCCACGATGCGCCTGCGCATTACAGACTTAGCTCCAGACTTACCGCCCATCCATGTTCACCGCCATACAGGTCGCCTGTGAATGAGTGCTGGTATTCGGTACTGATGGTAAGTCTTCGGCGCCAGGCGTTGTACTGGTCCTCGTCATACCAGAGCTGCCAACGCAGACCCGCTGCCAGGCGGCTGTCATCCTGCTGGTCGTCCCAGTCGGCGTTGTTCTGAAGCGTGTATTGGGCGGCGATGTACGGCATCAAGGTCTGGGCGGAGCTGGTGTGCAGCTTGAAGGTATGGCCCTGCTGATAGCGCGCATAGAGCTGGGCCGCGTCACGGTGTACCCACCAGGCGGTATCCAGGTACAGGGAACGTTCGTTCCAGTGGTTCGTACTGGGCCGCCACTCGCTACTGTAGTCTCCTTGATCGAGCAACGACGTATTGGCGCGTAGCATCAGGTCGACATCAGTATCGTCGCTCGCGTAGTCGTGATCCGCGTAGAGTTCGGCATAGAGGTTCAAGTTGTGGCTGGCAAAGGGCCTGGCGCGCAGGCCGAGGCCTAAAGACTGGCTATCGGCGTAACTGTGGCGGTCATCACCGCCGACGATGGTACGACCATACATCGCCAGTTGACGGCCCCTCGACCAGGGTTCCCTGCCCAGTGCGTGCTCCCATTCCAGAATCTGGGTATTGATGGCACCGCCGTTATCGCCGCCATCATCATTGTAGATGCCCGCTGATGGCTGGGTAGGGGCCCAGCTACTGGAGAGACGTATGGTGTCGCGCCGTGAGAGGCTTTCGTGCGCACGACGTTGTGCATAGAGTCGGTTGGCCATCTCGCGGCTGTCTGCATCGCTGATGGTAGACGCCTCCGATTGCTGATCGATCGAGCGGCGCAGCCACTGCCGGGCGTTTGCGTAGTTGCCGAGAGCCACTTCCAGATTGGCCAGAGTGCCGGTGGTCAGGTAATCCTCGGGATAGTCCTGACGGGATTGTTCGAGTAGCGTGACGGCACGTTGCCGAGTAGCGGCGTCCTCGCTGTTGGCCAGAGTCATGCCCAGTTGGCGGGTCAATGAAGGTGAGTCAGGGGTGAGTCGATGAGCCTGCTCCAGCCACTGAGTGGCCAACAGCGGATCGCCGGCGTTGGCAGCAATGGCACTGGCCTCGGTGAGATACTCGGCAGCATCCGAGGTATTGCTGGATGACTCCGCTGCATCGCGTGCCAGCGCGATGGCTCGCTCATCCTCACCGCGAGCCAGGGCGATGCGCGCGCCGAGCAGTTGAATTCGGCTGTCGCTGGTGTCGAGGCTCTGCCAGATGGTCCAGGCGTCTTCCGCTGCGCCAACGGCCAGCGCGCTGCGAGAGGCGGCCTCTCGAGCATCGCTATCGAGATGCGGCCAGGGCAGTTGCTGCCATTGTTGCCAGGCATCTTCAGCCTTGCCAGCGTTGCCCAGCGCATAAGCCAACGCTCGTCGGTCGGTTTCGATGACGTCTGTGTTGCCCTCGACAAGGCTTTGCTCCAGAGCCTTCTGCCAGAGTGCGACAGCTTCATCGGGGTGATCCCCTGCGCAGACTGCCAGCGCCCGCCAGGCGGGTGGATTCAGGGCGTTGGCCTGAGCGGTGACCAGGTCGCAGCGCTCGGCATAGGCAAGGCTCTCGATCAGCGACGGACGCTGTTCGGGAGCCAGGCGCGCATTGAGTGCGGCCAGGGTGGCGGCATCCAGGCTGGCAGGGGCCTGACGGAAGAGTTCGGCCAGCCGTGTGAGGCTGTTGCTGTTGAGTCGGTCCGGATGTTGTTGGAAGGCCGTTCGCAGGAGCTCCAGCGCCTGCTGCTGTTGGCCACTCTCGACCAACTGATGACTGGCAGTGTCCAGCGACTGTGGGGCGCCTGTCAGTCGGTAATGGGTCTGCCAGGCGCGGGCGGCTCGCTGGGCATCGCCGGCACGGGAGGCCAGTTCGGCTTCGAGTTGCCAGCGTTCAGGGCTGGGGGGCACGTCCTGCAACCAGGCTAGTGCCGCCCGCCAGTTACCCTGGCGTTCATTCTCCTGGACCAGCACCATGGTGCGGCGATTGTTGAGGTCGCGCGGCAGCGGCATGCGCTCGATCAGCTCTGTGGCGCCAAGCTGCGATGCCAGATTCAACCAGGTTTCCGGATCGATGTGGGTACCGGGAGGGCAGTGAGCCAGCACTTCCCTGGCCATGCCTGGCGCTTGATCGGCCAGCCAGACAGTTGCTCTGAGGCAATTCTCGGTTGAGCGCATGGCGAGGTCGTGCACGGTCTCGGTATCCTGAGCTTCGAAGGCTGTTTCGAGCAGCATCGACCGGCCTGTAGCATCCAGTTCACCGCGCCGCTCGAGTTCCTTCAGCCAGCGCCCGGCGATCTCCGGGTGGCCGAGAGCGATCGCTCGTTGTGCTGCCTCATTCAATGCCACCGACTGCCGATGCTCGGGCATCGATGCCAATAGGCGATCGAGCCCCGCGGCATCCGAGGTGGCCACCAGCCCGGACGTCAGGCGCTGCCAGTCGACGTCGTTGAGCTTGCCGCTGGCGGCGTGAGGTTCCAGTGAGCTGACCACGGTTGGCCAGTCTTGAGTGGACTCAGCGAGTGTGGCGAGATAGCGGTCGAGGGGCAGGTCACTGCCGCGCTCGGCAATTCCGCTCAGCCAGTCCATGGCGGCCGCTGTACCGCGGCTTTGGCGCAGGTGTTCGGCTTCGGCCTGCCACAGGCGTTTGCGTCCACTACCGGTGGTTTCGCTGGCCCACTGTCTGGCCTGGCTTGCAGTGGCCTTGCCGGCATTGATCCAGCTGAGTTGGAGCGTCAGCTTTTGCGCGCTGGAGATATTGATATCGAGGCCGTTGAGGGTATCGAGAGCTCCGTCGAGATCTCCCTGCTCCATCAGCGAGCGTGCCAGCAGGCGATGAGCTTCGAGGCTTCCAGGGACACGTTTGAGGAGGTGTTCCATCAAGCGCTGTACGTCCGTCCAGCGCTGTTCCTCAGCGGCACGATAGGCCCGGTCGAGATAGGGGTAGCTGCGGAAGTTGTCGAATCGGCTGAGCCCGGACTGCTCCTGCGCCAGGCTCGGGGTGTGAACTACTCCGGACAGTAGCAGCACCGCGAGAGTCAGGTGTGCCTTCATACGACTTGCTCCTCCAACAACTGGCGGGCCAGTCGCTCTTCCCCGGCGAGAACCTCGAGCGCCTGGTCGAGGACGCTGGCATCGATCATGCCGCGCTGAAGCAGGAAGTCACCGAGACGCTGCTGCTGTGGGTCGAAGTCGATCATCGCTTGAATGAACAAGGTATTGGACAGCCAGCCACGTTCGACCAGCACTTGACCCAACAGTACCTGGTGGCAGCAGTAGGCATCGAGGTGGGCTTCACCGTTATCGTCTTCGGGTTGCCAGCTGGTGATGCGGCGTTCCTGCTGGTCGGGGAGACGGTTCAGGTGCCAGTGGCGTAGACCAAGCGTAACGCGACCGATCGGCACCAGATAAACCTCGACCCGACACTTGAGACGGCGACAGATCGCACCAATTGCCACTGGCGTCAGCGGGGCTTCCGTGGCCAGTTGTAGAATATCGCCCTGTTCGCCGATCGGCAGGATGGCATAGCGCATCGCCGTCGCCGTGGGCACCCTTGCCACGAGGTCTTCCGCCAGAGCCAGCGGATTGATCGAGCGCCATTGCATGTCATGCTTGCGGGCCAGCGCTGCGACCTGCTGGCGACCAGTGATCAACTGCTGGACAAGCATTTCTCGGCCTTCCTCGCGCAGAATCGATTGTGCCTTGAAAGTGGTCAACTGCTGCTGGGTGATCACGCCATCCTCGAGCAGAAAATCCTCCAACGGCACCTCGACCGGCAACTCGACATGCGGGAACTCATGCGTGGTCTTGTCCCAGGCAAAGGTCTGGTGGCGGGCGCGCTGCATGAACAGGCGCCATGCCCGCACGTTGGCGAGAAAATTGATGATATTGCTCCACAACATGCGGGGGAACGACAGGATTCCCTGGCGCCAGCCGTAGTAGATCTTGACGAAATAGAAGCGCTGAAAGGCTCGGTTGATCAGCAGCACACCATTGATCATCAATAGTGTGGACAGTAGCCCGCCACTGAGGATGTCGGGGAAGCGCCAGGCATCGGGCAGCAGTATCGCGGCCAGCCACAGGCTGACCAGAACGATCAGCAGGCAGGAGGCGATCAAGGCCACAGGGTAGGCAACCACCCCTCGCCGGTCGCGCCACAGGAAGTAGTTCAGTCGCCAGTTGTTGCTCCAACCGAGGTGCTGGTAGCCCTGAAAGACGATACCGGTGATCCAGCGGGATTTCTGGCGTATGACGGCCTTGAAGTCGGTCGGGAAGTGCTCGCGTACGCAGATGACGCGGCTGTCATGATAACGCTGCCCCTTGCGGTGCTCGCGGTGCGGCGACAGGTTGTCATCATCGACGCTGTAGCGGACAAAGGCACAGGTCAGTCCGCTTTCATGCAGGCGGAAGCCGATATCGTAATCCTCGGTCAGGCTCCAGATATCGAAGGTGACACCGTCATTCAACTCGCGCAGCAGGGTCAGGGCCCGACGGCTGAAACAGGTGCCGACACCGGCACTGGGGACCTGACCGGTGATGGCCTCGCGGGTGACGACATCCTTACCGTGGTACTCGGAAAATTCATCGATGTAGTGGCCGCTGGAGAGTTGATACCAGCGGGGACGGAAGGGGTATACCGGGACCTGAATCAGGTCCTTGTCAGGCAGCATGTAGTTGAACATGCGCAGTTCCATCGGCGAGATGACATCTTCGGCGTCATGCAGAATACAGCCGGCGAACTCGATCCCTGCTGCTTCCTCGAAGTCGGCGATGGCCTGGACGATGTTGTTGAGGCAGTCGGCCTTGCTGGTAGGACCTGGGCGCGCCGTGACCACCTTGTGTACGTTGTGAAAGGTCCGAGCAACGACATCGACCTCAGCCTGAGTTTCCGGGTCATTGGGGTAAGTGCCGACGAAGATCTGATAGTTCTCATAATCCATGGTGTTGGCCATGAGCTGGGCCATGGAGCCAACCACGCCGACTTCCTGCCAGGCCGGCACCATGACCGCCAGCGGCTTTTCCGGTTGCTCGAACAGGCGCTCCTCATTGGCATGCGAGTGCTGTTGGTACACCGTTCGGCTGCGCCAGAAGCGCCGTGTCCAGTAGTAGACATCGAGAAACAGGTCATCGAGGCCGCACATCAGCATCAACAGGGCCAGTACCAACGCCAGCCACTTCAGGCCGTACAGCACATAGATGAAGGCATCAACCAGCATGAACGTCAGGTCACTCATTCGGGGCCCTCCGTTGCCTCCCGCTGGTGGTCCGGTCTGTGCTGTAGATACGCGGCAATGGTTTGCGCCGCGCTGCCATCTCCGTAGGGATGGGCCGTGTTCGCCATCGACTCATGCTGCGCCGGGTTGTCGAGCAATCGCGAGACGGCATCGACAATCCGCTACAGATCGCTGTCTGGGCTGGGATCAAACTGGTCGAGTGCCTGGTGCAGCCTTCGCGGTGCTGGCCTGTGACGGATAAAGGTCGGGTGGCGGCGGGAGAATCCTTGAACTCATGGGCCATGGGGGCCATTTTGATCATCTCGGGGAGGGTGCCGACAACCATCATTATTGAATACATGAATTCCCTATCAAGCAGCGATTGCAGATGCACGAATATGGTACGGCGCTATGCATTCCGGCCAGCAAGCGGCGGCGAACCTGAAGACACGGTGGGGTCGGGTCTACGCCCATGCTTCATGCAGTATCTTTGATTCCAGTCATACTGTGACTGAGTTATATAAAGTGTGTAAACAAGGGTATTGAGGCTTGTATGGCCACATGTGTTGCGGGAGTGCCGTCTCCTCTACATGGTGATGAACTGGTATTTCCCGACCCGCAGCATGTGCTGATCGCCGAAGACAATCACTCAACCGTGAACTGGTGTCCGCCATGATGTTGCGTTTGGGGATGATCCTGAAAGCAGGTGATCACCGATGAGCTTTCGAGTGTCAGACTTTTCACACGCGCACCATCACATTAGCATGTCGTTCGTTTCGTGCCCCTCGGAAAATATCAGACCGGAAAGGAGAAGACTCATGGGTTGGCGATATGGGCGGATTCTGCTGGGGGCAGTGTTACTGCTGATCAGCGTGCCATCTTTGGCGCTGCAGGCTCCGACCGGTGCCGTTATTCTCGAAGTCGCTGGGTCTATCGATGCGACCAATGTGGATGGTGAGGCCCATTTTGATCGCGACATGCTCGAAGCGTTACCCCAGCATGTCGTGACCACTGGCCACCCCTGGATCGACGGCCAGTCACGCTTCGAGGGCCCGTTGTTGCGCGACATCCTGCAGGCGGTGAGTGCTCACGGAGAGACCATGAACGTGCAGGCTATCCGCGCCTATGCTTCCGACATTCCGTTCTCCGATGCGCATGACTATGATGTGATTCTTGCTCTGACCCGAGACGGAACTCCAATACGTGTGCGGGACAGGGGGCCGCTACAGGTCATTTATCCTTTTGATGAACGGCCTGAACTCAATACCAATATCTACTTCAGTCGCTCGGTCTGGCACGTTGCTCGAATCGAAGTGCGTTAGTCACCAGGATGCCCATGGTTCCGAGAACGAGAATCCCCGTAGTGGCAACCGTTGCCGCTGTGCTGTTCATGTTGGCTCTGATGGTTGCTGGCGGCCTGATCTATGATCGCCACCGCTCCCTTTCTCACCGCAGTATCGATACCGTGACCTGGACGCTATACCAGTTCGATCGCTCGATACGAGATCTCCGTATGTCGATCTGGGAACGTGGTGAGGACAACCTTGACGATACGTTGCTGGATTTCGAGCTTTTATACGGTCGGTTAAGGGGGCTTCAGGAAGGCCAGGCTGCTGCATTTCTGCAGGATTTCTCCGAGACGGCAACCAGGGTGGGACGTATCGAGGCCAGCATGACGAGTCTCGACACTATGTTCTCCGCGCTGGCCAGCGGGACGGCGAGCTATGATCCCGAGATGCGTCGAAAGATTGGCGACACCCTCAAGGTGCTTCAGGAGCACAGTCGACAGTTGATGCTGGTGCATGGGCGAATATCTGCGGAGACACGCTCACGTGATATTGGTTGGTTGACGCGATTGTACGGCGTCGCGTTGGTGTCGATGTTGTTGATCCTTGCCACCGGTGTCTGGTTGATCCAATCACTGATACGGGAGAGCCGGGCGCGAGACAGCAAGAGGCGTCTGCTGGAGTCTCAGTCCGAGACGCTGCGCGAAGCCTTCGAGCGCGCAGAGTCGGCGAGCGAGGCCAAGTCGAATTTCATGGCGATCATGAGCCATGAAATCCGCACTCCATTGAGTGGCGTGCTGGGAATGGCTGACCTGTTGTGTGACGAGGAATTGACCGAGGAAGGTCGGCGGCAACTCAAGGGGCTCAAGGAAAGCGCTATCGGCCTGCGGGCAGTGATCAACGATATTCTCGATTATACCCGCATCGAGTCCGGTCACCTGGAGATTCATCAAGGGACTTTCGACTTTGCAGGCATGCTGGAGCATCTAGCGACGGCTTATCGCGCACACGGCCAGAGCAATGTTCAGTTCCTGATGCGGGCCGCACCGGACTTGCCGGATAGCGTTGTGGGTGATCTGTATCGCCTGCGTCAGGTGTTGCTGAATCTGCTGGACAATGCCTTCAAGTTTACTGATCACGGTGTCGTGATGTTACGAGTGGCACGCCTTTCCGGAGATCGGGTGTCGTTCGTGGTTGTCGATACAGGTTGCGGCATCGAGCCAGAAGATACCACAGCGATTTTCGAACCCTTTGCCCAGTCTGATACAACTCTGGCCCGTCGTCATGGAGGGTCGGGGTTGGGGTTGGCTATCTGTGCGCGCCTGGTCAAGGCGATGGGCGGGCAATTGCAGGTCGATAGTCAGCCAGGCAGTGGTAGTCGGTTCTGGTTCGATATCGAACTACCCAGCCAGCCATCGAGCGCGGGCTCTGATGTAGGGGAAGGAGAGCATATCAATCCCGGGCCCCACCATGTATTGGTCGTCGAGGATAACGAACTCAACCGTGAGTTGATCGCCGCCATGCTGGTGCGTCTGGGGCAGAGCTGTGAGCTGGTGGCCAATGGTGGTCAGGCACTGCAGGCACTGGGTGAGCGGCACTTCGATCTGGTGTTGATGGATATGCAGATGCCGGTCATGGACGGTCTGGAAACCACGCGTCGCTGGCGCCAGTGTGAAGCACAAGCCAATATTGAGGATCCGCGATGGCATGCTCTTCCGGTGGTGGCTCTGACTGCCAATGTCATGCCAGAGCATCGCCGTGCCTGCCTGGAGGCAGGCATGGATGAGGTGATTGGCAAGCCGTTTTCGCGTGCAGAGCTGAGCGATGTGCTGGCGCGATATCCGGCACGTGCCGCGCTGGAGTCATCCAGGGGGAACGTGTACCAGTTTTCAGCCGGTTCGAACAAACCCGTCAGTGCTCCGTTGCTGGCAGCAATACCCCAACCAGAGGTGGACACTGAACTGCTGGTTGAGGACACATTGTGTGAACTCCGCGAGGTGATGTCGCCCGATGGTGTCCAGCGTTTGATGACCACGTATCTGCAGCGTTTTCCCGAGCGCCTGTCGCGGCTACGTGTCGCGCTGTTGAGCGATGATACGGCTGGAGTGGAAGCCGAGGCTCATGAATTACGTGGTGTCTCGTCCTCACTCGGCTTCCGGGCTATCGAAAGCGTCGCGGCAGAACTGGAGGGCGCGGCAGCACAGGGCAACACTAGGGATGCGTTGGAGGCTTTACTGGTCAGACTGGAGGTATTGGGGCCAGCATCCGGCAAGGCCCTGCGTGATGCAGGAATACTGGGAGGCTGAAGCCTCCCGATATCATTCGTTGTCGTTGTTGCTCAGTGTGACTCACCGCTGGCCCTGCGCTCATCGGGATGTACTTCATTGGCGGGCATGACGGGATCGTAACCTTCGCCACGTAGTGCCTCGATCACTTCCCGGGTATGTTCGCTACCCAGTGTCTCTAGAGTGGCCTCTACTTCCGTAGCGCGCAGTGACAGGTCGGTAAAGGTACGCTGGTGAGCGATGTGAATAACGTTGGCACGTTCGCGTGCCAGCAATGATGTCAGTTCCGATAGGGCACCGGGGACATCGGGAATTGCGACCCGTACTCGCACCACGCGTCCCGAGCGCACCAGACCGCGCTGAATGACCGATGACAGCGCCTGCATATCGATATTGCCGCCACTCAGCACCAGGCCGACATTGCGCCCACGGAAGCGCTCTGGCTCGCTGAGTACTGCTGCCAGACCGGCAGCACCAGCGCCCTCGGCCACAGTTTTCTCGATTTCCAGCAGCATGAGAATGGCACGCTCGATATCGGCTTCATCGACCAGCAGAATCTCGTTGACGTGTTCTGCTACCAGTCGTCGAGTCAACTCACCTGGTTGCTTGACGGCGATACCTTCTGCGATGGAGGCGTGACCGCAGTGCACTGTCTCGCCAGCCAGCACTTGCTTCATGGCCGGAAAGCGCGCTGTCTGGACACCAAGTATCTCGATACCGGGCTTGAGTCCAGCGGCGGCTATGGCATTACCGGCGATCAGTCCGCCGCCGCCAATGGGAACAACCAGCACATCCAGCTGGGGGGCGTCCTCGAGAATCTCCAGCGCCATGGTGCCCTGGCCAGCGATGATGTATGGGTCATCGTAGGGATGCACGAAGACCATGCCATGCTCGCTCGCCAGTTGCCGAGCATGAGCGCCAGCGTCATCGACTCCTTCGCCTACCAGATGCACGTCCGCGCCCAGTGCACGGGTATTGCGAACCTTGAGGTTGGGGGTGTGGCGAGGCATGACAATGGTTGCCTGAATTCCCAGACGAGCGGCATGGTAAGCCACCGCCTGGGCATGGTTGCCGGCGGACATTGCGATTACGCCACGTTGTCGTTGTGCTTCATTCAGCATCAGCAGATGGTTGAGCGCGCCGCGTTCCTTGAAAGCAGCGGTGAATTGATGGTTCTCGAACTTGATGTAGATCTGGCAGCCGGTCAGGCGCGATAGCGTCGCGGAGTGCAGGCAGGGCGTGCGCACCAGTTGGCCAGTGGTAGCCGAGGCGGCACGCTGCACATCGTCAAGAGTAATGCTCATCCGGGATCTCCAGTAGGCATGATAGCGGGATAGGCCAGGGTAGTGGCGTAGTGAACCGTATTGGCGGCTGGGTACAGCGGGTCAGCGCTGCGGATTCGAGCCCGGCATTCGCTCGCGCAGGGTATCGGCAAGCGTGAATACGTGTTCGTCATGACCGCCCAGTTCACGTAGAGCATCGGCGAGGTTGTGCAGGTATTCGGCATTGGCACCGCTCGGGCCATGTGCCTGACTGATCTGTTCGACCATCCCGGTCAGGGGAGCCTCACCGAGCCAGGCGGTGTTCTCCTGGGTGGCGATATACACCAGCCCCTCGGCTCTGTCGGTGGCATTGTCGGCCTTCGCTGCCTTGTCGACGAAATGCATGGTGGTGACACGCCGGAGATAGCCATTCTTCTCACGCAGATCGAGAGGAGCCAGGATCTCGCGATCGATCAGGTAGGCCATGCCGAGACATTCTGCCCCGGGCTCATCGACGAGGGTGGCCACACGACCTGGGGCCTCGAGGGTGCCTCGATGGTCGTGGGAGCCTTGCCAGAAGCGTCGCGATAGATCATGAATCACCGCTGGGCGACGTTGATGCCAGGCAAAGTCAGCCTTCCAGATCAGCGAACCATAACCGAACAGCCAGACCTTCGATTGTCCTTCGAAGTGGCTCATGCGGCGATTGAGCTCGCGTGTGTCGGCAGAGCTGGAGGTCGCTGTAGTGGCGGCAAGAGACGTTGTCGGCATTGCGGTTCCTGATCGCGATTCGTTGCTGGGCCTGCTCCCGGGCGGCTTTTCATCATGCGATGAAGAGCGCCGACTTTCCAGCCATTGGTGCCAATTGGATACTGGTTACTGTTGTATACAATAATTGTGGACGTATGATGAGAAGAGTGAAGAGTGAAGAGTGAAGAGTGAAGAGCCCCGGGCCAGTGGCTTTTGTCGATAACCCAGGTGGCGGCACCGGTCAGCTCGCGGCTCGTAACTTACAGCTCGGAGCTGGTCACGGGCCCTGACAGGATTGAGGAGAACAACCATGAGTTTTTACGTTTATCTATCCGGTGAGATCCATACCGACTGGCGCGATGAGATTGCGCGAGGCGCTGAGGCTGCGGGGTTGGATGTGGTCTTCACCTCTGCGGTGACCGATCACGATGCCAGTGATGCCGCTGGTGACCACCTGGGGGCAGAGTCGGATGGCTTCTGGCGCGACCATAAGTCATCGAAGGTCAATGCGATTCGTACACGCACGCTGATTGAGCAGAGCGACCTGGTGGTGGTGCGCTTCGGAGACAAGTACAAGCAGTGGAACGCCGCCTACGACGCGGGATATTGTGCTGCGCTGGGTAAACCGTATGTGACCCTGCATGACACCGATATCGTCCATCCGTTGAAGGAGGTCGACTCCTCGGCCATGGCCTGGGCGCAGACCACCGATCAGGTAGTGGAGATCCTCAACTATGTAACGCGTAGCTGACACCGTCAGCTACGCGACTGCGAGCCACGAGCTACTCGAGCTTTGAAGGCCCGTGGCTGGCTCTGAACGGCTCGGTCGCCCGTGACTCGTAGCCTGTTGCTGCGCACGCTGCTCAGGGCCGCTTCCCAGGCGGTGGGAATACCACTTCCATGCCTCGAGCGTCGAGTTGACGAATGTCCTCGGGACTTCCATCTTCGGCGAGGGTTATCAGTCCCATGCCTGGCCCGTTCCATAGCCGCTCACCAGCCTTGGCACCATCAGGGTCGCGAGGACGAATGGCCATCGGGCGCCGGCGGGTAAACCAGTTGAGTGGCGAGCGTGGTGAGAACAGCCAGCGATTGAGGCGATCGAAGATATCCAGCAGCGTATCGGGAAAGCAATTCTTGATACCGCTGGAGGTGACCTGCCAGATCTTTGGCCCTTCACGACGATGGCGGATCAAGATGTCGTAGACGAAGGAGTAGTGTACGTCTCCGGACAACACAACGTAGTGCCCTGGCGTGCGTGAGTGGCGGAAAATATTGAGCATGGTGCTGCCTGCGCCACGATGTGCCATCCAGTTTTCGGCGTCGACCAGCAGTGGCTTGCCGATGGCGGTGAATAGTTTCTGAATGATCTCGATCAGCTTGACACCGAACATCGGCGCCGGAGAGACGATGATCACGGATCCTGCACCCAGAATCTGCTGCTGAAACTCGGAGAGCGCCTCCCAGTCCATCAACCCCGACGGACGCTCCGGGTCACGTTCGCTGCGCCAGCGGCGGGTGCGGGTATCCAGCACCACCAGCTTCGGATTGCCGTCGATCACGAACTCCCAGCCCTCGAAGCGCAACAGGCGGCGGATCACCTCGTCGAGTTGCTGTCCGTCCAGCCAGTTGTGATTGGCACTTGCTGCCTCGAGCAGGGCCTGGGCGTCGTCGAGAGGTGTGGCAAGCCGTTGAGGGTCATTCCCCCAGCCCTGACACAACAGGTACGCCAGCAGCGCGTTGCCGATGATCCTTCGCGAGAAGGGATGCCCATAGGCGGTACGCTCCCAGTCGGCGGTCAGGTTCCAGTCGTCGGTAACATCATGATCGTCGAAGATCATCAACGTCGGTAACTGCGCCATGACCCGTGCCGCAGCGGGCAGAGTGGCGGCAAAGTCAGTGATGATCCGCGCCTGCTCGTGGTAGGTTTCCCGATCCTCATCAGACAGTTCGGGTGGTTCAATCTCGATCAATTGCCAGGGCGTCGGTGACCAGACCAGCAGATACATGGCGATGACTTCGGAGAAGGTCATCAGATGGTTGTTGGCACTGGCCGAGGTGAAGACTGGTTTGCGCGCGCCACCGAAGAAGCGCTTGCGCAGCTCGCGGGTCTCCTTCACATCGGGCAATAGTTGCTGGCGATGATAATAGCAGGCGTCGCATTGGTAGAGCGCCTGACTGTCATCGAGGGTCGCGCCCTCAATCGTCTCATCAAACAGGCCGAGGCGCTCGATCAGCGCATGGATCGCCACCAGCATGGGGCCAGCAACATCATCGGCATAGATCTGGTCGCCGGTCATCAGCAGCCAGCTTGGCCATTCGGCGGGCTGGTCAAGACGCTGCTCCAGCCAACTATCGACGTGAGCCAGGCCATCCGGCCCGTCGTAATGGGGACGACGGCAGGAACCATGCAACAGCCGACGTTGCTCGTTGGTGATGACGAAACCGGGGCTTGAATGCTGGTCGTACACAAGATGAGGCGCCCAATCGGCAACGCTGCCAGCGTCGCCGATATGCAGGTCATAGGCAATGTGTTGGCCTGTCGGTAGAGGGGTATCCAGACCGACCTCGATCAGGTGCAGCACCGCATGACGTCCCAATGGCATGCGTCGGCACTGTTCATCATCAAGCGCGAGGCGGAGGGATGACTGGCCTTCGGGCTTCAGCTCAAGGGTAAGCTCAAGATGGCGGCTGGCGACCAGCCAGATGCGCAGACGCTCTGTTGAGGAGCGCCGCAGAATCGGGCCGGCCAGTACGTCGGGCAGAGGGGTAATCCGCGGCTGTCCGTTGTCGCTCATGGCACTCCCTTTTGATCTTCAGGTATCCGGTCGCTACGGCCGTTCAGGTCGCCATCCTCGCAAGGGTGGCGATTCAGCCAAGAGAATACCATTACCCTGGTGGGACAGTGTTACACCAGCTTACTGGCGCGAAGTTTCACGATTTCCGAAGGAGCAGAAAAGCTGTCGGCGGTAGCCATCTCCCAGAACTCGCGATAGATAGGATGGTCGGTAGCCCCACCTTCCAGCAGTTCATTGGGCTTGAGTCTGTTCAATAGGCTGATGTAGGGCCGAGCAGAGCCATTGTCGAGGCGCCGGATGATATGTTCCGGGCCCAGTTCTCCCGGGTGCTGTAGTCCTGCGGCCTCGAGCATTTCGCGAAGCGCGTGCAAGGTGTTGGTATGAAAGTTCTCGACGCGCTCGGACTTGTCGGTGATATCCAGGCGTTTGCCGCGTAGCGGATCCTGAGTCGCGACGCCGCTCGGGCAGCGGTCGTTGTGGCAGCTCTGGGCTTGAATGCACCCCAGAGAGAACATGAAACCGCGTGCCATGTTGACCCAGTCGGCGCCGATCGCCATGGTGCGGCAGATATCGAACGCGGTGATGATCTTGCCACTGGCGCCGATGCGGATCTGTTCGCGCAGGCCTGCCCCGATCAGCGTGTTATGTACCAGGTTGAGCGCATCATCAAGCGGCATGCCGAGGCGGTTGATGAACTCCAGTGGTGCCGCTCCAGTGCCGCCCTGACCACCATCGACAACGATGTAATCGGGATGATCACCTTCCTCGCGCATGGCCTTGACCATGGCGAACCATTCCCAGGGGTGGCCGATGGCCAGTTTGATTCCTACCGGCTTGCCACCGGAAAGCTCGCGCAGCGTCTGGATGAAGCCGATCATTTCGCGAGGTGTCGAAAAAGTCGAGTGGCAGGAAGGGGATACCACATCCTTTCCGGCAGGAACACCACGGGTTACGGCGATCTCCCGGGTGACCTTGGCTGCCGGCAGGATCCCGCCATGGCCCGGTTTGGCGCCCTGAGAGAGCTTGATCTCGATCATCTTGACTTCATCGCGCTGGGCGTTACGGCGAAACTTTTCCGGGTCGAAGCCGCCATCGTCACGCCGGCACCCGAAGTAACCGGAACCCAACTGCCAGACCAGGTCTCCGCCACGCAGGTGGTAGGGCGAGATCGCGCCCTCACCTGTGGTGTGGTAGAAGCCGCCGTTGCGAGCGCCTTCGTTCAGGGCGCTGAGCGCATTGGGGGAGAGGGCGCCAAAGCTCATCGCTGAAATATTGACCACACTGGCACTATAGGGCTGTACGCGATTTTCACCGATAACGATCCGAAAGTTCTGATCGGTGATGTGCACCGGTGCCAGCGACGGACTCATCCACTCGTAGCCGGGAGCGTTCATGTCATGCAATGAGCCGAACGGTTTCTTGTCGACATCGTTCTTGGCACGGCGGTAGACAAGATTGCGCTGTTCGCGGGAGAAGGGCACCTGGTCGGTGTCGGCCTCGATGAAATACTGACGAAACTCCGGGCCAATCGATTCGAGCAGATAGCGCATATGCGCCAGAATTGGATAGTTGCGGCTCACGGTGCGTTTGCGCTGCAGCAAGTCGAAAGTACCGAGGGTCACGAGGGCGGCGAAGACCCCCACACCGATCCACCACAGGCCATCGAAGGCCAGGCCGATCAGACTGATCAGCAGGCCGGCAATGCTCAAGGCATAGGTGCTGAAACGCACGGGTAATACGGACATACAGGGCTCCTCGAGAAACAGCACTTCCAGCAACAACACGCGGCAGGTCCAGGGCCGTTCCGTTGGTCGGCCTTGTGTTGTCGCGATGGTCACGGGTGGTTCGAATCGATTATCAGACAACGTTAACGCGATTCTATCCGCAATGCAGAGTGCCGTGGTCGCCGTCGGACCATCGAGTTGGACATTGGCAGCATTGCAGAGCAGGCGCTGGCCGGACGATAGTCTGTCGATACCAGCAAGCCAGACATTATATGCCGCCAGGAGATGGAGTTGATGAGCAAGGTCACCCACAGGTTCGACTACATCATCGTGGGGGCCGGCAGTGCCGGCTGCCTGTTGGCCAAGCGCCTGAGCGAAGATCCCAATGTGTCGGTGTTGTTGATCGAGGCCGGGGGCCGAGATAGCTATCCGTGGATTCATATTCCGGTCGGCTACCTGTACTGCATTGACAATCCACGTACCGACTGGCGTTTTCGCACCCAACCAGCGGCAGGCCTCAATGGTCGCTCGCTGCTGTATCCTCGCGGCAGAACTCTGGGAGGCTGTTCGAGCATCAATGGCATGATCTATATGCGTGGTCAGGCGCGAGACTATGACCACTGGGCAGAGATTACCGGCGATGACAGCTGGCGGTGGGAGTCCTGCCTCGAGGACTTTCGACGTCATGAGGACCACTATCGTCTCGATGATCATCATCCCCACGGTGATGACGACGAACAGCTGCAGCGTTTTCACGCCCATGGTGGTGAATGGCGCGTCGAGAAGCAGCGTTACCGCTGGCCCATTCTTGATGAGTTTGCTGCGGCGGCCCGAGCGGCGGGGATTCCCGCCACTGATGATTTCAATCGTGGCTGCAACGAAGGCGTTGATTACTTCGAGGTCAATCAGCGTTCCGGCTGGCGCTGGAATACCTCGAGAGCGTTCCTGCGCAAGGCCTTGAAACGCCCCAATCTAACGCTTTGGCACAGTACCCTGGTGGAGCGCCTCGAATTTGATACCAGCAACGCCGAGAAACCGCGTTGCACCGGTGTGAGAGTCAGTCGTCAAGGCAGGAGTATGGTCGCCGAGGCCAATCGAGAGGTCATTCTCAGTGCTGGTGCCATTGGCTCTCCCCATCTGTTGCAGCTCTCCGGTATCGGACCTCGAGAGTTGCTGGAACGGCACGGTATCGAAGTGGTCAAGGATGCTCCGGGGGTTGGTGAGAACCTTCAGGACCATCTCCAACTGAGGGCGGTCTATCGGCTCGATGGTGCTCGCACGTTGAATACCATGGTGCAGAGCTGGTGGGGCAAGGCGGCGATTGCGTTGCACTATCTGGCCAGGCGTTCGGGGCCGATGAGCATGGCGCCATCACAGCTGGGTATCTTCACCCGCAGCAGCGACAGCCAGCCCCATCCGAATCTCGAGTTTCATGTCCAGCCTCTGAGTCTCGAGGCGTTCGGGCAGCCCCTTCACGACTTCCCGGCGATCACTGCCAGTGTCTGTAACCTCAACCCGACCAGTCGTGGCACAGTGCGCCTGAGGAGTGCTGATCCCCGCGCCGCACCGGATATCTCCCCCAACTATCTTGCGACAACCGAGGATCGCAAGGTTGCCGCCGATTCGTTACGAGTGGTACGCCGTATCATCGAGCAGTCACCACTGGCGCATTACCATCCTGAAGAGCTCAAGCCCGGAGCCGCGGCGCAGAGTGATGAGGAATTGCAGCAGGTAGCCGGTGACATCGGTACGACAATCTTTCACCCTGTAGGAACCACTGCCATGGGGGCGATGAATGATCCCATGGCGGTGGTCGACTCCCGGCTGCGTGTTCAGGGCGTCGACAGCTTGCGGGTCGTAGATGCAGGGGTGATGCCGACTATCGTGTCAGGAAACACCAACTCACCAACTCTCATGATCGCTGAAAAGGCGGCTGCCTGGGTTCGCCAGGGGGTGTCATCCAGAGGTCATGATTGACAATTAGAGTTGACGTGAGCGCTCAGACCGAGCATGCTGATCGCAGTAGGTTAGCAAGTCGAACATATCTTCAGTGGTCATCGAAGCCTGATGCATCGGTTTCCCGGGGGAAAGTTTCTTGTTTTACCCACTGCTACTCGGGTATTTCCCGGTAATTCAATTGCTATTCGAGGAATTCGATAATGGCTACTGGTACAGTTAAGTGGTTCAACGACACTAAAGGCTTCGGCTTCATTTCTCCGGACGACAACGGTGACGACCTGTTCGCTCACTTCTCCGAGATTCAGGCTGACGGCTTCAAATCTCTGCAGGACGGCCAGAAGGTTTCCTTCGACGTCACTCAGGGCAAGAAAGGCCTGCAGGCTTCCAACATCAAGGTCATCGACTGATCTGATGCTGGTCCAGGGCTAACGCTCTGAATGCAGAAGAAGGCTCGCCATTGGCGGGCCTTCTTTGCGTTATAACGGGCACATCTGTCGCTGCGCTTGAATGCACCGTGGCCTGTAGATCTGCCGGCACGCGGCGTGCCCCGAAAAACCAGCTTATTCCGAACAGGGATAAGTGGATAATAATCAGGAACTTTTTAGAATAAGCTGAAGCGGTCACAATGAGGCTCCTCCTGCAAGGATGCCTGCTGATGTCGCTGGACGCCTGGATCTCCCTGATTGTCGCTGGTGCTGTCTTCCCGATCATGGCCTTGACCCGGATCAGCCCGGACATGGTGCTGATGGGCGCTGTGGCGCTGCTGTTGAGCCTCGGGGTAATCGACACTGAGCAGGCCTTGAGTGGCTTTTCCAATAGCGGTCTGTTTACCGTTGCCTTCCTGTATATCGTTGTCGCGGGCCTGCGCGAAACCGGTGGTATCGATCTGATCATTCGTTATGTGCTGGGTCGGCCTCAGGGCGACCGACGAGCGTTGACACGATTGATTCTTCCGGTCGCGGCCATCAGCTCACTCCTCAACAATACCCCAGTGGTGGCGACCTTCATTCCGGCAGTGCTGAGTTGGAGCCGGCGTCTGGGAGTGGCACCGCAGTTGCTGCTGATGCCGCTGAGTTTCGCCTCGATTCTTGGCGGCACCATCACGCTGCTGGGCACCAGTACCAACCTGGTCGTGCATGCGCTGGCGGAGCAACGCATCGACGGACTCGAAATGGGGTTGTTCGAAGTCGCATGGCTGGGTGTGCCGATGGCGGTGATCGGGCTGGGATTTCTTGTCCTCGTTGGTCCGCGCCTGTTGCCGCGTCGTGCCGGTACCGAGGATGCCTTCTCCAACCCTCGTGAGTTCACCATCGAGATGGAAGTCGACCCGAGTGGCCCGCTGGTGGACCATACCGTGGAGGAGGCAGGATTACGCCATCTAAGTGAGCTCTTTCTGGTCGAGATCGAGCGTGGCGGTAACGTGGTCAGTGTGGTGGGCCCCGGCGAACGGCTCAAGGGCGGAGATCGTCTGGTTTTCGCCGGGACAGCGGGCGGAGCCGTGGAGCTTCAGCAGCTGCGTGGATTGATGCCTTCGCGTCAGGGAACTTCAAGTCTGGAAAAGGAGTTCCGAGAGCGTCGTCTTGTCGAGGCAGTGGTCTCCGATCAGTGTCAGTTCATCGGTCAACGTATCCGTGATGGGCACTTCCGTACCCAGTATGGAGCTGCGGTGTTGGCAGTTTGCCGAAGTGGTGAGCGAGTATCCGGCAACCTTGGCCAGGTTCGCCTGCAGCCTGCTGATGTACTGCTGCTGGAAGCACGTCCAGCCTTCATCGAACGCCATCGACAGTCACGAGACTTTCTGTTGATCAGCCAGATCGATGGCGCGGCTCGCCCGGTGCACGAACGTGCCATCCGCGCCTGGGGAATTCTTGCCGCAGTGGTGGTTCTCGCTACCAGTGGCATGATGAGCATGATGAATGCCGCCATGTTGGGTGCAGCGGCGACCTTGTTGAGCGGTTGTGTAAGCGTCGCCGGGGCTCGGCGCAGTCTCGATACTCAGGTGTTGCTGACGATCGCCGCATCCTTCGGGCTCGGCGCGGCGCTCGACGGTTCCGGTGCGGCAGCGGAGGTTGCCGGGGCGTTGTTGTCGATTGTGGGCGACCAGCCATGGTTGCTGTTGATCGGCACCTATGTCGTGGTAGCGGTGCTGACCTCACTGGTGACCAACAATGCCGCAGCGGTAATCACCTTTCCGATTGCCATGTCCGGCGCGGAACATCTCGGCGTCAACCCGATGCCATTTGTGGTGGTGGTGATGTTTGCTGCTTCGGCGAGCTTCCTGACCCCGATCGGTTATCAAACCAACCTGATGGTCATGGGGCCTGGGGGGTATCGACTGGGTGACTTCCTGCGCCTGGGTGGTCCGCTGAATGTGCTGACTGCCATTATCGTGATCGCGCTGACGCCGCTCATCTGGCCCTTCACCGGCTGAATGCAGGGGCTCGCGATGGCTTTGCCATTACGATAATGTGTCGTCTTCGAATTTTATGAACCTGGCCACGAGACAACCATGAGTGACAACGATCAGATCGTCATCAACCCGGCCGGTGATGCACCTGCCGATGCCTGTATGATCATCCTGCATGGCCTGGGAGCCGATGGCCGTGATTTCGAGCCGGTGGCAAGGATGATGCCGCGCCCGGATTACGCGCAGGTGCGCTTTATCATGCCCCATGCGCCGCGGCTGCCGGTGACGGTCAACGGCGGCATGGTGATGCCGGCCTGGTACGACATTCTGGAAATGAGCCTCGACCGTCGTGTCGATGAACAGCAGCTACGTCAGTCGGCGCAGCGCATCCAGGCGATCATTGGTGAGCAGATTGCTGCCGGTATCGACAGTCGCCGGATTCTCGTCTCGGGCTTTTCACAGGGCGGCGCTGTGGCCTATGAAGCGGCGCTGAGCTTTGAGCAGCCGCTGGGTGGGCTGTTGGCGATGTCGACCTATCTTGCCACCGCAGACTCCATTGAGTTGGCGGAAGCCAATCGTGAGATGCCGATCGAAATCCATCACGGCAATATGGACCCCGTCGTTCCAGAAGCTCTGGGACGTGCGGCTCATTCGCGCCTCGAATCCCTTGGCTATACTCCCCGCTATCGTCAGTACCCGATGGCGCATGCAGTTTGCCCTCAGCAGATTGCCGATATCGGCGAGTGGATGGTGTCTCGCTTGTCGCAGTAAGCGCAGGGTGACTCGTGCGCTAATTCGGGTCAGGGCCTTGAAGTTATCCAGATTGCCTCAAGGTCTGGTAGAACATGGAGACGATTCTTGTCGGTGTCGCGACCTTTCGTCTTGCCACGTAGCCCTCGCGGCGGCGGTAGCAGACGTGGTGGACCCGAATAGGAGAAGACTCATGGCTTTGAGTGAAAATCTGCGCCTTCCCAAGCCTTGTCCCGAATGTGGTAGTCACGTAATGCGTGCGCCGAGCACACGGAATCCGGACGAGAAGGTGCATTGTGCCTCCTGCCGGGCTTATATCTGCCTGTATGCGGAAGCCTTGGAGATGCTGGAAAACACACCTCGCAGCGAGGATGAGAAGCTGATGGAAGATGCCGTCAATCGTGACAAATAGGCGTGATAGCGCGGCACTGAATACACAGCCCCCGGTCGTGATGACCGGGGGCTGTGCTGTTTGAGGCCTATCGTAAGGCGCCGTATGCGTTGAATATTGCGCTAGAGAAGTTCTTCACCGGCCAGTGCGAGACGTGAACGCTCGACACTCTGCAGGGTGACATGCCCCCCATGAGGCCAGTTCTTGAAATTCTGCACTAGAGCAGCCATGCCGCAGGTATTGGCGGTGAGGTATGGAGTGTCGATCTGGCCGACATTGCCCAGACAGACGATCTTGGTGTTGCGCCCGGCGCGGGTTACCAGGCTCTTGAGCTGCTTGGGAGTGAAGTTCTGTGCCTCGTCAATGATCAGGAAGGTGTCATTGAGGGTACGGCCACGCATGAAGCCTGGAGCGCGGATCTGCACCCTTGAACCGAGTAACTGACGGGTCGCGTCCTGGTTCCAGGTAGAGCTACCGTCATGCTCATCGCGGAGCAGGTTATCCATGTTGTCATGGAATGCACCCATCCATGGAGACATCTTCTCCTCTTCGGTGCCGGGCAGAAAGCCGATGTCCTCACTCATCGAAATGGGCGCCCGGGTAAACACGATACGCTCGAAGCGTTTGCTGTCGAGAGTCTGTTGGAAGGCGGCAGCAAGGGTCATGAAGGTCTTGCCGGTACCTGCGCTGCCAGCCACGGTGACCAGGTCAATGTCATCATCCATCAACAGGTTGAGGGTAAAGTTCTGACGGCTGTCGTGGGCGTGTACCCCCCATACGCTGGCGCCGTGCCGATAGTTGGTGAGCAGCTCCAGGGTGGCACGATTCGGAGCTATCTCGCGCACAATGGCCTCGAAGCTGGCTTCCTGCTGATGATCCGCCACCAGCATGCCAAGATGCCAGTCCTGAGGAATATCGCCAGTGAGGCGATAGATCACCCGGTCATGGTCGCGTTCGACCTTGACGTCCATGGCCAGAGCTTCCCATAGATCATGGCCAGCATCCGGATACACCTTGACGCCATCGGTCATCACATCGGAATCGTCGAAGGCGCGATCGGTCAGATAATCCTCTACCGGCACGCCGAGGGCGGCGGCCTTGACGCGCAAGTTGATGTCCTTGGTGACCAGAATCACCGAGGCATCGGGACGTTCATCACGCAAGCGACAGGTCTCGCCGAGCAGGCGGTTGTCGGGTGTATCATCAAGGTTGTCGGGAGCCGTCAGGTCGCTGTAGCAGAGCAGGCGCAAGCGCCCTTCGGGGCCAGCGGCGCGCTTGATCGGTATGCCTTGGCGAATCTGAGCGATATCCACATTGGATGTGAGATCAGAGAGGGTCCGGCTGACTTGCCGGGCGGTGCGGGCAATTTCGCGAATTCCGTTCTTGTGCTTGTCCAACTCCTCGAGCACGGTCATGGGGATAACCACTTCATGCTCATCGAACTGATAAAGCGCAGCGGGGTCGTGGATCAGGACATTAGTGTCCAGCACGTACAGTCGGGTGGCCTTCTTGTCGATGCGTACCATCGGCACAGCTCTCCTGATTGTCACCTTGGGCGTCAACATGACGCCACGATGTCGACACTGTCAGCGGAAGATGTCAGGGATGTGACAGCCTGTGGGTGTCGTGTGCGCTGGGGAATCCTCCTTTTCTCTGGTATGTGGCGGGGTGGGGTCGGGGAGACAGTCCTTTGGCCTACTCCTTTGACCCTGGAAAGGGGCAATCAGTGCCCCTGTCACTTATCAGCATGGACCATGACACAAATGCTGCAAGGGCGAAGTCGGCTGTTTTCTTAGCATGGACGATATCGTCAAGTGTGCAAGTAGGGGAGCGTCAACGATATGGAGAGTGTCGACGAGGTAACCCGATCCGATGCGCTTTCTTGTTGCGATGCGTGGCGGCTGTGCCCATCATGCATGAAACTGTGATTTCAGGAGCGGGCATGTCCAAATCCTCCCAGCAACGTTCCTTCCTTTCACGGGTGCGTAACGCGCTGCCCTCGCTGCATCCGGCTGAGCGCCGGCTGGGGGAGTTCGTATGCGATTTCCCTGGCGAGTTGGCGAGCTACGATGCTCAGGAACTGGCCAGGTTCGCCAATGTTTCCAAGGCGACGGTGTCGCGTTTCGTGCGCCGGCTGGGTTACGAGAGCTATGAAGCGGCGCGAAAGCACGCCCGGGACGAGCAGCAGACAGGCTCGCGGCTGTTCCTGACGCTGTCCAGTGACGAGCAGGGCGAAGCCTCCTTGACCGGCAACCTGGAACTGGGCAAGGAGAACCTCGAACGCACCTTTGCGGCGATTCCCCAGGCGGAGGTCGATACGGTGGCGCAGGCCATCCTCGACGCGCGCAAGACCTGGGTGATTGGTTTCCGCGCCAGCCACCCCTTCGCCGACTATCTGCGCTGGCAGCTTGCCCAGGTGGTCGAGGAAGTCGTCAGTCTTCCCGGCGGTGGCGAAACGCTGGGCGAGCATCTGGTCAATTTTGGCACGCAGGATTGTGTGATTGTCTTCGGGCTGCGTCGCCGGGTGGCAATCACCGGGCAGATCCTCGCCTACGCCAGGGAGCGTGGAGCCCGGCTGCTCTATGTCACCGACGAGGGGGTGGAGCCCGAGCCCATTGCGACCTGGCACTTCCGTTGCCATAGCCGGGCGGCCGGGCCGTTGTTCAACCATACCTCGGTGATGGCGCTCTGCCATCTGCTGGCGATGCGTACCATCGAACTGGCGGGTGAGGGCTCGCGTCACCGGCTACGCCGGATCGAAACTCTCAACGAGCGCCTCGAAGAGTTGTAATACCTCATTGTCGGTATTTTCTTGATGCACTGGCCACCCATTGGGCATGGCCGGAGTACCGCTGTGCCTGTCCGAGTGTCTCACTCCCTCTCCCACCAAAGTCTTACGGAATAGAGCTTATTGAGAAACTAAGGTTTCATGTTACTTGCCAAATGAAATGTGAATCGACATGGCTAAGTACTGCTTAGGGAACAAGCGGTGAACCGCGACCGTAATCGCTCGCCTTCTCCGGCCTGGAAAAGCCGGGTAGGGTGCTCACTTGCAGGAAACGATCATGCTGAAACGTACCGCGCTTGTTACCACCGCCGCCGCGACTCTGATGGCTTCCGCTGTTCAGGCGGAGTCGTTCTCCCTGAAGGTGCTGGGTCAGCCTGTCGGCTCCGGGTTGATTGCTCAGCAAAAGGAGCGTCCTTTCTTCGAATCGCTGGCCGAGCATACGGGGTTGGAGGTCGACGCTCAGTACCTGCCGGTGGACGTGGCAGGCGTTCCCGATACCGATGGCTTGCGCGTGCTGAGCTCGGGGCTGTTCGACATCGTTTCCCTGCGGGGACCGCAGGTGAGTCGAGATGAACCCTCCATCCTGGGACTGGACCTGACCGGACTGAATACCAGCTTTGAAGTGGGTCGCGAAAACGTGGCCGCTTTTTATGACTATGTCGACTCCCGCCTGCAGCAGAACTTCAATGCCAAGCTGCTCGGCGTATGGCCGGCTGGCCCGCAGGTCGTGTTCTGCAGCGAGGAAATCGGTGGCTTGAGCGATCTGCAAGGGTTACGTGTGCGGGTCGGTGACCAGAGCGCCGCCAACTTCGTGGATGGACTGGGGGCAACGGGTATTTCGATGCCGTTCGGTGACGTTCAGCAGTCGCTTGCCCGCGGAGTGGTGGACTGCGCCATCACTGGCCCCGCATCGGCCAATTCTGGTGGTTGGCCTGAAGCCACCAGCACCGTGCTGCCGATTGCCCTGCAGCTCGCGATAAACGGTTATGCAATCAACCTGGATACCTGGAACCGCCTTTCGGCAGAGCAGCAGGACGCTCTGGAAGGGGCCATCGCCGATCTGAGTGATCAGATCTGGGAGTACTCCGAGGCACTCTACGAAGATGCCATGCGCTGCAACACCGGGCAGACACCCTGCGAATATGGTCAGCCTTACGCGCTGACCGAAGTGCCGGTCTCCAAAGAGGATCTGGCCGTGGTCAGCGCTGCCGTCGAGGATGTCTCGCTGCCGGTCTGGGCGGATCAGTGCAATGCCGTCGCTGACGATTGTGAAGCCGTCTGGCGCGAGACCGTCGGCCAGAAACTTGGCCTCTGAGACGGAGGGAGTCAATGATGAAGGCCTATGCGCGTTTTCTGGGAGGGCTGTTCGGCGCGATGATGATTCTCCTGGCGCTGCTGATCACCCTGGAAACTCTGATTCGCAAGTTTTTTTCGCTCTCCATGGGCGGTGTCGACGAACTGGGCGGTTACGCCATCGCCATCGCTGCACCGCTGGCCTTCTGCGTGGCCATGGTCGAGCAAGCGCACATCCGCATCAACCTGCTGCACATGCACCTGCCGAGTTCCGTGCAGGCCGTGCTCAATGCCCTGGCGACTCTCTCCATGGGGCTAATGGCGGCCTTTCTGCTGTACTTTACCGTGCAGACGGTGCTCGAGACCCAACTCTATCGTTCCATCGCCCAAACGCCATGGGGCACGCCCCTGATCTATCCACAGACGGTATGGCTGGTGGCGATGTCCACCTTTGTCCTCGCCGCGGTAGTGCTTTCCTTCAAGGCTCTGCTGCTGCTGATCAAGCGTGACTGGAGCACGCTCATTGGCCAGTTCGGCCCTGGCTCTACCCAGGACGAGTTGGACGCCGAGTTGAGCGATCTGGAAAAACGTGAGGGAGAAAATTGATGGACATTCCGGTCATCATCGCTGCCTTTCTGGTCATGCTCGGCCTGATGTTGCTGGGTCTGCCCGTGGCAGTCGCCATTCTGTCCGTGGGCGTGGCAGGCGGTTACCTGATGCATGGAACGCCGATGGTGGACATGATGGGCGGCGTGGTGTGGAGCAGCCTGAACAGCCCCTCCATGCTGGCCATTCCCCTGTTCATGCTGCTGGGGGAACTGCTGTTGCGAGGGGGGATCGCCGACCGCATGTACAGTGCGCTGGTGGTGTGGTTCAACCGACTGCCGGGCGGCTTGTTGCACACCAACATTGCGACCTGCACGCTGTTCTCCGCCACGTCGGGCTCGTCGGTGGCTACGGCGGCCACCGTCGGTACCATCTCCCTACCAGCGCTACAGCGCTATCGCTATCCGGTTCGCCTGTCGCTTGGCTCGCTCGCTGCCGGCGGTACCCTGGGGATTCTGATTCCACCCAGCATCAACCTGCTGGTGTACGGGCAACTGGCCAACACGTCCGTCAGCCAGCTATTCGCCGCCGGGCTGATTCCTGGCATTACGCTGGCCCTGCTCTTCTCCGCCTACCTGTTCTTAGCCTACAGCCGGTCAGGCCAGGAACCGTTGGTCGAGGTCGATCTGCCGCTCTCCGAAAAGCTGGCGATGTCCAGGCACCTGATTCCGCCGGTGATCATCTTCGGGGTGGTGATGGGCAGCATCTATGGGGGATTGGCGACACCTACCGAGTCTGCTGCCCTCGGAGTGGTGATCGCTCTGGCCTTTATCGTCTGCGGCGGCAAACTGAGCCGGGAGCTGCTGGTGCATTGCTCGCTGCATGCGGCCAAGACCACCGGTATGGTGATCATCGTGTTGATGTGTGCCTTGCTGCTCAACGTCACCATCTCGATGCTGGGTGTCACCCAGGCGCTGACGCAGTGGGTGACCTCCTTCGGGCTCGGCCAGCTCGGACTGCTGTTGTTGCTGCTGGTGTTCTATATGCTTCTCGGAACCTTCATGGATGCCATGTCGATGCTGGTGCTGACCGTACCGATCACCGTACCGATGGTAGTGGCGGTGGGCGTCGATCCCATCTGGTTCGGGATCTTCATCGTACTGATGTGCGAGATTGCGCTGATCACTCCGCCGGTGGGTATGAATCTCTTCGTGGTGCAGGGCGTGCGCAAGGACGGTGGCAGCTTCAATGACGTGATCTGGGGCTCCTTCCCATTCGTCATCATCATGGCGCTGTTCACTCTGACCATCATGGTGTGGCCCGGTATCGTGATGTGGCTGCCTGACCTGGTGGCGGGGCGCTGATGATTCACTCAGGCAATCCAAAGTGGAAAACAACGCGATTTCTGGTGATCAACCCCAACACCAACGCCAAGGTGACGGAGGGGGTACGGGAGGTGATGCGGGCGTCGACGCCGCCCGGCATCGTCACCGAAGTCACCAGTCCTGCAGCGGGACCGTTCGCTATCGAGAGCGCAGCGGACAAGGTCGAAGCCGGCCGGCAGGTGCTCGCGTTGATCCATGAGCGTATGGGGGAGGGCTTCGCGGGCTACATCCTCGCCTGTTTCGATGACATCGCCATCGACGAGATCCGTGCGCTGACCCGGGCGCCGGTGATCAGTCTCGCCGAGGCGGGCATCCGCTATGCCCATGCCACCGGCGGTCCGTTCAGGGTCATCACTACCTTCGAGGAGGCGGTGCCCACCATCGAGGCGTTGAGTGCAGGCTACGGGCTGGCCGATGGCTGCACGGTAGTGGCGACCGGTATCGGCGTCACCGACACGGCTGCCCGGACCGAGCAGGCCGAAGCCCGCTTGAACCTGCATATTCAGGACGCAATCCGGCACGGTGCCACGGCCATCGTACTTGGGTCGGGCGCCTTCGCGGGCAGGGCAGTGGAACTCGAGGCTCGTTACGGCCTCGAGGTGATGGATGGTTTCAGCGAGGCGCTGCGTTACGTCACGGAGCATGCGGGGTGCCACCGCGCCTGACGCAAGGAGGCGCGGGGCACGGATGGGCCAAGCGGCCAGTCGACATACGCAACGAGGGTCATACCCTTATCATCACCTCGTCGCCGTCGAGACGCACCGACCAGGTACGCTGTTTCACGTGCTCGTCTTCCACGCATTGTCCATCGCTCAACCTGAAGTGCTGCTTGAAGAGCGGCGAGGCCACGACCGGCTCGCCCTTGATGTCGCCGATGATGCCGCGAGCGATGACGTTGGTATCGGAAAAGGGATCGTGATGGTCGATGGCATAGAGCTCGGTGTCGTGACCGGGCAGATAGAAGATTGCCAGTTGGAGGAGCCCTTCATGGGTCTCGAGGCAGGCGGCGATGCCGGAGTGGGCAACCAGGTCGGCCCTGGTGCATAGCGTTTGCCAGGTCTGGGGCATGGTCGGTGCTTCTGCGGTGGCGGTGGTCATGGGAGAGCTCCCTGGTTGTTCTGGAAATCCTGGTGGTTCGGGTGACTGGCCAGTGGCCAGCCCATTCGGAGCAGTACCAAAGCGCTGTTTCAGGCGGGCCTGAGTTGGCCGCGCTCTTCGGTGACGATGATGTCCGGGTCGGGGCGCTCGTCGTTGACGAAACTGCGGAAACGCTTGAGCTTCTCTGGGTCGGAGAGGGCATTGGCCCACTCGCATTCGTAGTTGTCGATCACCACCTGCATCTGGTGGTCGAGTTCCTCTCCGAGATTGAGGCTGTCATCGAGAATCACGTCCTTGAGGTAGTCGAGACCGCCTTCGAGGCTTTCTCGCCACACCGAGGTACGCTGCAGGCGGTCGGCGGTGCGTACATAGAACATCAGCACCCGGTCGATGGTGCGGATCAGCGCCTCGTCATCGAGGTCGGTGGCGAACAGCTCTGCATGGCGAGGGCGCATGCCGCCGTTACCACAGATATAGAGGTTCCAGCCATGCTCGGTGGCGATCACGCCGATGTCCTTACTCTGTGCCTCGGCACATTCACGGGTACAGCCTGACACTGCGAACTTGAGTTTGTGGGGCGAGCGAAGCCCCTTGTAGCGGTTCTCCAGGCGAATTGCCATGCCAACACTGTCCTGCACGCCATAACGGCACCAGGTGCTGCCGACACAGGACTTCACCGTGCGTGTCGACTTGCCGTAGGCATGCCCAGTCTCGAAGCCGGCGGCGATCAGCTCGCCCCAGATTGATGGCAGATCCTCGAGGCGTGCGCCGAAAAGATCGATGCGCTGTCCGCCGGTGACCTTGGTGTAGAGGTTGTACTTGCGACCCACTTCACCCAGAACGATCAGCTTGTCGGGGGTGATTTCACCACCAGGAATACGCGGCACGACCGAATAGGTGCCGTTCTTCTGCATATTGGCCATGAAGGTGTCATTGGTGTCCTGCAACGGAATATGCGCGGCATTGGTGATCGGCTCGTTGAAGCACGAAGCAAGAATCGACGCGACTGCCGGCTTGCAGATGTCGCATCCAAGGCAGGGGGCGCCGTCATGCTGGTGCTTGCCGTGTTTTTCCATCAGGTCGCTGAAGGTCTTGATGCCTTCGACGCGCACAATGTCGTAGAGCTCCTTCCGGGTATGCGCGAAATGTTCGCAGAGGGCGGTGTCGACTTCCATGCCGCGTGACGAAAGCTCATGGTCGAAGACGCTCTTGAGCAATGCTGCACAGCCACCACAGCCAGTGCTGGCTCGAGTTTCGCCCTTGAGTACGCCTATATCGGTGCAGCCGGCATCGATAGCCGAACTGATCGCGCCCTTGGTGACGTTGTGGCAGGAGCAGATGGTGGCGGTATCAGGTAGTGCATCCGGGCCCATCGTCGGTGCGCCCTCGCTATGCGGCAGGATCAGCGAGGCCGGGTCATCGGGTAGCGTCAGGCCATTGGCGAAGTACTGCATCAGCGTATCGTAGGCGCTGTTGTCACCAACCAGCATGGCGCCCAACAGTTGGCGACCATCACTGGAAACCACCAGCTTGCGATAGACCTGCTTGAGCTGGTCGAAGTAGCGAAATTGTCTGGCGCCGGGCGTGTGATCGCCATGCGCATCACCGATGGCTCCGACATCGACCCCCATCAACTTGAGCTTGGTGCTCATATCAGCACCACGGAAGGTGACGTCACCATGGGTCAGAGTATGGGCAGCGGCTCTGGCCATCTGGTAGCCCGGCGCCACCAGACCGAAGATACTGTTGCTCCACAGTGCTACCTCGCCAACCGCGAGAATCGCCGGATCGCTGGTCAGGCAGTGGTCGTCGATCACCACACCACCGCGCTCGCCGATTTCCAGACCGCAGTCACGGGCCAGTTGGTCGCGGGGACGAATACCTGCAGAGAACACGATCAGATCGGTCTCCAGCACCTTGTCATCCTGGAACACCATACGCAGGCGACTGGCCTGGCCGGGCTCTATGCGCTGAGTGGCCCGTTCGGTCAGTACCTGAACCCCAAGGCCTTCGATCTTTTCACGCAGCAACTCGCCGCCCTGGTCATCGACCTGCATCGGCATCAGGCGTGGAGCAAACTCGACCACTGCCGTATCGAGGTCGAGGCCGCGCAGAGCATTGGCGGCCTCAAGCCCCAATAAACCGCCGCCTACGACAACGCCGGTAGTGGCATGGGCAGCGGCGCTACGGATGGCATCCAGGTCCTCCAGAGTGCGGTAGACCAGGCACCCTTCAGTGTCATTCCCGGGGATCGGTGGTACGAAAGGATAGGAGCCGGTAGCCAGTACCAGGCGCTCGAAGGGATGGCGGCCACTGTCGGTAACCACCTCGCGCGCCTCACGATCAATGGCGGTCACCGTCTCGTTGAGATACAGGTCGATGCCGTGTTCGGCGTAGTAGTCAGTGGTCGACAGTGCCAGTGACTCGGCATCCTGACCGTTGAAGTACTCCGAGAGGTGCACGCGGTCGTAGGCCAGATGACGTTCCTCGCCAAAGACCACAATGCGGTACTGGCGGTTGGCGTCACGTTCCACCAGTTGCTCGACCAGGTGGTGGCCGACCATGCCATTGCCGATCACGATCAGGGTCGGCTGCGCCTTGGCATCGGCAGAGGGAGAGAGGGGTTCATTGTTGGTCATCATGCGGCCTCCTGATGCGTCTTGTTTTTGCTGGGCTGATGCTTGAGTTGGTTATCGAGTCGGTTGTCGGGATCGTGATCGACACAACTGGACTGCTCTGCCATCAGTGCCTCGGTATCGGCCTGGCCCAACAGCAGGGAATGGCGTACCGCATCCAGCCCAACACCTTGTTGTGAGAGTTCGAAGAGCCATGGGCCCATGCGGGTATCGCCATACAACACAGCACCCACCAGGCGTCCGTCAGTGAGCAGTAGGCGCCGATACTCGCCCCGTTCGTTGTCGTGATAGGTCAGCACTTCGTGATCGCCTTCGGCGTCGGTGGGCCCGAAGGCAAATAGTGAGATGCCGGATACCTTGAGCCGCGTGGCGCAACTCGCTTCGTGGTAGGGAACGCCTGTTGAGCCGCATAATCGTCGAGCCAGTACCTCGACCTGCCGCCAGATAGGCTCGACCAGGCCATAGGTGTGCTGCTCGAACTGGCAACACTCGCCGAGCGCCGAGATATGGCAATCCGAGGTCAATAGTTGATCGTCGACCACCAGTGCTCGGTCACAGACCAATCCGGCGCTGCGGCCCGGCTCGACATTAGCGGTGATGCCGGTGGTCATCACCACCCGCTGTGCGGGCAGGTGAGTGTCTTCACCCTGTAGTCGAACTGCACTCACGCAGCCTTCGGCATCACCGAGGATTTCGGCGACCTGAACGCCAGTGCGGATTTGGATACCACGTTCGCTCAGCTGCTGAGCCAGCATGGCAGCCGCCGTATCATCCAGCTGGCGGTTCATCAGCCGATGACTACGTTGCAATACAGTGACCTGCATGCCTCGCTTGCGCAGCCCTTCGGCGGCTTCCAGCCCCAGCAACCCGCCACCGACCACCACCGCCTGACCACCTTGTTCGGCGCTGTCTGCCAGGGCCCTGGCGTCAGCAAGGTCCCGGAATCCGCCTACGCCCTGGTGGTTGATGCCCGCTATATCGGGCATCGCCGAGCGTGAGCCGGTGGCCAGCACCAGGTGGTCGTAGTCGATGAGTTCACCGTCAGCGCATTCCAGTCTCCGCTGCCGACGGTTGATTCCGGTAACCCGCAAGGCAAGACGAGTGGTGATGCGTGGTTGCTGGCCTTGTGGTGAGTGATCCGCTGTGGGAGGCGCCAGGGCTAGCCCCTCGGTGTCGATCTCACCCGCCAGCCAGGGAGAAAGCATGATGCGGTTGTAGGCGCCATGGGGCTCGTCACCGATCACGGTGATGTGTTCGGGCGCGCCCGGCATGCAGCCTAGTGTCTCGATCAGTCGGTGTGCCGCCATACCATTGCCGACTATCACCAGATGGCGGATAGCGGGCGCGGTACCCGCGGCGTGAGGCTGGGTCATGGCACTGTTGTTCACTGGAGCGTTCTTCACAGGAGCGTTTTTCACAAGATCGGTCTCCACAAACGAAAAAAGACGTCCTGCACGTTCCCGAACTTGTACGCGGGAGTGCAGAGACGTCTTTGTCTGGGCCTCGCAGCAATTTTCGCTAGCCGATTGCCACCAGATAAGTGGATGTCGGTACGAGGCAGTGGCGATCGCCGTTGATCGCTCGACCGTAGTGGCCGTTATTACCCAATAGCAATCAAGTTATGGGCCATGTGTCACAGATATGTTTAATATCAATATTTTATAATGGTAATGTTCGCTGGTCATTACCTGAAACGATATATCCAGCACTTCACTGGTGCGTTGCCGCATCGAAATGCACTGCGCTGTAGCAGGCTTCCACGGTGGGGGAGTCTATCTGGCGGTCGCGCATTTCCAGTAGCGGTTGCAGCTGTTGGGCGAGGACGATGAAGTCGGTTAGCCTGGGGCGTAATTCGTCGCCGATCCGCAGGTCGGCGGTAGGGTTGTTGAGCGGTTGTTGGTCGAGATGGCTCATGCTGCGGTCCAGGTAAGGAGGCAGTGCCAACCAGCCCCGTGTTCGTGGCATGGCATCCGCAGCACTATGCAGCCAGTCGGCGGCGGCTTGCAGTGCACGGACCAGTGCCGCGAGCGTACTGGGATAGCGCCGCGCCCAGGAGGCTGTAACGCCCAACACCTTCTCTGGGTGACCGGGCATCAGGTCTGCACCGCGAGCCACAATACGACCAACATCACGATGCTGGGCAAGACTGCCCCAGGGCTCGCCGACACAGAAGCCATCGATCTGACCTTCACGTAGGGCATCGACCATGCGCGGAGGTGGCAGGGCGACCAGCTCGACACTGTCCTGTGGATCGATGTCACCGAGACTCAGCCAGCGGCGCAGTAACAGATGCTGGCAACTCCACGGGTAGACCATGGCCAGACGCGGAGGACTGATGGCACCGCTCAGTCGACGTTGATCGAGCAACTGGCGCAGTTTGCGGGCATTATCGGCGGGGGAAGTCTGGCTCGGTGACAGCATGCCCTCGGCGTAGCGCTCAGAGAGTACGACGGTGTTGCCGTGCCGACTGAGCACAATCGGCGCCAGGGTCTCGCAGGGTGCACGGGACAATCCCAGGCTCATTGCCAGCGGCATGGGAGCCAGCATATGAGCGCCATCAAGCATGCCCGCCGCGACCTTGTCGCGCAGTGTCGACCAGGCATTCTCGCGGGACAGAGTGACCTCGATGCCTTCACTCTCGAAGAAGCCTCCCTCACGAGCGATCACCAATAGTGCGGCATCCAGCAACGGGATAAAGCCCAGCGTCAACGCAGACAGTTCCGGTTTGGCAGCTGTCGATGTGGCAGATGTCGGTGTGGAAGGTGTCGATGTGGCAGATGTTGCAATGGAGTTCGTCTGGCTGGCGTCGCTCATTTTCCCTTCTCCAGCTGTTCCAGGATATCGATGACGTTGGTGGCGACTTCGCCGATGCGCTGACCGCGATCCATGGCCAGCTTGCGCAGCATGCGATAGGCCTGTTCCTCATCGCAGCTCTGGTGCTTCATCAGTAGTCCCTTGGCACGCTCGATGCGTTTGCGTTCGGCCAACTGGTTGCGTGCGCGGTCGAGTTCGAGCCGCATGGACTGGAAGGACTTGAAGCGGGCGATAGCCACGTCCATGACGGACTTGACCCGGCTGGGTACCAGACCATCGACCACATAGGCGCTGACCCCCACATCGAGAGCGGCTTGTAGAGCGTCGGGATCGTGCTGGTCGGCGAAGAACACTACCGGGCGAGGATTCTCGCGATGCAGAAGCGACATGCTGTCGAGCGTGTCGCGATCGGGAGATTCCATATCAATGATCACCACATCGGGCTGATGACGGGCCACCATGTCGTTGAGACTCGATGGACTGGCCAGGCGGCAGACCACCTCATGGCCTTCACCGGCCAGTGCCTCCTCGACCATGGCGGCACGCACGATCTCATCATCGACCAGCAGTACTTTCAGGGGCTGTGGCATGGGATTGAATCGCCTCTGTTCGGGCATATTGTTCGGACACATGACTGCTGCACTGCAAGATACGTTCCAGGTGGCTCATGCCCCGAGTACGATGGCGTGATCTTCGCGAGGTAGCAGGGTTGTTGAGTGGGGGGGGCGAGTTCTGCTTGAGGAGTAAAGCGCCCTGTTGTGGTGCGATAGAGGGTTGCGACGACAGCTGGTGGTGCAGTGCAGCGCAAGGAGTCGAGACGAATCAAGCTGCAGCACACCATGACACGGTGTTATCACGTTTCTGGCACACGCCTTGCTTACAGGTTAAACAGTGACAGAGCTTGTGAAGTATCAAGCTTGTGAAGCATCAAGCTTGTGAAGCATCGAGCTCGTGAACGTTCAACATTGAGGGCATGTGGAGCCAGCGTCGGCTTCCTGCCCCGGCAACGACGCCCATTTTCGTCAGGACACCCATCGGTGCCTGGATGGAAATGGGCGTTTTGCGTTTGGTTTCCGCTGGTAGCGATGGAGGGAGATAGCGATGACACAGCACCGGCAGCAACCCGACAGTGACCTCCTGGCACGGACCACTTGCCCGTATTGTGGCGTTGGCTGCGGCGTCAAGGCGCAACTGGTGGAAGGGCGCATGGTGGATGTCGAGGGCGACGATCAGCATCCCGCCAACTTTGGCCGATTGTGCGTCAAGGGCTCGGCATTGGCCGAGACTCTCGGTGATCGGGGCCGGTTGCTGCAACCTCTGGTGGATGGTCGAGCCGTGGACTGGCAGGTCGCACTGTCGGAAACCGCGTCGAGGATTCAGGCGATACGCGATGAGAAGGGCAATGCCGCCATTGCCGGCTATCTCTCGGGGCAGTTACTGACCGAGGACTATTACGTTGCCAACAAGCTGTTCAAGGGCTTTCTTGGCACGCCGCATCTGGATACCAATTCCCGACTGTGTATGGCCTCGGCGGTGGCGGCCTACAAGCGCTCATTCGGGGCCGATGCCGTGCCTTGCAATTATGAGGACCTGGAAGAGGCCGAATTGGTGGTGCTGGTCGGTTCCAATCTGGCCTGGAACCATCCGGTGTTGTTCCAGCGGCTGCGTGTTGCCAAGGCGCGCAATCCTCTAATGCGGGTGGTGGTGATTGACCCTCGTGTCACCGATAGCTGTGAGCTGGCCGATCTGTATCTCGGCATTCGTCCTGGCTCGGATGCTCGTCTGTTCAATGGATTGTTGGCCTGGATGGCAGACAAGGGGCGACTGGATTCCCTCTATCTGCAGCGACACACCAACGGCTTCGAGGAAGCGCTGGCCGCGGCTCGGGAGGGAGAGTCGAGTATCGAGGCGGTGGCGGCCGACTGCGATGTCGATACCGAGCGTCTTGAAACCTTCTATTACTGGTTCGCCAGCCAGTTGCATGTGGTCACGCTGTATTCTCAGGGCGTCAATCAATCGACCAGTGGCACCGACAAGTGCCACACGATCATCAACTGCCACCTGGCCGGCGGCAAGATCGGCCTGCCGGGGGCCGGCCCGTTCTCGATTACCGGGCAGCCCAACGCCATGGGTGGACGGGAAGTGGGCGGGTTGGCCAATCAGTTGGCCGCACACATGGATTACGATAGCCCCGGTGCCCTCGAGCGCGTAACGCGTTTCTGGAGCACGCCGTCGTTGACGCCGGATCTACCGGAGGCGCCGGGCTACAAGGCCGTCGAACTGTTCGAGGCCATCGAACGTGGTGAGATTCAGGCGCTATGGATCATGGCGACCAATCCGCTGGTCAGTCTGCCGGATGCCAACCGCGTGCGTACCGCTATCGAGCGCTGCCCGTTGGTGATCGTCTCGGAATGCATGCTGGATACCGACCTGGTGGAACTGGCCGATATCGTGTTGCCGGCCAGCGGTTGGTCGGAGAAGGATGGCACCGTCACCAACTCCGAACGACGCATCTCTCGCCAGCGAGGCATGTTGCCGCCGCCAGGGGAGGCACGTCATGACTGGTGGATCATCAGTCAGGTCGCGACGCACCTCGGATACTCGGAGGCCTTTTCCTATGCGCATCCTGCCGAGATATTCACTGAGCACGCGCGTCTCTCTGGTTTCGAGAACGACACCCAACATCAGCGTCGGCTGTTCGATATCTCGGCATTGGCGGAATTGGATCAAGATGGCTATGACGCGCTTGAGCCAATCCAGTGGCCGGTTAGCGTCGATTCTCCCCGAGGCACCGCGCGCCTGTTTGAGGATGGTCGCTTTGCCACCGCCGATGGCCGTGCTCGATTGTGGCCGATTACACCACGGCAACCGCATCAGACGCTGAGCAGTGAATATCCCTTGCGCCTCAACTCAGGACGAATTCGCGACCAATGGCACACCATGACGCGCACTAGCCGTGCCGCACGACTGATGAATCACCGTTCGGAACCCTTCGTCGAGGTGCACGAGGCGGATGCTCGCCATTACCACCTGACGGATCGACAATTGGCCCGTATCACGGCCGCCACGGGCGAAATGCGAGTCCGAGTACGCATCTCACCGGCTCAGCGTCGTGGCGAGATATTCGTCCCTATTCACTGGACGGACCGCCTGAGCAGCGCGGCACGTAGTGGCAGTCTGTTTCAGGGGGTGACCGACCCGCTATCCGGTCAACCCGAATCCAAACATGGCGCGGTGGCCATCGAACCGCTGGCCATGGCCTGGGAGGCCAGCCTGATAGTGGATGAGGCACTCGATATCCAACTGGGCTCGGCGGTGCACGAGGCCAGTATCTACTGGACGCGTATTCCGCTCGAGCACGGTGTCTGTTGGCAACTGGCTGGGGACCCTTTTGTCGAGCAGCGTGACTGGCGAGAGTGGCTGACGCGCATGCTGCCAGTGGCCGTGGGGCCGGTAGCCGAGGATATCTCAGCCGCGCGGTTGCGTGCAGCGGGCATTGAAAATGGCTACCTGCGTTGGTGGTTGATGGTCGGCCCGATCGGTGAACTGCCGGGGCTCGGCTGGATCAGTCAGCGACTCGAGGAAGCCGCCCACGCACAGCCACTCACCGATGACCAGCGACGCCGTGTGCTCGCTGCCTGTGATGATGGCTCAGCCAACCAGGGGCCAGTGGTGTGCAGCTGCCATCAAGTTGGGCGTACCGCCATTGTCGAGGCCATTCGTCAGGGCGATGACAGTGTCGAGGCACTGGGCGCGCGCCTGGCCTGCGGAACGCAATGCGGTAGCTGTATCCCGGAACTCAAATCAGTGCTTGAAGAGGAAAAGAGCCATGCCAATGCCATTACAGCGGATACCGCCCGGGCCGTTGCCGTCGGATGATCAGCGGTCGTCGGCATCCATCGCGCAAGCCACTGCTGAGTCGGGACTGCGTCAGCGGCTGGCAAGGATGGCGGCGGGTGTGGCGCGTCTCGCGCAGGGAATCGAGCAACAGCTATCGAGGAACACCGAGGGAGAGCACCCGAGTGCTTCGGGACTGAAAGCTGGCCGAGTCTATCTGGTCGGTGCCGGCAGTGGTGCCGGCGACCTGCTGACATTGCGGGCACTGCACTGTCTGCGTCAGGCGGATTCGGTGGTCTATGATCGGCTGGTGGGTGATGACGTGCTGGCGATGATTCCGTCTGGTGTTGAGCGCCACTATGTCGGCAAGGCTCGGGGGCATCATAGCGTGGCTCAGGAGCAGATCGGTCAGCGCCTGGTCAGCCTCGCACTGCAGGGTAAGTCTGTGGTGCGCCTCAAGGGCGGCGACCCCGGCGTTTTCGGGCGAATGGGTGAGGAACTGGCGGCGCTTGATGAGGCGGGAATTCGGTGCGAGATCGTGCCCGGCATCACTGCCGCTTCCAGTGCCTGTGCGGCTATGGGTGTTCCCCTGACTGACCGTGCCCACGCGCAGACGTTGCGTTTGATCACTGCCCAGCAATGTCGTGAGGGTGGGGAGCCGGATTGGGCCTCGTTGGCACGAGAGGATGAAACCCTGGTGTTCTATATGGGGCTCAACAAGCTCGATGCCATCTGCCAGGGGCTACGTGGTGCCGGACTCGCTGATGACTGGCCGATTATGCTGGTGGCCAACGCCAGCCTGCCCGATCAACAGAGCCTGATCGGCAGACTGGAGGATATGCCCAGGCGGCTGGCGCAGAGCCCCTTGCCATCGCCGTGTCTGATCATTGTCGGCAGTGTCGTGACGCTGGCCCACCAGCGTCTGGAACGCGAGGCTCATGCCGTCACAGAGCCGGTTACGCTGTCGAACGTTTGAGGGTGGCAGTGGCTGCGCCCATGGCAATCAATGCGCCACCGCTGAGCCGGGACAGCGCTGCCATTACCGTCGGCCGAGCGATGCGACGACGCAATTGATCAGCGAGCAGCGCATAGGCCAGTGCGCTGATGGCGGCGAGCGCGACAAAGGTGCCGACCAGGATCGCGAACTGTGGCAGCAAGGCATTGCCCGGGGTGATGAATTGCGGCACAAAGGCGATGAAGAAGGCAATGCTCTTGGGATTCAGCGTGGTCACAATGGCGGCATGGGTGAACACCCGGCGTGTTGATGATGCCTGAGGATGTGACAGGTCGCCCAGACTGGCCTTTGATGCACCGAGAAACATCCTGGTGCCCAGATAGACCAGATAAACGGCTCCTGCCCATTTAAGTACCGTGAACACAGTGGCCGACGCCATCACCACCGCCCCCAATCCTGCCAGTGATGCGCACATCGACAGCAACACTCCCAGCGAGACCCCGGCCACCGTGGCCAGTGCCACGCTGCGTCCCTGGCTCAGTGCATAGCTCAATACCAACAGCACCGTGGGGCCAGGAATCAACAGTAACGCCGTGGAGGCGGCAACAAAGGCCAGCCACAGTTGCAGGTCCATTAAGGCTCTCCTTGATCGAGATGGTGCTTGAAGGCGTATGACATAGCCATGAGCTAGCCATACTCCCAGCCTTTATGAAAGGGGCTTTATGAAAGGGGCTTTATGAAAGGGGCTTTATGAAAGGGGCTTTGTGAAAGGGGCTTTGTGAAAGAGCCTTATTCGAGCGGTCTGTTGATACTGGTGTCAGCGCAACGAACCGGCGGCAGTTTCGACCATGCTCAACAACGCCGCTGCGGCGGAGGAGAGCGGGTCGCGGCGGCGGGTGATGATGCCCAGGCGGCGAGGAAGCTGTGGCTCGATCAGCGGCCGATAATCAAGGCCGTCGAGGGATATCTGTCGAAAGCTCAGCGATGGCAGCACGCTGATACCCAGCCCGGTGGCGACCATGCGACCAACGGTGGCAATCTGGCTGGCATCGCAGAGGATATCCAGTTGGCAGCCGATATCGTCCATCAGGCGGTCGATCTGCTGGCGCGAGCTGGATTGGCGATGGATGCCGATAAAGGGGTAGTTCGCCAGCATCCGCCAGGCCACTTCGCTGTTTTCCAGCAGTGGATGCCCCAGGGCACAAACCACAACATTCTGGTCGTCGAGAATCGGCGTGAAGTCGAGGTCCTCGGCATCCTGCGGCGCCACTGACAAGCCAAAGTCTGCCCGCTCCTCACGGACCATGCGGGTTACTTCGTCGGCCAGTACATCATGCAGGCTCAGGTTGATTCGCGGGTAATGACGGTGGAACTCGGCGATCACGCCGGGCACGACCCCAGCGGCGAGCGTAGGTAATGCCGCGATGGTCACTTTACCGCGTTGTTTGGAGAACAGAGCATCCAGATCCTCGAAGGCCTCCTGCCAGTCTTGTAACAGGCGCAGTGCAGTAGGCAGAAAATCGCGTCCTTCTGGCGTCAGGCTCAGTTGTCGTCCCTCACGACTGAATAGCTTGCCTCCGATCTGTTGCTCGAGATTCTTGAGGGTAATGGAAATGGCCGGTTGCGAAAGGTGTAGGCGTTCGCTGGCTTGCGCCAGGCTGCGAGCCCGGGAAACGGCGACAAAGGCCTGAAGTTGCTTGATGCTTGGATTCATAAGTTTATTAAAAGGGTTTTTAAAAACTATTCAATAGTCAAAACGTATCCTGCCGACCATGCTGGTTCGACACGACAAGCACAGCAAGTACAACAACAAGCCCCATGCGGGCAGGAGCACGTCATGAAAGAGCACGCCGTAAAAACCCGAATCACCGCCTTGGCTGCAGGCATTGCCATGCTTTCCGCCGTGTCTGTTGCACAGGCGGAGCAACGTCTGCTGATCGGTTCCACTTCCAGTTCTTCCAGCCACTACGGCTACTTCGTCGCCGTCAATCAGTTGATCAATGAATATGTCGAAGACGTCAATTCCTCGGTGGCGGAGACCGGGGCGACAGTCGATAACCTGCGTCGCTTGAGTCGTGATCAGATCGACATGGGACTGGTGACGACCAACACCGGTTATCAGGCATACGCCGGTCAGGGGGATTACTCCTCGCGCCCGGTGGATTCTCGCCTGCTGTGGGTCTACACCGTTGCGCCACAGAATGTGGTGCTGCGGCAGGATGCGGGAGTGTCGAGCATGGCCGGCCTGGAAGGCGTGCGCCTCAATCCGGGAATTACCGGCTCCTCCACTGAGGCCACCACCGAGGCTGTATTCGAGACACTGGGCATCGCCCCGGATTATGTGCGTGGTTCGACGTCGGACGTAGTGGACTCGATCAAGGATGACCGCATCGCCGGTTACGTCAAGTCTGGGGTCGGCAAGCGTCTCGATGGATCGACCATGGATATTGCGACTTTCACCGATGTCGCGGTGTTGTCGCTGGATGAGCAGCAGGCAGAGACGCTACGCAGCGAGATGCCGGAGTTGGCCGTGGTTGATATTCCTGAAGGTGCCGCGCAAGGCGTGCCGGCTTACACCACCTGGGCCTTCGGGGTCGCAATGCATGCTTCGCCTTCGTTGGATGAGGAAACTGCCTATCAGATCGTCAAGGCGGTGATGGAGCATCCTGACCCCCAGGCCAACGCCTTTGCCGCGCTGGAAGGTGAGGATATGGCCGAAATGACGTTGTCTGTCGGCAGCGTACCGCTACACCCTGGTGCAGCACGCTATTTCGAGGAACAGGGGTACGAGATTCCTGAAGCCCTGACGCCTGTTGAATAGAGCCCTGACGCCTGTTGAATAGAGCCCTGACGCCTGTTGAATAGAGCCCTGACGCCTGTCGAATAGAGCCTTGAAGCCTGCCGACTAACGAGACGCTTGTATGCTGACGTTCATTTCCCGGTGCCTGGCATTGCTGCTGGGTGCCCTGATTCTCTACAGCGCAGCATTTGGCTCCTTCGAGAGCCTGGTGCAGCGCAGTCTGTTTCTGAGCCTGGTGATTCTGCTTGGCCTGACGCTTTATCCGCTGGGGCAGGGTAGGGCCTGGCGTCCGCTGGGATTGTTGGTTGATGCGCTATTGGCGGTGGGTACGGTGATTGCCTGTGGCTATGTCGCGACTCACCATCAGCAGATTCTTACTGAACTTCCCTGGGCGACCACGCGTGATCTGTGGCTATGCGCGCTACTGGTGGCGACCATTCTGGAGTTGTCGCGCCGGGCCATTGGGCTGATCTTTCCGCTGTTGGTGTTGGTAGGACTGGGATATGCGTGGCTGGGGAGCTGGATTCCGGGTCCACTCGGCCACCGTGGCTTCGATATCTACTACATCACTGAGACCCTTTATCTGGGCGACCTGGGCATCTGGGGCATGTTGGTCGGGGTCGCAGCGACGACCATTGCTGCCTTCGTGATGTTCGGTGGCATTCTGCTGCATACCGGTGGTGGAAACACCTTCATGGATATTGCCTTGCGTATCAGCGGACGCTCGCCGGGCGGAGCAGCCAAGGTTGCGACTGTGGCATCAGGGTTGTTCGGTATGGTCAGCGGTAGCGCCGTGGCCAATGTTGCTACCACCGGCAATTTCACCATTCCGATGATGAAGCGGCTCGGTTATCCCGCACCTTTTGCGGCGGGCGTCGAAGCGGTTGCATCGACAGGTGGGCAGGTGGCTCCACCAATTCTCGGCGCAGCAGCCTTCATCATGGCTGAGATTCTCGGTGAGAGTTATGTGCGCATCGCGCTTGCGGCACTGATTCCAGCGGCGCTGTTCTACCTTGGTGTGTTTCTGACCATTCATCTGGTTGCTCGTCGACGGGGACTACGCGTAGTTCCAGAAGAAGAGTTGCCGCGTTGGCCGGAGATTCTCAGAGCTTCGCGGTTGGTACCGATCGTCGCGGCACTGGGTGGGCTCTTCGCTGGGGTGTTGAGCGGTAAGTCGATCCAGACGGCGGCGTTCTATGGCATTGCTCTGACGGCAGTCACTTATGTGCTGTTCGGGTTGCGTGCCGGGACTTCACTACGTCAGTTGATCGTGACACTGCTGGAAGGTGTTCAGGATGCCGGGCGGGGCATGGTGATCATTGGCGTGCTGTTGGCCGGGGCTCAGATTCTGGTAGCGATGATTGGCATGACCGGAATCGGCGTGACGCTGACCAGCCTGATCGTCGATGTTGGGCAATCGACGATGATGGTCGCGCTGATCGTTGCTGCGGTCTGCCTGATTCTCGGCATGGGGATTCCAACTACGGCCGCCTATGTGCTGGTGGCGTCGGTGCTGGCGCCGGCCTTGACCGGTATCGGCGTTGATCCGTTGATTGCCCACCTGTTCGTATTCTACTTCGCCACCCTGTCGGTGATCACGCCACCAGTCTGTGTCGCTGTCTTTGTGGCATCGGGCATCGCCGCGACCACCTGGATGACCTCGGCATTCGAGGCGGTTCGACTCGCGGCAGCGATCTATGTGATTCCTTTTCTGCTGCTGATCTATCCGGCTCTGGCAGGTTTCGGTGACAGTATCGATATCCTGTTGGCGTTGTGTCAGGGCGTGGTGTTTGTGACTGCTTTCTCAGCCTTGATGGCGCGAAGCACGTTTACGGGACGTGGCTGGTTGGACCTCGCGGTGCTGGTCGCGATCATTGTGCTGGCGTTGACTCCGGGTTGGCTGACGACGTTGGCAGCGTTACTGACCACCATCCTGATCTTCATGATTCGGCGTCGCCATCTGGCGTTGTTGTCGGAGCATGACCCGGTCAGTACCACGGGCGAGCAGCGCTCTGAGGAGACACCATCATGAGTTTCCTGTTGGGAAGTGGCGCGGGGTTCTCGGGAGACCGAACCGACGCAGCGATTGCCGTTGTTGATGAGCTGGTCAGGCGTGGGCAGCCCAGCGCACTGGTATTCGAGACGCTCGGCGAACGTACCCTTGCTGCTGCTCATCGACGTATGCGCGAGGACCCGGAAGGCGGATACGAACCGTTGCTCGGGGAACTGCTCGAACCGGTGCTGGACAAGTGCATGGCCCAAGGTATCAGCATTCTCGGCAATTTCGGCGCCGCCGATCCACGTGGGGCCTGCCGGTGTATATCCACGCTGGCAACACGAATCGGGCGGCCAGAAGTCCACCTTGCCGAGGTGTTCGGCGATGATATTCGCCAACGGCTGCAGGAACTGGATCTTCTGCGCTGGGAGGCGGAAAGCGGAGAGCTGCCGGATGAGGAGCGGCTGGTATCCGCCAATGTCTATCTTGGCGCTGAACCGTTGGTGAAAGCGTTGCAGCTGGGAGCGGATGTGGTGGTTGCTGGTCGGGTCGCCGATCCGGCGCTGTTCCTTGCGCCGCTGATCGCGCATTTTGGTTGGGCGTGGGATGACTGGGATCGATTGGCTGCCGGGATGATGGCGGGCCATCTTGGTGAGTGTGGCTCGCAGGTCAGCGGCGGTTATTTTGCCGATCCTGGCTTCAAGGATGTGTCGGGTCTGGCGCATCTTGGCTATCCGATCATCGAGGTTGAGGCCGATGGCCGTTTATTGGTGACCAAGCCTGAAGGGTCCGGTGGCCTGGTCACCGAACGTACCGTCAAGGAACAGTTGCTCTATGAAGTGCACGATCCGGCCAATTACCTGACACCGGATGTGGTGGTCGATCTGAGCGAGGCGCAGGTACGGCAGATTGCTGCTGATCGTGTTGAAGTCAGCGGCATTCGTGGCAAGCCTGCTCCAGCACGGCTCAAGACCACTGTGTGCTATGACGCTGGCTGGCAGGGCGAGGCAGAAATCTCCTATGCCGGCCCCAATGCTCTGGCTCGCGCCAGGCTGGCGGCGCAGATACTGCGCGAGCGTTTGAGCTTTCGTACGCCGCAAGACCTGCGTTCGCGCTTTGACATCATCGGCCTGCTCAGTGTGTTCAATGATGATGATGGACGTATGACGCCCCGGGACGATGACGCCGTAGATGGTGATTACCGGCTTCGGCTGGCTGTTGAGCATGCTGAGCGGCGCTGGGTGGAACGTGCCACTCAGGAGTTGTTGGCACTCTACTGCGCGGGGCCAGCAGGCGGAGGCGGAGTGCGGCGTAACTTCCAGCGGCGTCTGTTGAGTGCCTCATGGCTGGTCAGACGGGAGGATATCGTCAGTGGTGCTCGGCGTTACTATGCTGATGAAAGAGCTGACAAAAGTGCCGATGAAGAGGTCGGGGCGGAGTGGCGTCGAGGAAGGGAGGTACTATGACCACGCAACAGCTGTTGGCTATCTCGCCGGTGGACCAGACGCTACGTCTGCACGATATCGCCCATGCACGAGCAGGTGACAAGGGCGACCGCCTCAACCTCGCGGTATTCGTCTACGACCCTCAGGATTATCCATGTTTGATGGAGACGGTGACAGAATCACGAGTTCTGGCACTGTTTGCCCACCGTGGCGCTTCCCGAGTCAGGCGCTATCCGATGCCGGGGTTATATGGCATGAACCTGGTCATCGACGACGTATTGCAGGGTGGCGTCAATGGTGCATTGAACCTTGATGGGCATGGCAAGACATTATCGTTCCTGCTGCTGTCGATGCCGCTGATGCCTGATGAATCTCGCGACAGATAAGTTCAACCGTGCGGGGTGATCAGTCGGTGGAGGCATTGTGCTGGGACTTCCACAGGATGATTCTGGCGTGATTTGCTGGTGTTGGCTGGGACGCTGATGTTGATCAGTGCACAATAGCGTTGAATCAGCATCCTCCTTGAGCCAGGGAACAATAACTTGAGTGACTCGATTTGCGGCCGTGTCCTGCGTCAGATGAGGTTGTCCGCGTTGCTTCTGTTGGTGACGCTTCTGACCGCCTGTACCAATTTGCCACCGCTTGAAGGGCGTAGCACGACCTATGCCATGCCGGAGCCCCTGACCCGAGATACCAGGTTGGGTAGGGTGATTTCCCCTGTTGTGCAGAAGCACTCGGGAGAAAGCGGGATATATGCGTTGCGTGACTCCCGAGATGCCTTTGCTGCCCGCTGGTTGCTCGCCGCGGCAGCGGAAAGCACGCTCGATATCCAGTACTACATCTGGAATGACGATGTTACCGGAACGATGCTCTACAAGGCGTTGCTCGATGCTGCGGATCGTCATGTTCGGGTGCGACTGCTGCTGGATGACATCAATACCGACGGGCGGGATGAGAAGATTGCTGCACTGGACGCGCATCCGTATATCGAAGTGCGACTGTTCAACCCATTCGTGGTGCGTTCACCGCGCTGGATCGGCTATATCACCGACTTCAGTCGCGCCAATCGCCGCATGCACAACAAGTCCTTTACGGTGGATAACCAGGCGACGGTTATCGGCGGGCGCAATATCGCTGACGAGTATTTTGGAGCCAGTGAGAATACCGCCTTCGCTGATCTTGATGTGCTGGCGGTGGGGCCGGTCGTTCAGGATGTATCGATGGATTTTGATCGTTATTGGTCGAGTGCTTCTTCCTATCCTGCTACCAGGGTGCTTGATTCGGTCGGTCCGGCAGGTCTGGAGCGTTTCCAGCATGAGGTCAATGCTGCTATGGAATCTCCGGTGACTCTTGAGTATCGCCAGGCGATCACCAATAGCCGCATCATGCATGCGCTTGAGGAAGGTCATCTCGAACTGGTGTGGGCGAATACAACCATGGTCAGTGATGACCCTGCCAAGGGCCTGGGCAGAGCGAAAGATAACGAGTTGCTGACTGATCATCTCGTGGAAGTGATTGGTCAGCCGCAGGAGTCCGTGCATCTGGTGTCACCCTACTTTGTGCCGGTGGAAAGAGGCACTCGTATGTTCACCGACATGGAACAACGCGGCGTGGAAGTGACCGTTCTCACCAACGCGCTGGAGGCAACGGACGTGGCAGCCGTGCACGCAGGCTACGCCAAGCGTCGTCGCGAGTTGCTCGAAGGTGGGGTACGTCTGTTTGAACTCAAACGAGCGCCGGGAGCTCCTGGCCGCAGCAAGGAGGCAGGCCCACTGGGTAGCTCTGGTGTCAGTCTGCATGCCAAGACTTTCGCGGTGGATAACGACAAGCTGTTTGTCGGCTCATTCAACTTCGACCCTCGTTCGGCTCAACTCAACACCGAGCTGGGATTCATCATCGAAAGCCCGGAACTGGCTGGAACTCTGACCGACGTTTTCAATACCGATGTCATTGCTAACGCCTATGAGGTCAAGCTCGATGATGATGGCGATATGTACTGGCTGGAGCGTACGGATCAAGGGGTTATACGCTACGATCAAGAGCCCAATTCTGGTCTGCTCCGTAGAGGCGTTGTGTCTTTTGTGTCGCTGTTGCCAGTGGAATGGATGCTGTAACACGCTGGCCCGGGATTGAACCGGCCGAGAGCGGCCGGTTCAGGAACGCTACGGAAGTTGAGGCGCTGAATCAGTTGCTGGCGTTGAAGGCTTCGAAGACCTGCTGCCCGGTGAGGTTGGTGGTCTCGTTGCCGAAGTGATACCAGCCAGGTTTTTCGTCAATGAAGATCTGGCTATCGAGAGTCCATGCCTCACCATGATCCACCAGCCCTACCGGTACCGCGTAGTGCTCTCCGCTCTTCAGTCGGTAGAAGAGATGAGTGCCACATTGGCTGCAGAAGGCGCGCTCTGCCCACTCAGAGGATGAAAAGTAGGTGATCTTCTCCTCGCCATCGACCTTGACCTGGCGGACCGACTCGAGTGCCAGCAATGGCCCTCCGCCCCAGGTACGACACATGTTGCAATGGCAGGCGCCAACATTCTGCTTTTCCAGCTCCACCTCGAGGTGAACGGCACTGCAGAGGCAGGCTCCCTTGAGGGTCATTGCATCTTCCATCGCTACTGTCTCCTGGTTATTGCGACGGATGTCGCGACAACTTCCAGCGTAGCTGGTTGGTTCAGGCTTGCAGCGTAGTTCCGGCCTACAGAGTAGCTCCGGCTTACAACTGCGACAGAATGGTCTCGGCGCTGGAGGCCTCGATCACGCCGCGCTGGGTATCAACGCCAAGGTATTCAACTACGCCATCGTTGATGATCATGGCGTAGCGCAGGCTGCGCACACCCATGCCGCCTGCGCTGGCATCCTTGTCCATACCGATGGCGCGGGTGAAGTCGGCATTACCATCGGCGAGCATGGTGATCGCTTCCGCGTTCTGGTCCTTCTGCCATGCACCCATGACAAAGGCATCGTTGACGGCAAGGCATGCTACGGCATCGACCTTGTCCAACAATTTGTCAGCATTGACCACGAAACCGGGCATATGAGTATTGGAACATCCGGGGGTAAAGGCACCGGGTACAGCGAATAATACGACCTTGCGACCGGCGAAGAACTTACCGGAAGCGATGGGTTGCGGGCCCTCCGCGCCGCTGATAAATAGCGTAACGTCGGGTAGGCGGTCGCCTTTGGCAATGGTCATCAGATTCTCCTGGTCGAGAGGATTGCAGACAGCTTCGATTCTCGAGCGGGAGAGGACAGGAATCAATCTTTCATTGATTTTCGTTGGCCGCAGTCTCAGCGAGGATAGCTGAGACTGCGGTAGCAATATCCATTTCCTGCATGGGCTCGCCCGGCATTCCACTGCAAGTGCTTTCGCTGAGCTCGCCACCGTTGCTGGTATCCGGCCCTATCATGGTTACGTGAATACCACTGCCTTCAAGTTCGTGACGCAGACTGTGTCCCATGCCGACAATTGCCCAGCGAGTGATGTTCAGCATCGAGCCGGGAACCAGCGAAGGTCCGGAGGAAAATCCGGCCAGTAGAATGTGACCGCGAGTCTTGCGCAAGGCGGGAAGAGTGGCCTGGATGGTGAGACCAATGCTGTACACATGGTTCATCAGCATGGAGCGCCAGGTTTCGGCGCCAGATGTGCCGAGGCCATCGGCACAGCTCTCGTTTACCGGACAGATAAACACCGCATCGATGCGCCCGAAATATTCCAGGGCCTGTTCGACCATGGAGTCCTGATCCTGGACGCTGGTGGTATCTATCCCCACGGCGACGACATTTTCCGGGCCCAGCTCCTGGCTAATGGCGTCCAGAGCATCTTGGGAATGCGCCGCGAGTACCAGCTGGTAGCCTTCACGAGCAGCTGCACGAGCCGTTGCCATGCCTGACTCACTGGCGGCTCCTGTGATCAGCAATACTTTATCTTGCATCGTATTGTTCCATCCTGTCCGACTGCCATTTCACCCTGTCCGACTCTAGTCCGCGAGTCTCGAAAGCCGTTCAGGCTCTACTTCAGGATGCTCATTTCAGGATTTCACTGCAATGTCTTGAACTGCAATATCTTGAACTGCAATGTCTTGAAAAGGTAAAGACGATACAGGTTGAAGAATCAGCGAGCCCGGCACCTGGCCGGGCTCGATAGGGCTGATGTCACTCGGTGGGTCTCAGCGTAGTGACAGCGCGGAACTGCCGTCGTCTCCTGCTGCCTTGCGGTAGGCCAGCGCCTGCTCTTCCTCTACTTCGGAAGAGAAACGCACCAATAACGCAAAGAGCGAAGCCACTACCACGGCGATGCCCAGATAGAATAGCGCTTCCTGCCAGGCCAGAGCCTCGGAGCGGAACAGAAAGCCCGCAGCGACAGCGCCGGCATTGCCGCCAGCACCGACGATCCCCGCGACTGCGCCGAGTGCACGTGGGTTGATGAATGGTACGACACCAAAGGTGGCTCCCTCGGCCATCTGAACGAAGAGGCTGAAGACCAGCATGATGCCAATGGCCAGCGCCAGGACATGCATCTGAGAGAAGAACATCAACGCCACGCCTTCACACAGCAGCGCGATGAACAGCCAGCGTACGCGCCCCTTGAGACCACCATTGCGCGCGAACAGATCAGAGAAGACCCCTCCCATGGTGCGCGCGAAAATATTCATCAAGCCGAAAAGACCAGCGATCAGGCCCGCAGTGGCAAGACTCAGGTCGAAGTTATCGAAGAAATAGATGGCGGCGATGTTGTTGATGGTCAGTTCCACGCCGAAGCAGGCGGCATAGACCACAAAGAGTGCCCATACCCGTATATCACGGGCGGCTGCCCCGAACGTACTGGCCATGCTGTTGTTGCCGCTGTTGGACTCCATTTCACCGCGTGCACGCAGCTCACGGAAGTTGCCGTCCGGCGCATCCTGGGTGAAGAGGTAGTAGCAGATACCAGTGATGAACAGCACGATGCCCGGCACCACCATGGCCAGTCGCCACCCTAATGTCTCGCTGACTCCCAGCATCAGCAGGCCGGAGAAGATCAGTGGCATCAAGATCTGTGTTGTACCGCCTCCGAGATTGCCCCAACCCGCGGACGTGGCGTTGGCGGTGCCGACTATATTGGGCGCAAACATGATCGACGTGTGGTATTGGGTGATGACGAAGGAGGCGCCAATGGCACCGATGGCGAGGCGGGCGAGGAAGAACGATTCGAAGCTGTCGGCGAAGCCGATACTCATCACCGGAATCGAACCGAGGCAGAGTAGCCAGGTGTAGGCGAGGCGCGGCCCGATGCGGTCGCAAAGTACACCGATGGCCAGGCGCACGATCACGGTAATGGCAACCGAGGCAATGATGGTATTGCCGATCTGCGTGCGGGTCAGTCCCAGGTCATCACGAACCACGGCCATCAACGGTGCAATACCGAACCAGCCGAAGAAACAGAGATGGAAGGCGAGCCATGAGAAGTGAAAGGCACGCATCTGGGGAGTATTGAAGGTAAACAGGCGAATCCTGTTGGCCTTGTTGCGAATCTGCATAGGGAGGCCCTCAACGAGTGAATGACGAACTCACGAACTTTTCTGGCCTTCGCCGTTGAAGGTCGGGTTCGACGCACTCGTGCCCTGGGGCCTGGTCCACGTCGACTCTCGGGGAAGCAGACTCAGGCTTCCTCCGTAGCACTGAATAAAGCCATGCACAAAAGATGCCAGATACGAATGATCAAATAAATTCAGATAGATAAGAAAAATATGTTGGTGCGCAAGGGGGTTGGGTGGTGCCTGTGCGCTGCATCAAAGTGCATAACAATCTGTGTCGATGCTCGCTTATGGTGCCATTGATCACCGACAGCGTGGCTGGAAACCTGGGGTGGGGCTGGTGGGAAGAGGAAACAGGGAAGAGGGGCCAGGTCGACTTCGTCTCTCTGGCCCAGTGTCCTTTGATCAGTTTTTCATTGCCAACTGATGTGCGGAAGTCGGGCAGCGCAAGAAAGCGGAAGTGCGTAACCAATCCTGGTCGGGATAATAGGTAAACAGGTATTGCTCATCCTTTATGCTGTTGATCAGTGGAATGGCAACTTCCGAGCGTACGGCAGGGCAGCCGTGACTGCGCCCTATACGTCCAGTCTGTTCAATAAATGCCTCGCTGACATAGTCTGCGCCATGAATCACGATGGCCCGGTTAAAGGCATTGTCATTGATGCCTGGTTCGAGACCCTTGAGTCGCAGCGAATAGCCATTGCTGCCATCATAGCTGTTGAGAGTACGAAATAATCCGATGCTGGATTGGTGACTTTCGGGAATATTGGAGAAAGATGTGGCGACTTCGTCGCCGGAGCCGGCACCATGAGAAACCAGCTCACGGAACAGCAGCCGCTGTTGTTGGAGGTCGAACACCCACATGCGCGGTTGCGTCGAAGGTAGCGAGTAGTCGATAACAGCCAGCCGTCTGGCACCGGGGTCGGCGCAGTTGATTGCCCGAGCGGCAAGCGTCAGGACGCCGGGGTTGGCCTGGGGAGCCAGTTGAGTCAATACTCGCCCGAGGGGGGGCTGTGAAAGTTGCGCAGGAGTCAGTGCCTGACTCATGAAATTCTGCGCGGATGTGGGGGCCGCAAGAATTGCCGTTAGCGACAATAATGAAAGAGAGCGAAGACACAGGGATGCAAGGGAAAAAGGAGTATTGCATGACATCTCTTGGGCTTCCTGTCGGTGACGTCGTAATACGGGCCTGAGACGATTGTAGTTTCGGGTTCGAATCCGCCAGGCTGGAATAGATTCAGGATTGAGCTACAGGGCTTTATAACGTTTTATCCTGCGATTCCATTATGACAATAAGACGCAGAATAGCCAGTTTTACAGATTACGTGCAGGGGAGGAGGTAGACATGTCAGGGATTGCATTGTTGACCAGGCTATTGCGAACTGCAGTGCCGATATTATTGATTTCCGTGTTGCCGCTTTCGGCACAAGCAGTTACCTCTGAGCCGGGTAGTGAGACCTCTGTAGATGCCACTGCAGAGCATAGTGCTGGTGCTGAAGACAGTGTCGAGGATAGTTTCGAGAATAGTGTTGAGAATAGTGTCGAGGACAGTCTTGTTGGCCTGAATGCTGAAAATGGTTCAGTAGATGACGCTTCTCTGGATAATCTGCAACGCTTCTACACATTGCGTGGACAACGTCCTGTATGGACCGACATGCAGCGTGTCGAGGCCCTGGCAACGGCGTTGAAGGGGCTTGCCAGTGATGGACTGGTACCGTCCGACTATCATCCCGATCGTCTACTCGCAGAAGGACGTCGGGCACTTGGCGAGGGCCAGGGGAGCGCGGCTCAGCAAGCCTTCGAAAGCGAGGCCACCGGCATACTGTTGACGGCCATGGCACACCTCCAACGGGGTAAGGTTGACCCGCATCGCATCGATGAAGGCTGGGAAGTGGCCATTGCTCCGCCATCCTTTGATCTGGTCAGCATGTCTCGTGAACTGGATGAAGGAGATGTCGAAGCCGTGGTTGAACAGACGCGGCCTTCGTTCCAGCCCTATCGCCAGTTGCGCACCGCGCTGGCTCAGTATCAGAACATCGATAGACAGGGTGGTTGGCCGGTATTGGCAGCGCGTGATGAGCCATTGCGTCCCGGCGATACCGGTGCTGATGTAGCGACCTTGCGTCGGCGCCTTGGGTTGATCGGAGAGGCGGACATTGTGGCGGCCGATGCGAGCTATTATCCGCAATTGTCGCTGGAGGCGCCGGACGCTGATGTCTATGACCCGTTACTGGCTGAGGCGGTGCGCCGCTTCCAGCGCCATCACTTACTTGCCGATGATGGCGTGGTCGGGCCGGATACCCGCCTTGCATTGAATGTACCTGTGTCGCAGCGCATCGACCAGATACGCGCCAATATGGAGCGCGCGCGCTGGTTGCTCCACGGGCTACCGAAGTCCTTCGTACTGGTGGACATTGCCGGTTATCGGCTGACGTATTTTCGGCCCGATGGACAGACCTGGCGAACTCGCATCGTGGTCGGCCAACCTTATAGGCGCACACCAACTCTGCGCTCCGAGATCACTTATCTGACGCTCAACCCAACCTGGACGGTGCCGCCGACCATCTATCGTGAAGATATCCTGCCAAAGGTGCGTAACAACCCGGATTACCTCGCCAGTCGTGGCCTTTATCCGCTGTCGCCTTCCGGGACGCGTCTGGATCCGCATGCTGTTGACTGGTCCAACCCCGGCGGTGTGATGCTGCGCCAGGGCGCAGGTGCCAGTAACCCGCTGGGCCGTCTGGTTATTCGCTTCCCCAATGACCATCTGGTGTATCTGCACGATACCCCTTCACGGCATCTATTCAATCGTGCCCAGCGGGCTCTGAGCTCTGGCTGTATTCGTGTGGAAGGAGTCACGCAGTTGGCCCAGATGCTGTTTGACGATTCCGGCACATCTGCCAATGTCAGCAGCCTGTTGTCTGATGGACAGACACGCAATGTCTCGCTGGAACGTCGTATCCCGATAGTGCTCAACTATTGGACGGTCCAGCCGGAGAGCGATGGTAGTCTGGCATTCCGCCCCGACATCTACCATCGCGATGCCGATGTGGTTGCCGCGCTCGATCGTCCCCTGATCCTTTGACCGCCGCTTATGGATATGCCCCGCGCTGGAGCGTGGGGCTTCGGTAGCTGATGGCTTCATCTGACGCTCTCATTGATCCGCAGGCAGAGCCGGGCTGAGCGGAGAGTATCCCTTGTTCCAACGACTGGAACTCACAGGCCTGCTGGCTGGACGTATCTCAATGGCTGGAAGTATTTCAATGGCTGGAAGTACTTCAATGGCTGGAAGTACTTCAATGGCTGGAAGTATTTCAATGACTGAAAGTATTTCAATGACTAAAGGAATAGCCCCATGAATAGGGCACCTCGGAAAAGCACAGCAATCGGCATTTTCGATACGCGGGCACTCCATTGCGGGGTTCGGAGTTGTGCGGCGGGGTTTTTCGCACTCTGGGCAGGAGTGGTATCGGCAGCTGGTTGTACTGGCACCAATCTGATCGAGAGTTGGCCGAGTGACAAGCGAGCGCAGCTCGAGGCCGAGGTAGCCGAAGTCCCTTATCACGAGGGCTTTCTGTGGCGTGCCACAAGGAATGAGGCACAGATCACATTAGTCGGCACCATGCACCTTCCTGATCCTCGTCACCAGCCAACGCTTGATGCGGTGTCTGATGCGCTGAACAGTGCCGCGGCGCTGTATGTCGAAATCGGGCCCGAGGAAAAAACTCGGTTAATGGAGGCCATGACGGATGGCTCGCTGCTGCTGATTGATGAAGGGGATGCGACGCTACCCGAACGTCTTGCCGAGGACGAATGGGAGGCCGTGTCGAGTGCCATGGCCGAGCATGGTTTTCCCACCGAGTCGACAGCGGTACTGCGCCCCTGGTTTGTGATGCTGATGCTGGGGCTGCCGCCTTGCATGCTGAACGCGTCTGCTGGATCCGACGGAGAACTGGAGGGACTTGATTCGCAGCTGATCAGCAAGGCTGAGGCGGTCGATTTGCCCATCCATTCGCTGGAGCCATGGGATACCCTGTTCACATTGTTTTCCACTCTGACGCCTGAGCAGGAAGAGGACATGATTCGCGCTTCGATCGCTGGAGGTGCCTATACCGATGATTATGCTGTCACTCTGACGGACGCCTATTTCGCAGGTGATATCTGGCAACTCTGGGAATTCGCACGTATGGAAGCTTATAGCTCTGAGAATTCCAGCACCGACGAGGTGGATGCACAGTTCGCTTTGGCTCAGGACGTACTGATGGATCAGCGCAACCAGCAGTGGCTGGAACCGTTGATCGCCGGGGCGGAGGGCGCGGCGAAAAAGGACAAGGGCATTGTTGCTGCCTTCGGCTCCCTGCATCTTCCGGGCGAGAAGGGAGTGCTGCGCCTATTGGAGCAGGAAGGTTGGACGATTGAGCGCTGGAAATAGTGGATGCCGGCTCCCCTGGGGCCGGCATCCTGCGTAGAACAGTTACTGTGCGGTGCTGGTGGCTCGCATCCGGAAACTTACCGCGAACAACACCAGTACCACGATGGCGAAGACCGCAGGGAACTGCCATACGCCGGTCCAGTCATGACCGTTGGCAGTGGTGTAATGATCGGTGATCATGCCGGCGATCCAGAAGCCGATCAGCATGCCTACTCCATAGGTTGCCAGGGTGATCATGCCTTGAGCGGAACTCTTGAAGCGTTCCCCGGCACGGGCGTCGGTATAGATCTGTCCGGAGACAAAGAAGAAGTCATAGCACACACCATGCAGCGCGATACCCACCAGCAACAGCGCCACCCCAGAGTCGGCATCACCGATGGCGAACAGCGCGTAACGCAGCGCCCAGGCCAGCATACCGACCATCAGTGTGATCTTGATGCCGAAGCGATGAATGAACAGCGGCAGCAGCAACATGAACAGCACTTCGGAGATCTGTCCAAGCGTCATCTTGCCGGTGGGGTTGGCGACACCGATTTCGGCGAGGAAGGGATTGGCATTCTGATAGTAGAACGCCAACGGGATGCAGATCAGGATTGAGGCAATGAAGAAGATCGCGTAATTGCGGTCCTTGAGTAGTGCCAGTGCATCCAGGCCCAGCCACTCACGCCAACCGGATCCGCTACTGGTGGCGCGGGGCGGGGTGGCTGGCAGAGTAAAGCTGTAGAAGCCAAGCAGCAGCGACGCCAGTCCGCACATCAGGAAGGTGTTGCGCAGGGCGCCGTCGGCAATCGCCTCGCCACTGTCCCATGCAAACAGGTAGCTGATCGCGAGCCCTGCGACGATCCAGCCGATGGTACCCCACACGCGAATACGAGCGAATTCCTGTGATGGGTCATCCATCTGTCGGAAGGACACTGAGTTGACCAGTGCCAGGGTCGGCATATACAGGATCATGTACGCCAACACCAATGGATAGAAGGCGCTGAAGGACTCCGCCTGATACAGGCCGAACATCAGCGCTGCGCCGACCAGATGCAGAACGCCGAGAATGCGCTCGGCTCTGAAGAAGCGATCAGCGATCAAGCCGATAATGAAGGGCGCAATGATTGCGCCCCAGGACTGGGTAGAAAACGCCATGCCTATCTGGCCACCGCTGGCACTCAGGTTCTGAGCCAGGAATGTGCCCAGGGTGACGAACCATCCTCCCCAGATGAAAAACTCGAGAAACATCATCAAGCCGAGCCGGGCGCGTATCATTGTTGGGTGCCTCCTGATGGGTTGATGCTCTTGTCATTGGAATGTTGGCAGTGGTTGTCAGCGCTTCAGGCCGAGAATACGGCGATTGCGCTCGGGACTGGCAGCGACAGCGACAAAGTCGTCGAAGCTGTGGCTGGCACGTTGAATAAGGTGATGCTCGATAAAGGGCGCGCCTTCGGCGGCTCCCTGAGCCGAGTCCTTGAGGCAGCATTCCCACTCGAGTACCGCCCAGCCATCGAAGCCATACTGGGTGAGCTTCGAGAAGATCGCGCTGAAGTCGACCTGGCCGTCACCGAGTGAACGGAAGCGTCCCGGGCGGTCCTGCCAATCCTGGTAGCCGCCATAGACACCGCTGCGGGCGGAATACTGATACTCGGCATCCTTGACGTGGAACATCCGGATCCGTTCGTGATAGCGGTCGATAAAGCCGAGATAATCGAGCTGCTGCAGAATGAAGTGACTCGGATCATAGAGCAGGTTGGCGCGCGGATGGTGATCCACTGCCTCGAGAAAGCGCTCGAAGCTGACGCCATCGTGGAGGTCTTCGCCGGCATGTACCTCGAAGCACAGGTCAACGCCCTGTTCATCGAAGGTATCGAGAATCGGTCGCCAGCGCCTGGCCAACTCCTGAAACCCCTCTTCGATCAGTCCTGCTGGGCGCTGTGGCCAGGGGTAGAAGTATGGCCACATCAGCGCCCCGGAGAAGGTCGCGTGAACATCGAGTCCGAGGCGCCTGCTGGCGCGTGCGGCAAGCTTCAGCTGTTCCACGGCCCAGGCTTGACGCTTCTCGGGATTGCCGCGCAGTTCGGGCGGTGCGAAATCGTCGAACAGCTCATCGAAGGCCGGATGGACCGCGACAAGTTGCCCTTGTAGGTGCGTGGAGAGTTCGCTGATGGTGACACCGGCCTGTTCGTAGCGAGCTTTCAACTCATCGCAGTATTCCTGACTGTCCGCTGCACGTTCGAGATCAATGAATCGCGAGTCCAGGGTTGGCAGTTGAACTGCACGATATCCCTGAGAGGCTGCCCACTGCGCGATGCTTTCGAGGTCGTTGAATGGGGCTTCGTCGCTGATGAACTGAGCGAGGAAGATAGCGGGTCCCTTGATCTGACTGGTGTTGGCAGAAGTCGTCACTGTGCTGGCTCCCTATCGACGAAAGTGGTCCATTTGCTGTCACTGGCATGGCTGTTGAGCACGGTCTCGATAAAGGCCATGCCGCGTAGCCCATCCGCAAGGTCAGGCACACCGACTGCGGATCCGGGTTTCCCCTCACGGATGGCACGTGCCATATCGCGGTAGAGGTTGGCCATGGCCTCGATGTAGCCCTCCGGGTGTCCGCCGGGAATACGCAGACGCTCCAGAGCGACGTCATCGAGACCGGGTTGATCGATCCCCGCACGCAGGGTTTGCGGAGGACTGTTGAGCAGCGTCAGATGCAGCCGATTGGGGTCGCGCTGTAACCACTCCAGCGCCCCCTGTTCGCCGTACAGGCGAACTTTCAGACCGTTTTCCTCTCCGGTGCAGACCTGGCTTGCGATGAGGGTGCCACTGGCGCCTTCGGTGGTCTGGAACAGGATGTCGCCATCGTCATCGAGTTGACGTCCAGGCGCGTGGATCGACAGCGATGCACAGAGCCGTTCGATGCGATGACCGGAGACAAATTCGGCGAGCCCGAAGGCATGTGTACCGATGTCACCCATGGCGCCGCTGCTGCCGGATGTTGACGGATCGGTACGCCAGGCAGCCTGGCGGTTACCATCAGCTTCCAACTGGGTTCCTAGCCACCCCTGGGGATACTCGACATGGATCTTGCGCAAGGCACCGAGGCGTCCCTGGCGAACCAGTTCACGTGCCTGCCACACCAGCGGGTACCCCAGGTAGGTGTGGGCGAGACCAAAGATTCGACCACTGTTGGAAAGTGCCTGTTGCAGGTCAGATGCCTCATCGAGGTCGCGAGCCAGTGGTTTCTCGCAGAACACATGAAAGCCGGCTTCGAGGGCGGCCAGGCTGACAGGTACGTGGAGATGGTTAGGGGTTACTACCGCGACCATTTCCATGCGCTGCTCGGCGGGCAGGGCGGCTTCGGCTTCCAGCATCTGCTGCCAACTGGCATAGACACGACCGCTGTCGATGCCGCACCGTACGCCGCTGCGCGCGTTATTGTCGGCATCGCGACTGAAGCTACCGCAGACCAACTCGAACTCGCCGTCCAGGGCTGCTGCCATGCGGTGTACCTGGCCGATGAACGCGCCTTCACCGCCGCCTACCATGCCGTACCGGATACGATGAAAGGAAGATTGACTCATGAGGCCTCCGGGAATTGAGGGGTTCGCCGACCAGAGAGGCCTCCAGGCAGTGAATCTGGCCGATAAATGATGTATTCATTCATGGGACCTCCAGCAGCGAAACGTAGGTGATAGCCATCAATGTAACCGGTTACATCGAGCGATGCCAAGATGATGAACCGGATACTGATGACCAGCAATGCGACCTAGGTCCTGGCAAGCTGGAGCAGTCGGCCGCCGTTCAAGGGATTGTAGTATGGCTCAAGTCATCGTAGGTACGGCGTAGCTCGGAGCACCAGGATCGTCCGGAGATCAGGCTATGCAATTCAATGCATTGAAAACTGTCGCAAAGTCTGCCTTGAATTAGACTATAGGTTGTGGGGGAAGGGCCTACTCACGTTTTTGAGGACAAGAGCCAGCGAATATGACCAATATACGCGAGGTGGCGGAGATGGCCGGCGTGTCAGTAGCGACTGTCTCCCGGGCGCTGAAGTCGCCAGACATTGTGTCACCCGAGACTCGGAAGCGTGTTCTGGCCGCTGTCGAGCGTAGTGGCTATCGGCCCAATCTGACTGCGGTTCAGTTTCGCTCGCAGCGTACCCGCAATCTCGTGGTACTGGTGCCGACAGTTGCCAATACCTTCTTCTCGCGGGTGATCAGCGGTATACAGGAAGCCGCCAGTCGTCGGGGCTATTCCGTGCTGTTGTGCAACACGTTGGCCAATGAGCAGGCCGAGCGTGACTACGCGACCATGGTCAGCAATCGGCAGGCGGATGGCATCATCCAGTTGAGAGCCTTTTATCCATTTGATGACCATCAGGGCATTGACCCATTACCGATGGTCAATGCCTGTGAGGTGTTGGATGACGCTCCTTGTCCGCGTGTACATCTGGACAACCGCACGGCTGCCCGAGTAATGACCGAGCACCTGATTCAGTTGGGACATCGGCGTATCGGAATGATCAAGGGACCGCGTCTGAGTCCGCTTACGCGTGATCGACTGCGTGGTTATCAGGAAGCTCTGGAGGATGCGGGTATCCCACCGGATGGGGACCTGCTGTGTCCTGGCGATTTCTCGCTGGCGTCAGGTTATCGTGCCGCGGCATCGTTGCTCGAGCAGCGATGCCGACCCACTGCGATCTTCTGCGAGAATGACGAAATGGCGATCGGCGCCATCAAACGAGTCAAGGAAGCAGGGCTGCGAATTCCCGAGGATATCTCGGTGGCAGGCTTCGATGACATTCCCTTCGCGCGGTACACCGATCCACCGATCACCACCATCGCTCAGCCGGCGGAAGACTTTGGCCATGAAGCTGTGGCGTTGCTGGTGGATATCATCGAGGGCCACGAAATCAAACGTGACACCCGTCGTGTGATGCCTTTCGAACTGGTGGTCAGAAGCAGTACTGGTCCCGCTCCGAAACAGGAGTGATGTCCTGTGGCTCAGCGCTCACTGACCGCCAGCCTGGCTCCCAGCATGACGAAGACTCCGGCAATACTGCGTCGCATCCATGTCTGTACCGACGGTCGCCCGATCACATGGCGACGCAGCCAGGCCGCACCAGCTCCGTAGCCGATGAAAATCACCCAGGTCACCAGCATGAACACGCCGCCCAGCGTCAGCATATCGAACATGGCAGCCACCCCGTTGGTGACGACAAACTGTGGCAGAAAGGCGAGGAAGAACAGCGATAGTTTGGGGTTCAGTACGTTGATCAAAGTACCGGTGGTGGCAATGCGCAGCAGGGAAGCACGGGGTTCCGAAGAGGCTTCTACGCTCAGCGTGCCGCTGTCACGAAGGGTGCGCCAGGCCATGTACAACAGGTAGAGCACACCAAGCACCTTGATGACCTGGAAGGCCAGCGCGCTGGTATGCAGCACAGCAGCCAGGCCGGTGATGCTGGCAATCAGCGAGGGAATGATTCCCAGGGTGCAGCCAGTGGCGGCGGCGACACTGGCGCGAGCGCCATGGGCCAGCCCGATGGAGAGTGTGTACAGCACACCACCGCCGGGTGCGAGCACTACCACAAGAGTTGTCAGAAGGTATTCGAGTGACATTGGCCATGTTCCTGTTGGCGGAAGCTTCAACAGGCATAGCACAGCAAGGTGGTATTCTGCGAGGAGACGACGACATATATGCCGGGCTAACGGCAGGCATCAAGATTGGTGAGGGTCAGTGAAGCATCACCGGCGGTCGCAAGACCGCCGGTATAGAGCCAGATCGATCAGTTCTGGTCGACGCGTTGCTTGGCGGCACTGAAGCCCATCAGTGACACATTCAGGTTCGTACGCTGACCGTTCGGGTCAATCATGCTGACCGTCGCGGTGCTACCACCTTGCAACTGAGTGAGCAGTTCCGGGCGAATCGGCAGGTCTGCACGGCAGCCTTGAGGTACACAGACCTGATAGGGCATGCCAATCGGCTCATTGCTGCCTATCTGGAGTTGCAGGCCAGGGGCCAGACGAACGCCCAATGGAGTCAGGAAGGTGATGGCAGCACTGCCCAACTGCGGGGGATTGCCGACGACCACGCGCAGCACTGGTTCACCACTGGAACCATCGACCAGTTGGGTCATGGTGCAGGCCCCATCTGCAGCGTTGGCCGGACAGTTGACCTCCCAATCCTGGAAAGTCTCAGTATTCATCGCCGGGCCGGAATCCTGAGCGAACGCCGCAGGCGATAGGGCCATCACGCCCAACAGGCCAGCAATACGCAGGCGTGACGCTAGTTGATCAAACATGAAGCGAGTTCTCCTTTCCTTTCCGTTGGAGAGACGTGATTCTGAACACATGGTTCAACGCTGAACGTCCCATACTGGCGAATGCTTGAGGCTGGTATCCCGCACGCAGGGGCTCCGGATGATGGGATACACAACGATTCATTCGTAGCATGCCGGAGCGGGCCAGTGCGATGCAACCGTTATGCGACTGTTGTGGCGACTTTGCGCACAGAAAGGGAGCGGGGAGGGAGCATTCCTGGCGGGTTGTTCGGTGCTGGTGCGTCAGCCTTGGCATCATTCTCACCTATACCCTGAGTATGTAGATGAGAATTTTCGGGCTGATTGACTCGTTTCGTTAGCCCATCGGGCCAGACTTCGGATTTTGTATCCGCTACGTTTGGGCTCAACGCCGTATGGTCAGGCGTAGTAGCTTGTAAACACCCTCTTACCTGATTACAGGAACATGTTTGCGACCATCTGGTCTGGCTGGTCACTGTCTCGACCGAGGTCCATTGGGGCAGGGACTCACCCGAAGGCGGTTGACAGCATTGCCGGTGACAGGGAACTTGATGGTTCAAGAATGCCGCACTTTTGAGTGCAACATTCATGAACAGAACGCTCTTGGATAAAACAGGGAAGAGAAGTCATGAGTCGAGTTTCAAGGGGTCTCAAGCGAGTGGGGCTGCGCCATGCCCTGGTGTTGGCCGGTGGGTTGATGATCGGTGGTGTTGCTCAGGCAGACAGTCACGAGGTGTCTGATGATGCCAGGCAGACGTTGGATGGATTGCTGGAGCAGGTCGAGCAGCGGTTGATGATTGCTCCAGATGTGGCGAAGGCCAAGTGGAATTCCGGAGCGCCAATCAATGTCCCGGAACGAGAGACCCAGATTCTTGATCGAGTTGTGGTCGAGGCACGGCAGCAAGGTGTTGACGAGGACCTCGCGCACTCCTTCTTTCAGGACCAGTTCGATGCCAGCAAGACGGTTCAGCAACAACTTCATCAGCAATGGCAGCAGGAATCACGTCCACCCTTCGATTCTCCACCGGATCTGGCCAGCGACATTCGTCCTCGGTTGGATGTGTTGACACCGCAGATGATCCAGTCGTTGAGCGAGTTCCAGGCTCTTGAAAGCAACCATGCCACGCAGCAGTACTTCAAGGAGCAGGTAGCTGATGCCATCGCCGAGGCTGATTATCCGCAGGCGCTGGATATTGCGTTGCAGGCATTGCGAGCCCACTGAAATGGCAGCACGCTCAGGGTGACGTTGTTCAGCTTTATGCTGATAGGTGATATCGCGATAGAGGCCGCTCCGCAATGGCGGGGCGGCCTTGTTCATGGTCGAATTCAGGCTTCGTTGAGGTCGAAATCGGGTACGTCCTGTTTGAACAGGCGGGTCAGGTAGAGCAGGTAGAGGAAGCCCGCCGCGACCCAGCTCAAGCCCACCTGGAAGGTGTAGCCGGAAAGGCTGGTCCAGAGCCAGATCGTCAGCAGGAAACCGATGCCGGGCATGACGCCATAACGGAACATGTTGCGAGGCTGCAGCAGGTGTTCATCCAGCAGATAGTGCTTGATGACCGACAGGTTGACGAAGGAGAAGGCCACCAGTGCGCCGAAACTGATCATGGTGGCGGCCAGTTCCAGACTGATGACCAATGCCATCAGTGAAATGGCGCCAACCACCAGGGTTGATATCAGCGGCGTGCCATAACGTTCGCTGACCTTGCCGAGAATGCTCGGCAGGACACGGTCACGCCCCATGGCATAGAGAATACGCGAGACGCTGGCCTGGGAGGCCATGGCAGAGGCGAAGCAGCCTGCAACATAGGCGGCAGTGAAGAAGGTCACGAGGAAGGCGCCACCAGTGTGGCGCATGACATCCACTGCCGCCGAGTCGACGCTGCCGAACTGACTGTAGTCGGGGAACACCATGTGACCCACCCAGGAGGCAAGGATGAACAGCAGACCGCCAACCAGTGTGCACAGCATGATCGCCCGGGGAATGTCGCGCTTCGGGTCTCGAGTTTCCTCACTCAGGGTCGATACGGCATCGAAGCCGAGAAACGACAGGCACAGAATCGCAGCACCACCAACGATGGATGCCCATTGCAGGGATTCGCTGTGGAATGGAGCGAGCAGGGAAGGGGTGGAGCCACTGCTCATGCTGCTGAAGGCCATGGCAATGAATACTGCGAGGAACACGAACTGGAAGGCGATGATGATCAAGTTCATGCGCGCTACCAGCTTGATGCCGAGCACATTCAATAGAGTAACCGCCGCAATGGCACCGACGATCCACCAGCCTTGATCGATTGCCGGGAAGTATTCCTTCATATAGATGCCGATCACCAGGTAATTGATCATCGGCAGGAAGATGTAGTCGAGCAGCAACGCCCAGCCAACCATGAATCCGATCCGGCCGCCGAAGGCGCGTCTCGTGTAGGTGTAGGCGGAACCGGCCTGGGGATAATGCTCGACCATGCGCCCATAACTCCAGGCAGTAAAGAACATTGCCGCCAGGGTTATGATGTAGGCCATGGGCACGTGGCCATTGGTTGTCTCGGTGACCACGCCATAGGTCGTGAAGACGGTCAACGGCACCATATAGGCGAGGCCGAAGAAAACGAGGGCGGGTAGCCCGAGGATACGTTTCAGGTCGCTGCCCTGGCCGTCATGCGCGGGGGGCAATGTGGAAGGCTTGTAATCCGTCATGACTCGGCACCTCCTGCTGTTGTTATTGGGCCGTTGCCGTTGTTATTGGATCATTGCTGTTGTTACTGGGCCGTTGCCGCAGCCAGCCGGTGAGGACGACTCGCCGGCTGGATGTGGACTGGACGTATTGGTTCGTGGCTCAGGCGTTGCTGAAGCCTTTCAGAACATTGACGGCGTTGATGCCGATTTCCTCCACGGCGTAGCCGCCTTCCATAACGAATAGGGTGGGCAGGCCAAGCGCCGCAATGCGGTGTCCGACATCGAGGTAATCCTCGCTCTTCAACTTGAAGGAGCTGATCGGATCGTTCTCGAAGGTATCTACTCCCAGGGCGATGATCAGCAGTTCGGGCCTGAATTCGCTGATACGTTCTTTCGCCAGTTCGAGATGCTTGGCCCAGGTGGTGTAGTCGGTGCCACTGGGCAGGGGATAGTTGATGTTGAACCCCTCGCCCGGCCCTTCACCGGTTTCCTCGGCAAACCCGAGGAAGTAAGGGAATTCGTCCATCGGGTCACCGTGCAGCGAAAGCGTCAGAACATCGTTGCGTGCATAGAAGATGTCCTGGGTGCCGTTACCGTGATGAAAGTCGACATCGAGGATCGCGACCCGCTGATGGCCCTTGTCCAATGCACGTTGAGCGGCCACGGCGACGTTATTGATGAAGCAGTAACCGCCGAACTGGTCGACCGCGGCGTGATGACCCGGGGGGCGGCACAAGGCAAAGGCGCTGTTGCCGTTGTCCAGCACATGGTCCAGCGCGGTCAGGGCGATGTCTTTACTGAGCAGGGCGGACTCGAAGCTATCGGCGGTTAATGAGGTTTCCCCGGCAAGCGCGTAGTAGCCCAGCCGACCCTCGATATTGCGCGGGATGTGACGCCCCGGCATGCGGCGTGTCGGCCAGATATTGGCGATCGCCTCGCCAGCATGGCCATCGGCCTTCCAATGCTGCCAGGCGGTGCTCAGAAAGTCGATGTAGCCGCGGTCATGAATAGCCAGCACCGGGTCTATGCCATGCTCCATGGGTTCGCGAATGTCACCCAATTGCGCATCGCGAGCACGTTGAATGATGTAGTCGACGCGCTCGGGACACTCGAAGGGGCTGACCAGCTCGCCGCCAGATAGTTCGGTCTGCGTGCGGCGTTGGCGTGTCCTGTCGCTATGGATAATCAACATGCTGGTGTCTCCGTCCTGAATTCAGAGTATGGGCCGAACCGCGCAAGGCTCGGTGTATCCTTGTATCGTCATGACCATCGGCTGATGCTATTCGATGACCGAGGCAAAGGTATTGTTCAACCAACTGAGTCCGGGGCTGATCAGAGGCAGGTGACGTTCTCTGCTCATCAGCGCCTCCTCAGTGGCATAGCTCGTCAGTATCGTCTGTGCCGCCAGCCAGCGTAGGGGTTCCGGCTCCCAACGCTTGACCACCTCCTGGAGCGATGTTCCGTGAAAGGCCCAGGGGGCTCGAGTTCGGGAGCTGTCTTCGCCGAGTATCATTTCGGCCAGAGTGCGTCCCATCAGGTGTGAAGCCGCAACCCCTTCACCGGCGTATCCTCCCGCCGTAGCGAGCCCCTGCTTACCGGCAAGGATCGCATGGGGACGGAAACTGCGCGATAGCCCCAGTGAGCCGCCCCAACCATGGGTGACTGCGACATCCTCGAGAGCCGGGAACATATCCACCAGCAGCTTTCGACGCATGTCGATATCAGCATCGCTGATGGCGGGGTCGTGCCGGGGATGAGCGCCCAGTTGATAGTTGCCGCGGGCACCGAAGACCAGACGTCCGTCACGGGTACGATGCCCATAGTTGATCAACCTGCTGGCATCGGCAAAGGTCGGCCGCGAGTCCAGCCCTAGCGCATCCCACGTGGCATTGGTCAATGGCTCGGTGGCGATCACCAGGCTCTGAACTGGAATCACATGCCGGCGAATATTGGCCAGCTGCTCGCTGTACCCTTCAGTAGCGATCACCACCGTCTGCGCCTGCACGCTGCCCTCGTGAGTACTCACTCGCCGTTCGGCCACACTGGTTACGCGGCTGTGCTCATACAGCTGTACTCCCGAGGCTGCGAGTTGCTGGACCAGGCCGTGGATCAGCTTGCGTGGGTGAAGAGTTGCTACCTGGCGTTGGAATACTGCGCCAAAAGGGCGGCGAAAGCGTGCCATCATGGTCAACTCGTCGGCATTCAGCCAGCGGCAGTCCCGGTCGCTGAAACCCAATTCATGCAAGTGGGCCAGATAGCTGCGCTGTAGTCCCTGCTGGGCTGCGTAGCGTGCGGCGACGTTGAGCGCGCCGCCCTTGTGGAAATCCGCATCGATGTCGGCATCGCTCAGTGCCGCACCAATGTCGTCGACGTTGTCGCCGAGCATTCGGCAAAGCGCCTGGCGAGTGTCGGTATCCAGACCATGTAGGTGGCGTTCGAGCCCGGCAATATTGCCGATCACCCAGCCGCCATTGCGTCCCGAGGCGCCGTGGCCAAAACACTCGGCTTCCACTACTGCAATGTGTTGGTCCGGGGCCAGCTGCTTGAGGTACCAGGCGGTCCATAGTCCGGTGAAACCGCCACCGACAATCACCACATCGGCCTGCTGGCGCCCTTCAAGTGGCGCGAATCGTCGCGCGGGCTCCATGTGGCTGGCACTCCAGTAAATGGAGTTTCCAGGTGAGTCGATGGTGCTGCTTGTTTCAGTACCGATAGTCATGACGGAGTCCATACATCCCTATAGGGTGAAGCCGAGGATCAGGTAGAGCAGTGCAGCCACACAGCCCGCCATTGCAGCATAAGGCAACTGGGTAAGGGCATGCTGGAAGGGTGTACAACCACTGGCCTGGGCGGTCAGCACGGTGGCATCCGAGTAGAAGCAGGCGTGGCTACCGAAGGTGCTGGCCGAGAGGGTGGCGCCGATGACCAGTGTCATGTCTGCGCCGAGGTTGTGTCCCAGAGTGGTCACGATCGGCAGGATGATGACGAATACGCCCCAATTGGAGCCAGTGGCGAAGGATACGAAGCCCATCAGCGCAAAGATGATGAAGGGCAGGAACTCGGCACTGATCAGCGGCTGAACGGCGTTGATGATGTACTCATTGAGCCCCAGTGCGGTGTTGACTTCATTGAACAGGAAGGCGGCCACCAGTACTGCCAGTGCATCGAGCATCGATTTGAAGCCTTCGAGGATGTTGTCGAAGGTCTCTCTGGGTGACAGCTTCTTCAAGGCGATGAAGCCGACGATCATGCCGCCGAGGGTAACGAAGATACCCATCAGGAAATCGAGATCGAACCACCAGGTGAAGAATGCCAGTGATGCCATCGGTATCAGGAAGGCCCAGATACTGCCTTTCGTGGTATCGGCAGCCTGCAGATGGGCGATTTCATCATCGATGTGTTCCGCGCCGGGAGGTACGCACTTGCCTTCGTTCTCGGCACGCAGTTCTGCACGTTTCATGGGGCCGAGCAGCGGGATCTTGCGATAGGCGACCAATGGCACCAGCGCCACCGCCAGCCAGGGGTAGAACATGAAAGGAATGGCCTGGATGTAGGTCATTACGCCCTGGCCATCGGGGGCGAGGCCATTCTTCTCGATCAGGGCACCGAAGAACACTGCCCAGGTCGAGATCGGGATCAGCACGCTGATCGGGGCCGCAGTGGAGTCGATGACATAGGCCAGCATTTCGCGTGAAGTCTTGAAGCGATCCGTCACCTGGCGCATGGAGGTACCAACCGCCAGTGAGTTCAGGTAGTCGTCGACAAACAGCACGATACCCATGAACCAACAGCCGATCAGCGCACGGGGCTTGCTGGTGATATAGCGCAATAAGCCAGTGGCGAACGCTCGCGAAGCCCCCGACTTGAGCAGCAGCGCGATGATACTACCCATCAGGCCACAGACCATGATGACCCAGGCGACGTCCTCATCGGTCATGACCGTCATCAGGCTGTCCGACAGCGTCGATAGCGCATTGCCGGGGTCGATCATCAGGGTGCCGACAAAGGCACCGGCCACTAACGGTTCGAGAGCACGTCTTGTCCACAGGGCCAGTGCCAGTACCACGACAGTGGGGATCAGTACCAGTGGGCCGCTCAGCGGGAAGATGTCTTCCATGGAATCTCTCCGAGGGTTGTTGTTGTGGAAAGAGAGGGTTATAAAAATATTTTTAAATCAATTGCTTGAAGAAGATGTTGGGTCAGCGTAGTTTCTCGCGTAGCTGGTAGTACCACATGCCTGCAGAGAGCAACGCATTGCCCAGTTGGTCACTGAGCGGTATCCGCCAGTGGCGCATATTGGCGAACAGATCGAATTCTTCGAGCTGCCCACTGACGGCGTCGGCCATGATGTTGCTGACGATATGCGATGTGGCGATACCATGGCCGGAGTAGCCCTGGGCATAGAAGACGCCGGGCGATAGCTGGCCAAGTTGCGGGATACGGTTGATGACGATGCCGGCCATACCTTGCCACTGGAAGTCGAGACCAATGCCCTTGAGCTGGGGAAAGGTGTGTTCCAGTCTCGGTCTCAGCTCGGCGCCGACATCGGCCGTGGCCTTGCCGGAATAGTTGGCTCCACCGCCAAACAACAGTCGGCCATCGGCAGTCAACCGGTAGTAGTCGAGCACGAAACGGGTATCGTAGACCGCAAGGTCGTCGGGGTTGATGGCCTTGCGCTGTGCAAGACTCAGGGGCTCCGTGGTCACGATGCCCAGAGAAGCCGGGAACAGCTTGCCGCCCAGCGTCTTGCGTTCGAGACGGTGATAGGCATTACCCGCGAGGACAACAGCGTTGGCGATCAGTCGTCCTCTGTCGGTTTCGACGCGGGGTTTATCGCCATGCACGATATTGCGTACTGGTGAGCGTTCGAACAGTTTTACGCCCAGCGATTCCGCAGCGCGTGCTTCACCAAGACACAGGTTCAGTGGGTGCAGGTGCATGTTGTAGTTGTTGCGAATGGCGCCATGATACAGCCTGGTGCCAATCACCGCCCGGGTGGCCTCAGTATCCAACCATTCGATGTGCCGGCCGATGTCATGATGCTGAGAGGCATCATAGTCGCGTTTGAGTTCGTCGATATGGCTGGGTTGCCATGCAGCCTGTAGATGGCCGAACTTGAGGTCGCAGGGAATGGCGTATTTCTCGACGCGCTCGCGAAGGATACGGTGCCCGCGCCAACGTAGCCCCCATACGAAATCCTCGGCATCCTGCTGACCCAGTGGCTTGCTCAGCTGTTTGAGCATGGCATCCTGCCCCGAGAGACTACCGGTGACCTGACCACCGTTGCGTCCACTGGCTCCCCAACCCACCTTGTTGGCCTCGACCAGCCCCACGGAATAGCCGCGTTCGGCCAACTCCAATGCGGTATTCACGCCAGTGAAACCGCCGCCTATCACGGCAACGTCGACATGATGATCGCCTTCCAGCGCCGGATACTCCGACTCCTGGTGAACAGTAGCAGAGTAGTAGGACGCACAGCGCGGTTCGGTCATGGGCTCTCCGGATGGATGATTCGATGGTTGGGTGTATAGGTGTGATCACATGTTGTGATCACACTAGCAAGAGCCTATCGTGGGAACAAGAGGTTTACGTGAGCCGCTATCACCAGCAGGGCTACCGACAGCAGGACTACCAATACCAGGATCATCTACTACAGAGCTATCGATAGCAGGGGCTTCGACAGCAGGGGCCTCGACAGCAGAGGCCTCGACAGCAGTACTTCGGGCAGCATAGGCTCATGCAGCAACAACAGATTCATCAGGGCGGGACCCATCGAGGAGCACCATGACGCAAGGCATAGACCAAACTGCGGCGGCTACCGCGGCACCACGTGCTTCAGGAGGTGCGGGCGATATGACTGCCAGTGAAGCGCCGCCCTACATGCCGGATACGGCATCGACGCGTTTGCACCGTGCGTTGAAGCTACGCCTGTGTGAGGGCGACTTTGCTCCGGGCGAGGTGATCTCGATTCGTTCCGTTGCCGCGCAGTACGGCACCAGTGCAATGCCAGCCCGTGAAGCGCTGCGTTGGCTGGTCACGGAAGGGGCGTTGGTGTTCTCGGATAGCCGCAAGATCATCGTTCCGCACCTTTCGCGCGAACGCTTTCATGAGGTGTTGTACGCGCGCTGTAATCTGGAGACGGAAGTCTCACGCCAGGCGTTTGATTCGCTCGATGAGCGCGATGTGCAGATTCTCGAGAGCTTCGATGAACGGATCAACACCGCCATCGCCGAAGCCGATCTACCCCGCTATATGCGAGGCAACCATCGTTTTCATTTCCATATCTATCAGCGCAGTGGCTCCACAGTACTGCTGCCTTTGATCGAGATTCTGTGGCTGCAATATGGCCCGAGCATGCGGCAGATCTGTACGCGTTGGGGGGCCTCCAGCATCGCGGATGACTACCATCGCCAGATCACTCAGGCGCTGCGTCATGGCGATCGAGAAGCCTTCTGCCAGGCCATTGAAGCGGATATTGAGCAGGGCATGATGTTGCTGGACTGAGTGCAGACTCGGTGGTCGAGGGATGATTGACAGTTATTGAAAGTAACGACCATAGTTACAACGCTAATAATAAAATTCACCGCTAATGCGAGAAGATCATGAAAGGTATGACATCTTCACTGCTCCGCTCTGCGTCTCTTGCTGCCGTTGCTCTGGTCGGCAGCGGCCTGGCGACTACTGCCTCTGCTCAGGACCCTTATACCGTCGGGGTCGAGGCATCCTTCCCCCCTTGGGCCTACGTCGAGAGTGGCGAGTTCAAGGGCATCGCCATCGATGCCATGAATGCCATTGCTGACGAGATGGGCATCGAAATCGAGTTTCAGGATATGCCGTTTCCCTCGCTGATTCCGGCACTGGCTGCCGAGAAGATCGATATTCTGGCAACCGGCCTCACGGTTACGGAAGAGCGCAGTGAGGCAATCGATTTCACTATCCCCTGGTGGGAGACCAACGACGTCGTACTGGTGCCAGAGGACTCCGAGGCCAATGTCTTCACTGCCGTGTGTTGCGGCGCTCGTATCGGTGTACAGGGTGGCTCTTCACAACAGGCCTGGATGGAAGAGAATGTCGTCAACAATGACATCGATGTTGAGCTGGCGACATACGAGAGTTATGTCACAGCGGTGGATGATATGGCCATCGGCAGAATTTCATCCGTTATCGTCGACGATACCTCGGCTCAGGAATACATCAATGCTGGCAAGCCAATAAGAATGGCCGGCAAGATCTATATTCGCGCTCCACTGGCACTGGCGGTATCCAAGGGTGATCCGCAGGATCTTCTGGCGTCGCTGAACCAGGGGATCACGGCGATTGATGAGTCGGGACAATGGCAGGAAATTATCGAGCAATATATTCCCGGAATCACTCCTCCTGCGATTCCGGGGAACATGCCGGATTTCGTTGATACGTATAACAAGCCGGTTGCAGGCCTTCCAGAGCTTGGCAACGAATAAACTGATCTGATGACAAGCGCCTTTCTGCATCTCGGAAGGGCGCTTGTCGTGTCAGGGAAATCGGCATGGATATCTACAGCGTATTGATAAGGGACTTCCCTTTTCTTCTCAAGGGATTAGGTGTGGCTGTGATACTGCTGGTCGCACTGTTGATTATCGGGTTTGTACTGGGGATGGCAATCTGCCTGGTGCAACTGTATGGCCCGCGAACCCGGCTTGTTCAATGGCCGCTGATAATGTACGAACGGGTATTCCGCGGTGTCCCGATCATCATAATGCTGTTTATCTTCTACTATGGCGTATCCGGCATCTACGATATTTCCGCCTTTGCGGCGGCAATCCTTGCCATGGGGCTGCGCTCGGCGGCCTATCAGTCACAGATATTTCGTAGTGCATTCAAATCGGTGCCTGCCGGACAGATGATGGCCGCCAGGGCCATGGGGATGTCTCGACTCAAGGCCATTCGCTATATCGTATTTCCTCAGGCGGCGCGGCACGCGATAGGACCATGGACCAACGAGTTCTCATCGGAGATCAAGGAAACCTCACTGGCCTATGTGATCGGGGTAGTGGAGTTGACTCGCCAGGCGCACTACATCATCACCAGTACACAAGGTAATGTGCTGCTCGTTTTTGCCGTGGTGGCACTGCTTTACTTCATTCTGAACCGTACTGGAAACAGCCTGCTTTACGCTCTTGAACGCAAGCTTGCGGTACCGGGCTTCGAAAAATAACACCGATGGGAATGCATGCAATGGCAGACGACCTTGTCCTCGATGTGCGTGATCTACGCAAGAGCTACGATGACCTCGAAGTCCTGAAGGGTATTGGCTTTGGTCTGCGCAAGGGGGAAACCAAGGTGCTGATCGGTCCTTCCGGCTCGGGGAAAAGTACCTTGCTGCGTTGTATCAATCACCTCACGCCACCGGACGCTGGCAGAATATTTCTGGCTGGTGAAGAAGTGCTTGAGCGCAATATCGATGCCATGCGTGCGCGGATGGGGTTCGTGTTTCAGGACTTCAATCTGTTTTCGCATCTGACGGTGCTCGACAACGTCCGTATCTGCCAGATCAAGGTCAAGGGAATGGGCGCTCGGGGAGCCACAGAGCGCGCTCAACAGGAGCTCGAGCGAGTTGGTTTGGCGGACAAGGCGGGAGCTTACCCAGCAGAACTCTCCGGGGGGCAACAGCAGCGTGTTTCCATAGCGCGAGCATTGGCCATGGATCCAGACGTATTGCTGTTCGACGAGCCAACCTCGGCGCTGGATCCTGAATTGACCAGCGAGGTAGTCCGCGTGATGCAGGCATTGGCCGCTGAGGGCATGACCATGGTGGTTGTCACCCACGAGATGAGCTTTGCCAGACGGGCGGCCGATGAACTGATCTTCATGGAAAATGGCCACATCGTTGAGCAGGGGCCGCCGGAGCAGCTTTTTACTGGCGCCACGAGTGAGCGCACACGATCCTTTCTCAATGTCATTGCCGAACACGGGTGAAAGCGATGCTGGAATTTATCCATTTTGGCATTGAATGGTTGCCCGCCTTGCTCAAGGGCGTACCGGTAACTCTGGCGCTGTGGGTGATTGCGATTACGCTGGGATTCTTCCTTGGCCTGATGCTGTGCTGGGCTCGGGTTTATGGTGGTCGCCTGTTCTACTGGCTGAGTACGGCCTATATCGAACTGTTCCGCGGCACGCCAATGCTGGTGCAGATGTTCTTCATCTACCTTGGCTTGCCTCATGTTGGCATTGTCTTCGATGCTTTCACCGCAGCGGTGATTGCCATCACTCTCAACAGTGCGGCCTACCAGGCCGAATACTTCCGCGGTTCGGTGCTGTCGGTCCCCCGCGGGCAGATGGTGGCGGCCCGGGCCTGTGGTATGAGTCGGTGGCAGGCCATTCGCTACATCATGTTGCCGC